>JAYSXP010000596.1:0-24453 GCA_043717125.1 Polyangiaceae bacterium | reverse complement strand
GGCCCACGCGCTCTACGAGGCGATGCGAAACGTGCCATTTTTCCAGGGCTCCGAGCTCAACATCGAGGGCGCGGCGATCGCCGGCGACGACGTGCTTTTCCTCCAGCGCGGCAACGGCGCGAGCGTCGGAGATCGCCAGCCCGTCGACGCGAGCGCGCGCGTCGACCGCCACGCGCTCTTCGCCTACCTGCTCGGCCTCGCGCGCGACGCGAATGCTCCTCCCTGCCCGCCGCTACGCGACGCCGTGCAATGGGACCTCGGCACCGCGGGCGGCACCCGGCTCACCTTCACGGACGCCGTCACGACCGGGGGCCGCTGGACGGCGTTCCTCGCGTGCGCCGAGGCGAGCCCCGACGCCACGCGCGACGGCCCCGTCGCGGGCGTCGCGATCGGTCGCCTCGACGACCGCCTCGGCGAGGCCGAGCTTGGCATCATCACCGACGAGGGCGGCGCGCCGCTCCTCGACAAGACCGAAGGCATCACGCTCGACGATCACGATCCCTGCCGCGCGTGGCTCGTCGTCGACCGCGATGACCCCGACTGTCCCGCGGAGCTACTCGAGCTCCACCTTGGCGACGGCTACTTGAGGCACGACACCGGAGCGTAGAACAGAGACTCGCTGACCGCGCCGTCGAACATCGCGGCCTCCGTCCATACGAGCTCGAAGTCGGTGTAGATCGCGGTCGGCATGCCGCCGAACGTCATCGACGTGCGATGCACGTCCGTGCGGTCCTTGAGCAGCGTGTCCGGGCCCGTCTGGTTCGCACGCAGCGCCTTGTTCGCCGTGTCGTACCAGAGGAAATTCACTCCCGGTACGCCCTGCCCCTTGCCGGTCGCGACGAAGTGATCGCCGAGCCACCGCGTATCGCCGCCGTCGGAAGGGAGCCTCGTGACCGAGTCGAGCGAGAACGAAGCGGGGATATCCTGGACCGCGAACGTGCCGAGGGCGTTGTCCTTCACGGCGCCGAGGCGGAACGTGAGCGGCGCAGTCGCCGACGAGGTGTCCACTTCGATGAACGCCATGTTGTACGCGCCGGACGTCGCGACCGATCGACCGGCGCCGAAGAAGATGTTCGGCTTTCCTCCGGGCTTGCCCATCGAGCGTGGGACTGCCTGCAACGCAGCCTGCGCGTTGTCCGGGGTGTGAAGGATGCTGTCGGTCGTCGTCGGCGGGCCGTCGTTGTTCTGCTGGAGCGGCATGAAGATCTCCCCGCCCGCCGCCAGTAGCGCGCGCGGGGAGGCCGGGTTGAGCGGGTCGTTCGAGGTGAAGACGATCTTCTGCGGATTGGCGGCGAGCGCGGTCGAGCGCCCGATCGCGAGGTCGGAGGGCCCGTCAGCCGACATGGGCGAGCTGAACGTCCAGAAGTAGTCCGGCGTCCCCGGGTTACCGAGGCTGGCGAAGGCGGCGGCCGGACCTCTCGTGCCCGCCGGCGAGCTCTCGTTCACCGCGTTGACCGGGGTGAGCGCGATGACGACGTCCGTGAACGTCGCGTCGGCGATCCGATGGACCTGGAGGCGTCCCGCATCCGCGCCAACCCCGACCGCAAGCACCTGGATCGAGTCGTCCGTGCGCTGCACGTCGTAGATGCGGCCGCTCGTGATGATGTCGAGCGTGTTGGAAGGACCGTTGCCGCTCTTCGGATCGAACTCGTAGACCGTGAATCCTTGCGACTGGCTAGGACGAGCCACGACGCGCGTCTTGTTGGAACCGACGTGGAAGACGTGCGGGCTGTCGAACGAGAGCGAGCCGCCACCACCCTGGCCGGTTCTCGGGCGGGCCGTGTCGAGGAGGCGAATGTGGCCCTTGTCGACGGTGCACGTGAGCAGCGGTGCGGTCGGCGCATCGGTGGCTCCATCGCTGCCCGACTCCCCGTTCAGCGGGCCGTCCGTACCTGCCCCGTCGATCGCAGCGGCGTCGGGACCGCTGCTGCCGACCTCGAAGGTCCCGAGCAGCGCAGTACATCCCGTGAACAAGCCGACGGCTCCCGTGATCGAGGCAAGGTAGCGAAGGAAACGCATCCCTCCAGGCTAGACGAAGTCCCGACGCTTGCGGCGCTTCGTCGCCGCTGCTCCCTCCTGAAAACACGAAAAAGGCGCCCTTTTTGGAGGGCGCCTCCTCGGCGCTTCATGAGCTTTTCGTGAGCCCGATCAGTTCGGGGGCGTCGGCGGGGTGTCGTCCGCCTGCACGCAGCCCGAGAGGTCGAAGAACATGAACTCGAGCGCCTTCTGCTGCGCAGAGAGACCGCCCGGAGCCGGGCAACCGGTCGGGAACGACGCGCCGCCGGCGCTGATGCCCATGAGGTGGAGGTCCGAGTAGACCGCGCGACCGCACTGGTCTTCGGGCGCCGCCGCCGTCGGGGCGTTGAAGGAGAAGTAACGAACCGCGTTGTCACCCTTCTTGATCCAGCTCTGCGCCGGAGCGTTCACACTCGAGAGCGAGTTGGTCACGTCCGTGAGCTGGATGGTGCCCTTGGTCGACGACGCGTTCACGTTGACGAGCCAGTCGGCGAACGACGCGCCCTTCGGAAACGTCTGGTCGACGTCGTACGCGCCGGAGCCGCCGCCGCTGGCGTTCCAGTTGGCGACCTGCTGCCAGTCCTGCTGGGGCGAGTTCTTGAACCACGTGTAGTGGTAGTGCGTCGCGAAGATCTTGCCGCCCGCGTTCGCGTAGTCCCACATCGCCTGGCGCGCGCCGGGAACACCGAGGTCGCCGCCCTTGTTGTCGTTGTTCTCGCTGCACTCGCAGGAGAGCATGACCATGTCGAACTTCGACATCTTGGCCGTGTCGTTCCAGAGCTCGCCCCCGAGCTTGTTGGCCGCCGTGCCGCCCGCCAGGGGCGCGCCGGTAAAGTCACCGCCGGAGCCGTTGAACACGTGGATGTGACCCGCGGTGCTCGCGCCGGGAACGAACTCCTTGTCGTCGACGCCGATGCCGCGGAGGAGGCACTCGAGCGCGTCGCAGCCGCCCGCGGTGACCGCGATGTGCGGCATGTCGCCTTCGCTGCCGTTCTTCGGGAGACGGAACTCGCGGTCGGGGACCTCGTTCGCCTCGCATTTCTTCGTGACGCTGAACTTCAGCTTGCGGCGCCACTTGCCGACCTGGATGACGATGGGGACGTCCTTGTCCACCGGGACGTCCTTCAGCTCGAACTCGCCCTTCGTGTTGGTGAGCGCGCTGACCATCGGGCTGAGCGCGACGCTCGCGCACGTCTGGCAGCTGACACCTTCCGTGATCTCGGGGAGATCGGCGTCGCCGTTCGGACCGCCCGGGATGTAGACCATGACGTTGTAGAGCGCGTTCGCGCCGGCCGGGTCGTAGACCTTGCCCGTGATGGTCGTCGTCGTGTCCGGCGAGTCGCACTTCTCACGCTTGCACGCGAGGCCCTGACAGGGGACGGCGCCGGGGGTGAAGCCTACGCCTCCCTCGAAGCCACCGTCGGTGTCCTGCGTCGTGAAGGTGGCGCGCTTCACCGGATTGCCACACGCCGCGAGGGCGATGGTGGCGCCGACGACAGCGAGAGCGAACGGCGCGAAGTAGGTCAGACGCGAGCGATTGAGCATGAGAGGCTCACTCCTTAATTTCCGGTGTTCCGACGGGTAAGGCGGACTTGCGAGGCGATTTGCGAAGTACTTCTAGCGAGATGGCAGAGCGCTTGCCAGGCGAGGTGCCTGGGTTGCTACCGCTCCTGCTGGAGAGGTACAACATCTGAGGATCTGACTTACACCACCCGACGGGGGCCTGGAATGACCTGGGAGCGGCCTCCGCGCAAACTTTTTGTTCATCTCGGGCGCAGACAGTTCGTCGGCGCAATGGCCGGCGCGCTGGTCGTCCGTCGGGCTCGGGCTGACGAATCGCCCGAACTCGCCGAAGATCTCAGGAATTTGCGGCTGATTGACGCCACCGAGGCCGGCCGGCGCTTCGTCCTCATCACCCCCAAGTACCTGTCTCCAGGTCAGAAATTACCCGTCGCCGTTCTCCTCCACGGGCTCGGCGAGACCACCCACGAGCGCCTCGGCGCCTACGCCTGGGTGGAGAAGTACGGGCTCGGAAGCGCCTGGCAGCGACTCAAGCGGGCGCCTATCGAACGGACGAGCACCCGCGGCGAATGGACGGACGAACGCCTCGCCGAGGTGAACACCGAGCTCGCTGCTCGCCCCTTCCGCGGCATGGCCCTCGTCTGCCCGTTCATGCCGAACCCGAAGAGCCCTGCCGACCTCGACGCCTATGCCACGTGGATCGAGACGTCTCTCCTCCCACGCGTACGGAGCGAGACCCAGGTGGCGAGCACGCCCGCGCTGACGTACCTCTGCGGCGTCTCACTCGGCGGCTACGTCTCGCTAGAGATGCTCGCGCGTCTCCCGAACGTGTTCGGTGCCTGGGCCGGCGTGCAGACCGCGGTCGGGACATTCGCCGCGCCGGGCTACGCGGAGAAGATCGCGATGGGCTGGAAAGGCACGCCACACCCGATGCTTCTCCTCACCAGCACGCAGGATCACTGGAAAGCCTCGAGCGAGGCGCTCGCCGCCGCCTTCAAAGCGAAGAGCCTCGCCGCCACCTCGCGCGTGGTCCCCGGACCGCACGACCAACCCTGGCTCCGCGAAGCGGGAACGATCGAGACCTTGCTCTGGCTCGATCGCATCGGGCGCTGACCCGAAGGACTAAATTCGAGCGTCTGCACCGCAACTTTACGCCCGGAACGGCACTTTGACGACCACGGGAACTTCAGGCGAGGCCCGTGGTCCTCGTCCCGCAGCCTGAACTGCGGAGGTTCCCAATGGGCGGAGTGAATGTCGACAGCGGCGGCAGGGGCGGACGACGGTCGCTCGATACGGAGATCAACATGATCCCGATGATCGACCTTCTCATGGTCACGGTCTCGTTCTTGCTCATCACGGCAGTGTGGACCACGTCCTCGCGGATCGACGCCAACGCCAACGTACCCGGGCCCACCAGCGAGACGCCGCCGTGCACTGACCCGTCCGGTGCGCCCTGCAAGCCAGAAGCGCGCCTTCACGTGCAGACAATCGATTCGACCAAGTTCCTCCTCGTGTGGAAGGAGGGCGTCACCGTCGTGCGCACCGCCGAGGTACCTCGCGAGGCGAGCCGCACGAAGGTCGGTACGGACGGCAAGACGATCGTGACGTTCCCGGCGCTCGCCGCGCGCATCAGCGAGGAGTGGAAGACAGCCGGCGTTCATCGCGATCCGGGCGACAAGAAATTCGACAAGGCCGTCGTCCACGCGGGCAACGACATGCCGTACGGCGAGATCGTCGCCGTGATGGATGCGGTCGCGCAGCCGAAGCGCACGTTCGCGAACGCCGGTCACCCGGCCCAGACGTCCGCGTTCGAGATGACCTTCGCGACCGACTGATCGACACCGGGTCGACGTGTAGAACGCCGTCCTCGCGCTGCGCTCACACGGCGGAGTCGGCCTCGCGGGTCATCTCGAGCATCGTCGTGCGGAAGCCGAGCTTCTTGAACAAATGCTGAGCAGCCTCGTTCTGTATGGCTGTGAGGAGGAGCACGCGCGGCGCTCCCTTTGCGGTGAGGCGAGCGACCATCCCCACGACGAGCTGCTCGCCTAGCCCGTTCCCTCGCGCAGGCTCGTCGACGTAGACGTCATGGAGCTTACCGCACGCGTCGAGCAGCTCGTTGTAGCTGCGAGGCTCGAGGCGCCCGTACGCGTACCCGACGATGGCGCCCTTCTCCGTGCCCGACGTTCGCTCGGCGACGAGGAGCACGACGCCGTCGCTCGCGAGCTCGCCAGCAAAGTAGCGCGCGTATCCGGCCTCCGGGTTCGGCAGGTGGAGAAAGCGTAGGGGGTCGAAATCGTGGTGCATCCGTACGAGCTTGCCCGCGAGCGTCGCCGCTGCGGGCAGGTCGTCCTTGGTCATCGCGCGGAGGGTGAAGGTCTCGTCGCTCACGGCCGGGAGGATAGTGCGTCCCACGGTTGCCGGGTATGGCGAGCGTGGCCGCTTGACCCGGATCGGCACCCCCGCGCTTGCGCGATCGCGGCGCTCCGCCGCCGTACGCGTCGCTGACGCGGCGCGGGAGGTCGGCTACGCTGTCTGCTTCATGCCGGAGCTTCCGGACGTCACCGTCTACATCGAGCACCTCGAGCGGCGCACGGTGGGTCACGTGCTCGCGCGCGTGCGCCTGGCGAGCCCGTTCGTCCTCCGGACCGTCGACCCGCCGGTCACCGCCGTCTTCGCGCGGGTGGTCCGCCGGGTCTCGCGGCTCGGCAAGCGCATCGTCTTCTCCTTCGTCACGCCGAAGACGGAGGAGTCGCTCCACCTCGTCATCCACCTCATGGTCGCGGGTCGCTTCCGGTGGAAGCCGAGTGGAGCGCCTGTCCCGGGCAAGCTCGGCCTCGCCGCGTTCGATTTTGACGCGGCGACTGGGAAGAACGTGGCCGATCCCGCCGCCGGCACGCTCATCCTGACGGAGGCGAGCAGCAAGAAGCGGGCGAGCATCCATGTCGTCCGCGGTGACGCCGCGCTGCTCGCGCTCGCTCCCGACGGCCTCGAGGTGCTCCTCGCGAGTACGAGCGAATTCGCGGCGCGGCTCCGCTCGGAGAACCACACCCTGAAGCGCGCGCTCACCGACCCGCACCTGTTCAGCGGTATCGGCAATGCCTACTCCGACGAGATCTTGCATCATGCACGCATGTCGCCAGTGAAGCTCACCTCGCGCCTCACGGACGACGAGGTCGCCACGCTCCATGCGTCGATCCGCGAGGTGCTCGCGACGTGGACGGACCGCCTCCGCGCGCGCTCCGGTGACTTCCCGGAAAAGGTGACGGCGTTCCAGCCGGAGATGGCCGTGCACGGCAAGTACGGCAAGCCATGCCCGCGCTGCCGAGGGCGCGTGCAGCGCATCCGCTACGCCGACAACGAGATGAACTACTGCCCGGCCTGCCAGACGGAGGGGAAGCTCCTCGCCGATCGCTCGCTCTCGCGCTTGATGCGCGGCGACTGGCCGAAGACCCTCGAGGCGCTCGAGGCCAAGAAGGAGCTCTGGCGCGGCATCCCGCCGAGCTGAGCCGAGCTCACGGCGGCGCCGTCGCCACCACGTTGAAGAGCTTCTTCTGCTTGTCGTCGATCTCGAACTTGCAGACGCCGACGCTCACCGTCGTGCCCTCGGAGTGTCGGCATGCCTGGTCCCGCACGATCGCCTCCTCGCAGTGGCAGGCGGTGCCGGGCGCGACGCCGCTCTCGCACTCCGGCTCCTTCGGCTGCGTGAGGGCGTAGCGGCGGCGCGTATGCGCGGACGCGACCGTGGCCGGAACCTTCGCTTGGCCCGTCAGGGTCGCGAACGCAAAGAGCTGCGGTCGCGTCCCGCTCCCTAGGGCGAGCGTGTCGGCAGGGAGGCGCGCGAGCTCCTTCGTGACGGCCTGCGTCAGCTGCTCCTTCGTGCACAGCGGCTCGTCCTGCTTCGTCGTCTCGCGGCCCGTCAGCGGTCCTTGGTCATTGCAGCGGAACGAGGGCGTGCACACGTCCTCGCCGAGCTGCGCGGCGACGTGCGGACACGCGGTGCCCGCGGCGGCAATCGCGAGCAGCGCGGCCTCGACGAGCGCCTCGCGCCCCAACATGTCGACCTCCTCGGGCGTGCCCTTCGCGTTTGCTGCATCGAGGGGCTTCTTGCCGAGCACCTCGCAGCCGAGCGACGAGGCCTGTGCCTTGTCGAGCGACACGAGCGCGCGCAGCATGACCGCCGTGGCGCGCGGCTCGCGCACGGGCTCGAAGAGCTCCTTGATCCGCGCCGCGAGCATCGCGGGATCGCGAAGGGGCGTGACGAGCACCGCGCGCTTGAGGCCTGCGGTGGGTTTGCCGCGCTCGAGCAGGCCCGCGAGCGCGCCCTTCACTTCGGTCGCGCGCGCCTCGGGGAGCTTCGCGAACGCGTCCTCCCACTCGTGACCGCCCGTGCCCGCTCCGTCGATGAGCATGCGTGCGACGCCGGCGTCGGTCTTCTGTTCGAAGACGTCAGCGACGAGCTGCGCGCGCCGCTCTCCCGCCGTCTCGAACAGCGAGCCGAGCGCGTGGTCGAGGTCGGGCGACGCGCGAAAATCGATCGGCGCCTTCGTGACGGGCCCGAGGTATGCGCTCGACGCGACGACGTAGACGAGCCGCACGTCGCCTCCTGCGCGGACGAACGCGAGGCGGGTCCCTGTCCCGTCCTGCATGATCGCGGGGTGCGCGGCGTCGGCGAGCTCACCGCTCGGCAGCGCGACGACGCGTTCGGCGATCGCGAGCTCGGGTGGCCCGGCATCGCGCCATCGCACCTCGGCCGAGCTCGCCGTGCCGCCGCTCGGCGCCGAGGGCGACGTCCCCTTGCACCCTGCAAGGGCAGCGAGAGCGACGAGGAGACACGCGGTTTGCCGGGTCGAGGAGCCTTGCACGGTCCGATGGTACAGGCGCGATGCGCGAGGCGGGCTTCCAAACCTCCCGTCCGTGGTTACGGTAGGGCCGTGGCGAAGCGCGCGGTTCTCGGCTTCTTTGCGGGCGTCCGCGCGCTCTTCGGCGGCGTCGGGTTCGTCGTGAGCACGCCGTCGGCCTGGGGCTGGGCGATCCTTCCGGCCATCGTCGCCACGCTGCTCTTCGGAGGTTCGAGTGCGCTCGCGCTCTGGGGCGGCAGCGCGCTCTCGGAGCGGCTCGTCGCCGACGCCACGGCGTCGGGATGGTCGATGCTCGGGATGTGGGTGCTGCGCATCCTTTTCTGGGCGGTCGGCATCCTCATCGCCTTCGTGATCGCGATGTCCCTCGCGCAGCCGCTCTCCGGCTTCGCGCTCGACGCCGTCGCGCGCAAGCAGGAGCTCGCGCTCGGTGGCAAAGCGTGGCCTGACCCGCCGCTTCTCACGAGCGCTGTTCGCTCGCTCCGCGTCAGCCTGGCGGGGCTCGCGGTCGGGCTACCGATCCTCGGAATCCTCGCGCTCGTGACCGTCTTCTTTCCGCCCGCGGCGGTGGTCACGGTGCCCCTCAAGTTCCTCGTGGCGGGCGTCCTCACCGCTTACGATCTGCTCGACTATCCCCTCTCTCTCCGAGGCGAGGACGTCGGCGCCCGCGTGCGCTTCATCGCCGCGAACTTCCCGGCGGTTCTCGGCTTCGGGGTGGCCGCCGCCACGGTGATGCTCATCCCCGGCGGAGCCCTTTTTCTCCTGCCTTTTGGCGTCGCTGGGGCTGCCCGGCTCGTGCGCCTGAAGGAGCAAGCGGGGGGAGAGCGGTGACGCGCGGCTGGATCACAACTGACCATCTTGACCTGCCCATGCGGTTGGTGAGACGACGGAGCTAGCCATGAGCACCCCGCTCGTCATCAACGACAAGATCACCCTGCCCGGTCACGATCTCGAGTGGACGGCGGTGCGCGCATCCGGCCCCGGCGGCCAGAACGTGAACAAGGTCTCCTCGAAGATCGAGCTCTCGTTCGACTTCGAGGACTGCATCGCGCTCACCGAGCCGGTCAAGGCGCGGCTCCGCGTCCTCGCGAAGAACGCGCTCGACGCCGAAGGCCGCCTCCTCGTGACGAGCCAGAAGACGCGCGACCAAGCGAAGAACCTGACCGACGCGCGCGACAAGGTGAAGGAGCTCGTGTCGAAGGCGCTCGTCGTCCCGAAGACGCGCAAGCCCACGAAGCCCTCGAAGGGCGCGAAGGCGCGACGCCTGACGACGAAGAAGAAGGTCGGCGCCAAGAAGGCCGCCCGCAAGGCTCCCCGCCGCGACGACTGAGCGCCCGCCGTTACTCCGCGGCGGCGGCGAGCGAGCGGGTCGAGATCGACGCGATGCCCGCGAGGACGCCCTCGGGAGCCGTCACGGAGACCGCGCGTGCCGGCGTCTTCGGCGCGACGACCGCGAGATCGCCGTCGATGATCTTCTGTGACGGCACGTGCAGGTCCCACACGATGCCCACGAGGGCAAGCGAGCGGAGCACGTAGTACGTCATGTCGATCTGCCACCAGCGGAAGCCCTGACGCACCGAGCGCGGGTAGTAGTGGTGGTTGTTGTGCCAGCCCTCGCCCATCGTGACGATGGCGAGAACGGGGTTGTTCTTGCTGTCGTCCGTCGTCGCGTAGCGGCGCTTGCCCCAGATATGGGAGAGCGAGTTGATCGTGAACGTCCCGTGCCAGAGCAGCGTCGTCGACACGAAGAAGCCCCACAGGAGCGCGTGCCAGCCGCCGATGAAGAAGAGCGCGACCGCGAGCACGACGCTCGGGACGACGTGCCACTTGTTGAGCCAGCGGAGCTCCGGGTAACGCGCGAGGTCGGAGATGCGTGAGTAGTCGGTCTCCTCGGTCTCGCTCGAGAGGATCCACCCGACGTGCGAGTACCAGAAGCCGTAGTCGCGGTACGAGTGCGGGTCCTTCGGAGTGTCCGAGTACTTGTGGTGATCGCGGTGGTGAGCGGCCCACCAGAGCGCGCCCTTCTGGATGCTCGACTGCGCAAGAACGGCGAGCACGAGCTGAAACGCGCGGCTCGTGCGGTATGTCCGATGAGAGAAGTAGCGGTGGTAGCCGCCCGTCACTCCGAACATGCGCACGTAGTAGAGGGCGAGGGCCAGGGCGACGCCCGACCACGAGAACCCCATGAGCGCCACGCCGACCGCAGCGGTCACGTGAACGGCGTAGAACGGGAGGCTCACGAGCCAGCCGAAATCGCGCTTCTTCATGGAGTTACCCTACGCGACGCTTCGTCACGGAACGGTCAGGATACGGACACATATCGTCCTTCCCCGGGTAGAGTGACGCCCATGAGTGGGGAAGAACGCGAAAATAACGGCGCGGGAGCCTCGCCCGGACCCCGGAACCTTGGTCAGGGTAAAGCCATCGATTCCCCGGGATCGGGAACCCCCGAGGGCGGCCACGGCGGCGGGCACGGGCCGACCGCGGGGCTGACCGGCCTCCTGGTCGGCGCGATCGGCATCGTGTTCGGAGACATCGGGACGAGCCCGCTCTACGCCTTCAAGGAGTGCATCGCCGGCGAGCACCCCCTCGACCCGACGCGCGGCAACGTCCTCGGCGTCCTGTCGCTGATCGTCTGGTCGCTGATGCTCGTCGTGACACTCAAGTACCTCGTGTTCGTCATGCGCGCGGACAACGAGGGGGAGGGCGGCATCCTCGCGCTGCTCGCGCTCGCCCCGGAGCGTATGCGGGGTCGCGGCCGTTCGATCGGCGTGCTCGCGTTGCTCGTCATCGCGGGCGCTTCACTCCTCTACGGCGACGGGATGATCACCCCCGCGATCAGCGTCCTCTCCGCGGTCGAGGGCCTCGGCGCGGAAGCGCCCGCGCTGAAGGAGTACGTCGTCCCCATCACGTGCGTCATCCTGCTCGGTCTCTTCCTCATGCAGAGCCGGGGCACGGGCAGCGTCGGTCGCCTCTTCGGCCCGGTGATGGTCGCGTGGTTCCTGGTGCTGGGCGCGCTCGGTGCTTACCACGCGTCGAAGAACACAGCCGTGTTCGGGGCCGTCGATCCGCGCCACGCCGTCGCGTTCTTCCAAGAGCACAAGCTGCGCGGCATCACGGTGCTCGGCTCGGTGGTCCTCACGATCACCGGCGGCGAGGCGCTGTACGCCGACATGGGCCACTTCGGCGCAAGGCCCATCCGCCTGGCGTGGCTCGGTCTCGTCTTCCCGTCCCTGCTCCTCTCCTACTTCGGTATGGGAGCGATGGTGCTCGCCGACCCGACGACGGCGGCGAACCCGTTCTTCGCGATGGTCCCCCGCGGAGCGGCGACGTGGGCCCTGATCGGCCTCGCTACGGCAGCGACCATCATCGCATCGCAAGCGCTCATCAGCGGCGCCTTTTCGCTGACCAACCAGGCCGTGCAGCTCGGTTTTTTCCCCCGCGTCACCATCAAGCATACGTCGGGCGAGGCCGAAGGGCAGATCTACGTCCCCGAGATCAACTGGCTGCTCGCCGCGGCCTGCATCGCGCTCGTCGGCTGGGCGCAGAGCTCCTCGAAGCTCGCGGCGGCGTACGGCATCGCCGTCACCGGGACGATGGGCATCACGTCCGTCGTGTTCTTCGTGGTGACGCGCTCCACGTGGAAGTGGCCACTCTGGCGCGCCGTGGCTCTGCTCGCGTTCTTCCTCGCGTTCGACATCCCGTTCTTCGCCGCGAACGCGACGAAGTTTTTTCACGGGGGCTACGTGCCGATCCTCATCGGTGCGCTCTTCTTCACCATGATGGTCGTGTGGCGGCGCGGCCGGCGCATGCTCGCCGACGCGCTCGCCGAGCGAACCATCCCCGTCGACGAGTTCCTCGCCAAGTACCGCACCGACGCCGGCGACGAAGGCAAAGCGGCGCTCATCCAGTGCCGCATCGAGGGAACGGGCGTCGTCATGTCGTCGCACGCGGAGGGCGTGCCCGCCGTCTTCGTGCACCACGTCGACCGCCTCAAGGTTCTCCACGAATCGATCGTCATCCTCACGATCGCGACCGCACGCGTGCCGTACGTGCAGCCCTCGAGGCGCGCGACGGTCGAGCCCCTCGGCGGCGGCTTCCATCGCGTCGTCGGCACGTACGGTTTCATGGAGACGCCCGACGTTCCCTCGCTGCTCCGCGAAGCGAAGCGTGTGGGGCTCGACGCGAGCGTCGAGGACGTCACGTTCTTCCTCGGTCGAGAGACGATGCTCGCCGGTCGCGGCGGGCAGATGGGCGAGGTCGAGGAGAGCCTCTTCGCGTTCCTCTCCCGCAACTCCCGCCCTGCGACCATGCACTTCAAGCTCCCGCCCAGCCAGGTCATCGAGATCGGCACACAGATCGACCTGTGACGCGGGCATCCGATGGCTGAAGGCAGCATCCGCGCACTCCTCGCGAACCGGCGCTACGCGTACTATCTCGCGTCGCGCCTCTCGCTCATCGTGGCGACGCAGATGCTCTCCGTCGCCGTCGGGTGGCAGGTCTACGAGATCACCGGCAAGGCGCTCGCGCTCGGCTTCTCGGGGCTCGTGCTCTTCGTGCCGGGCTTTCTGCTCGCGTTGCCTGGAGGCCACGTCGCCGACCGCCGCGACCGGCGCAGGATCCTCCTCGTCTGTCACCTCGGCGTAGCGGCGTGCGCGTGCCTCCTCGCGCTCATCGCGTTCCGGGGAACGCACGGTCTCCTGCCCATCTACGCGGTGCTCGCGGTCCTTGGAACCATCCGCGCGTTCAGCGGCCCCGCGGGGCAAGCGCTCATGCCGAACCTGGTCGAGCGCAAGGATCTCGAACGTGCAGTCGCGCTTGGTTCGTCCTCGTGGCAGCTCGCGATGATCGCGGGGCCGTCGATCGGCGGCGCGCTCTACGCGGCCACGGGACGAGCCGGCGTGGTCTACGTGGCGTGCACGGTGATGGCGCTCTTCGCGTTCGCTGCGGTCCTCGCGATCGGAAAGCCCCCCACCTTTACCGAGGCGCGCAAGCGCGAGCCCGCGACGTGGAACACACTGCTCGCTGGCCTCCGCTACGTGTGGTCGAACCGGCCCATCCTTGGAACGATCTCGCTCGACCTCTTCGCCGTGTTGCTCGGCGGAGCGGTCGCGCTGCTCCCCGTCTTCGCTCGCGACCTGCTCCACATCGGCCCGTGGGGCCTCGGTATCCTGCGCAGCGCGCCGGCCTTCGGTGCCGCGACCGTCGCGTTCGTGCTCGCGAGCTTTCCGCTCCGCCGTCGCGTCGGCATCATCATGCTCGCGTGTGTGATGCTCTTCGGTCTGGCCACGATCGTCTTCGGAACCTCGCGGAGCTTCGCCCTCTCGCTGGTCGCGCTCGTCGTGCTCGGCGCGTCCGACATGATCAGCGTCGTCATCCGTTCGACGCTCATCCAGACCGGCACACCCGACGAGATGCGCGGCCGCGTGGGCGCGGTGAACCTCGTCTTCATCGGGGCGTCCAACGAGCTCGGCGAGTTCGAGTCCGGCGTCACCGCGGCGTGGCTCGGCCCGGAGGCGGCGGTGGTCGTGGGCGGGATCGGCACCTGCGTCGTGGTTGTGCTCTGGGCCCTCTTGTTTCCGTCGCTCCGCAAGGTCGACCGCATCGACGACTGAAAGCATCGCGTCTTCGGCGCGCCTCGACTTTGCCGGATGGGCAAGGCACAATTCGCCGAGATGCGGCCTCCGAGAGAGCCCGACAACGAAGCGGAGCGCCTCGAGGCGCTCCGCTCGTACGGAATCCTCGACGCCGCACGCGACGAGGCCTTCGACGCGCTCGTCCGCGTCGCCTCGAGCATCTGTGACGTCCCGATCGCCGCGGTCACGCTCATCGACGCGAAGCGGCAATGGTTCCTGGCGTCCGTCGGCGTGGAGGGGGTGACCGAGGTTTCTCGCGACATCTCGTTCTGCAGCCTCGCGATCCTCGACTCCGATCTTCTCGTCGTCGAGGACACGCAGAAGGACGAGCGATTCGCCGACAACCCGTTCGTGCTCGGCGACCTGAAGGTGCGTTTCTACGCCGGTTGCCCGCTCGTCGACAAAGCGGGCTTTGCCCTCGGAACGTTGTGCGTCATCGATCGCATGCCGCGGACGCTCGCTCCCCACCAGGCGAAGGTCCTCCGCGAGCTCTCCACCGCGATCGTTCGCCTGCTCGAGGCTCGGAAGGTCAACGACGCGCTCTTCGCTGCCGAGCTGGCCGCGAGGAGCGCACGCGCGGATCTGGCCGTCGTCCTCGATGCGGTCTCCGGCACCGTCGGTTACTGGGACCAGGGTCACATCCACCGCTTCGCGAACGAAGCCTACGCCGAGTGGTACGGCCAGAGCGGCGCGTCACTCCGAGGTAGGCACCTCCGCGACGTGATCGGCGCCAACGTCTACGCGCAGAACCTGCCCTACCTCGAGCGGGCGCTGCGAGGCGAGCGCCAGCGCCTCGAGCGTGACGTCGTCGACGCCACGGGGAAGACTCGACACACCCTCATCACCTACACCCCCGACATCCGGAGCGGTGAGGTGCTGGGCGTCATCGCGACCATGACGGACGTGACCGAGCTCACGGAGGCGTTGCTCACCAGCAAGCGGCGCACCGAGCTGCTCGAGCTCGCCGAGCAGCTCGCCGAGGTGGGCCACTGGCGCGTGGAGATCGGAAAGGACACGGTATACTGGTCGCCTCAGGTCTACCGTATCCACGGTCGCGATCCGGAGACGTTCGTGCCGACGCTCGCCAGCGCCGTCGATCACATTCATCCGGACGATCGCGCGAAGGTCAACGCTGACGTCGAGCAAGCGAGCGAGAAGCAGCAGCCGTTCACGTTCGAGCTCCGTATCGTCCGCGCCGACGGAGAGATCCGCCGGGCGGACTCGACCGGGCGATGCGAGGTCGACCCCGTAACGGGACAGACCACCGCTGTGTTTGGCGTCTTTCGCGACGTCACGGAGCGCGAGGCGCTGCGCGAGACGCTCATCCGGCAGGCCCGCCTCGTGACGACGGGCACGCTCGCCGCGGGCGTCGGGCACGAGATCAACAACCCCCTCACCTACCTCTGCGCGAACGTCGAGTTCGCACTCGGCGCCGTGCGTGCGCTCGACCAACGAGCGCCGTCCGCGCAGACGGCGGAGCTGATCGAGGTGCTCGACGAAGCCCGCGACGGGGCCGAACGGATCGGCACGATCGTCCGCGGGCTCCGTGCGTTCGCCAGTGAGAATGCGCCGCTCGTGCCCGTCGACGTCCACGTGGCGATCGAGATCGCCGTGAGCATGGCGGTCCACGAGCTCCGCGGCCGAGTCAACGTCACGAGAGATCTCCGTGACGTGCCGCTCGTCCTGGGTGACGAGTCGCGCCTGTCGCAGGTCTTCGTGAACCTCCTCGTGAACGCCGCGCAGTCCTTCGTGACCGCCGACGTCGAGCGGAACCGCCTCGTCGTGCGGGTAACCCGACTCGACGACGGGCGCGTCGCGGTCGACGTCGAGGACAACGGCGCCGGGATCCCGGAAGAGGTGGTCCCGCGGATCTTCGATCCGTTCTTCACGACCAAGGCGATCGGACAGGGCACGGGGCTCGGCCTGTCGATCTCTCACAGCATCGTCGCGTCGCTCGGCGGCGACATCACCTGCCAGACCAACCCCGGCAAGGGCTCGACGTTTCGCGTGGTCCTGGTCTCGGCGGGACCCTCTCGCACCGAGGTGACACCTCGCGCGCGGGCGACGTCCCTTGCCGTCGGCGCTCGCGTCCTCGTGGTGGACGACGAGGAGGCCGTGCTCCGCGCCATCGCGCGCCTCCTGCGGCCCGAGAACGAGGTCGTGGCCGTCTCCGACCCACGCGAAGCCCTGCGCTTGCTCGAGAGCGGCGAGCGGTTCGACGTCATCCTCTGTGACCTGATGATGCCCCACCTCAGCGGGATGGATCTCTACAGCCTCGTCGAGGCGCGTAATCCGGACACGGCCGAACGGTTCGTGTTCATCACCGGCGGCGCCATTCACGAGGACGTGCAAGCGTTCCTCGCACGTGTGCCGAACGAGCGACACGAGAAGCCGTTCAGCCAGGGAACGCTGCGCGACATCGCGCGTCGGTTCAGTGGCGGCGTCGCCGAGGGCGCGACCTAGGCAGCGTGCGATGCGTCACTGGGGACACGCAGGGACGGCGTCGACGCCGCCGAAGAACTCGTCGCGCACGAGGCCCCATGCCCTGGCGTTTTCGGGTGGGCCGCACTTGAACGGCTTCACCTTCGGGAGGCTCCTCAGCACGGCCCGCTGCTCGCGGTAGTAGCGAAGCGCGAGCTCGGCGGCGTACTCCATCACGCCGTTGCCGGGCTGGAACGAGTAGTACGTACCACCGCGCACGATCGTGTCGTTCGGCGTGTACGGACCGAGGCAGGGGATCGCCGTTCCGCACCTCTTCACGACGGCGTCGAACACGCCGCCGAGCGCGCCGGGGGACCAGTTGCCGTGCGCGGCGTCGTTCAGGTGAAAGACCTCGTGAAACATCGTCTCGCGGACCGCGTCCGCGGAGATGTTGAGAGTACCGACGAAGTTGTAGGCGACCTCCCAGTCGTGCGCGTAGGCCGCCGGAGTGCGTGCCGCGATCGAGCGCATGAAGCGGAGCGTGAGAGGCTGGAAGCGGTATGGCTTGGGGGACGCGTTCGTCGCAGAGGTCACGACCGTTCGTGCCTCGTGAAGCTCGGCGAAGAACGTGTCGAAATCGACAATGGCCCCCGCGACCCACTCGAGGTGGTGACGGTTTTCGCCGACGGGAACCGCTGGCTCGATGCGGATCATCCCGCGATAGCCACCATCCATCGTGTGCGCAACCTCGACGCCCGCGACGACGCGCCACTTGACGTAGAGCTCGTGCGCGACGCCCGCGGCCTTCGGGTCGCCCTTGTATCGCTCGTCGTAGAGACAGCGAACGCGCGCGTCGCCAGGTAGGGTCGCCGGACATGCGGCGAGGATGGGTACGCTGCTGGTACGCTCCGCGAAGAGGATGCGGAGGAGCTCGTCGAACGTCGGCGTGGGTGGCGCGGCGACCTCGAGCGCGGCGGCATCGCGCAGCTCGGCTGCATGGATCTCGCCGCTCGCGTCGGCGCTCGCATCAAAGACGCTCGCGCGGGAGGCCTTCGCCTCGGTGCTCGCGGAGCTCGCGGTGCCGAACGCGGGCGACGTGGACTTGCGTGGACTGCACGCAAGGGCACCCACCGCGAGCGCGACGAACGCGACGCGGCTCCTCATCGTGCGTCAGCGCGCCTGCCGCCGCGCGACATCGGGCTCGGAAGCGAACTCGTCGTCGAGCGGATCGCGTGGCTCGACGCGAACGTTCTGTCCGGCATTGTCCGCGACGCGCGCAGGGGCCGCGGCGACGCGCTGCTGCGTGGGCGGTGCGTTCGGCGCCATCTGCCCGGACTGTGGCCGCTCCCAGTGGGCGGGGTTCGACGCGAGCGCCGACCAGGCCGCCGCCGCGAAGCGGTAGTAGATGACGCCGTTGTCGTCGACCTCGATGCTGACGTGGTCGGAGATCTCCTTCGCCATCGCGGTGAGGATGTCGTCGGCCTCCTTCGGGGTGACGCCGATCGCCTGCGCGAGATCGTTCGGCGTGACCATTCCGCCGCGCGTGTTCGCGAGCGCGAAGACGGCTTGAGTGCGCGTCGCCTTCTGCGTGTCGACGCCGGCCTGCTCGAGCTGCCTACCGCCCTTGAGCAGGAAGTAGCTGAGCACCCAGGTGATGACCGCGAGCGGCACCGCGAACAGATAGGTAGCCGCCGCCGCCATGCCGAATACGGAACCGCATGCCGCGAGCGTACCCGCCGCGAGCAGCGTGCCGAAGATCAGCACGACCCAGCCGACGACGCGGGTGATCTGGCCGCCGACCTTCGCCGGCTGGCCCGCCAGGTTCACGGAACCGCTCGTCAGTGGGGAGCGAGGCGCACCGCACGCGGTGCAGAACGCGTTCACTCCGCGGTAGACGATCGGCGCGTTCTGTCGGCAACGGGGGCACACGTCGGAACCAAGATGCGCCCCGCACGCGGTGCGTCAAGGGCGATATCAGCCGTGACGGCCCTGCTCGGCAAATCGGGGCTTGGCGGCGGCGGTCTTCCGGATGCGCGGGGGGTCCGTGCGGCGGCGCGGCAGCGGCGGCTCGTCGAAGTACGTCTCGCCGATCTCGGTGGGCGAGTCGTCGAACGAGAGATCGGCGACCGGAGCGGCGCGCATCGCGCTCGAGCTCGACGTGATGATCCCTAGCGGATGCGGCTCGGACTTGCCCCTCACCGGCGCCGAGAGCACGACCACGGGCGAGACGAGGACCGCGGGAGCGCTCGGCGCTGGCGCGAACGAGCCGCTCGGTTCATGCATGTCGATCTCGACCGAGACCATCGGGTCGCCCAGGGCCTCGTCATCCGCGGCGTAGCCCATCTTCGCGAAGGCGCGGGCCGAGAGCGCATTCGAGGGGACGAACGCGGGCGCCGGAACCCCGAAGGCGCGCGGGAGCGGAGTCTCGCGCCACATCGTTCCGTACGGCGGAACGAACACGACATCGTTCTGGCGCGCGCGCGCGCGACGGCGCGACGGCCGACGAGGGCCGCGCCCGACGAGCAGCATCACGAGGACGAACCCGACGACACCGACGACCGAGCCGACCGTGAGACCGGCGATCGCCGGCGTGATCGCGTGGGGGAGCTCGATCGCGAACGTCGACAGATGCGTGCCGCTCGCGGGCCCCGCATCCCCGGTCGCGCCGTCGACACCGCCAAGAGAGGTAAGCAATTCGAAGAAGTTCATCATCGCCCGAGCAGTGGATACGCCGGGCCTTCGCCTTTCTTCCCTCGGGGGACAGAGGCCCCGCAAAGACGGGCCGAGGCCGGATCGGCTCCGCGCGAAGCTTCCTTAGCGCCCGTCAGATCGCGGTCTCGGCCGTCGACTTCACCCCGGGGCGACCGCGCCACCCGCCGCCGTTGTGGTTCAGGCGAACGAGCTGGACGGCACGCTCACGCATCGTGCGGGCCTGGACGCGGAGATCGGCGGCCTGAGTTCGCTCCTCCGAGGCCTGCGACCGCGAAGAAGAAGCACGCGCGGCGAGGTCCTCGGCGAGCGCGAACAGGCTGGCGCGGTCCGCAGCGGACACGAGCTGGGCCTGATTGCGGATGATTCGCGCGCGATTCGCGAGCGTCTCGGCGTCGCGGTCGAACGCGACCGCCTGTCGTTCACGCGAGGAAGCGGCGCTCTCGAGCTGCTGGGCGCGCTCGAAGAGCTCGGAGGCCTGGAACGAGACGTTCTGGACGACCGGCCGGCGGGGGGGCGGCTGCCCGTCATCGCTACCGACCGGACAGGCCACCGCAGCGCTGGCCGAGACGGTCATCGCGAGGGCCAGAGCACCGAAAATCCACGTCTTCATTGGTTTCTCCTCCTCGAGCGGCCGAAGGAACGCACGGCAGCCCCGCTCTTACGGGCCACGTGCCAAAAGGATCTTTGGTTTGCTGGGCAGCGCACACGACCCGAAGGTCAGCTAGGCTCGTAACCGTGAGGGAGACTTGGGGTTTCGGCATCGTCCGGTCGATCGACTGGAGCGACGGAAAGGCCTCCTTCGAGGACCTCTGCGAGCTCGCGTCTGCCGCCGGCGGGATCCGCCTCACCCCATTCGTGGCCTCCTCGTACGACGAGCTCTCTGCGGCGATCCGGGACGGCGAGGTGGGGCTGGCGTGGCTCCCGCCGGTGCCGACGATCGACCTCCTGGCCCGCGAGGTCGCGTCGGTCCTCGCGATCCCCGCACGCCGGGGAGCGACCAGCTATCACGCCGCGTTCATCGTCCGTCGCGGCGGACCGAAGACCCTCGCCGAGCTGCGCGGCCGCCGCGCGGCATGGGTCCAGCGCGACAGCGCCGCCGGGTATCTCGTTCCGCGCATGCACCTCGCGGCGCAAGGCTTCGACGTCCTCCGCTTCTTCGCGCGCGAGCTCTTCACGCACTCGCACTCCGGTGTGATCGACGCCGTCTGCTCCGGCGATGCCGACGTCGGCGCGACGTTCTGCAACGTCGACAGCGTGAGCGGCAAGGTGACCCGAAGCGCGTGGCAAGACGACAACGGCACGAGTATCCGGCCCATCGAGGCGATCGCGACGATGGGGCCGATCCCCAACGATGCGCTCGTCGCGGCGGCGGACGTTCCGGCCGCGGTGCGCTCGGCGCTCACGCGGTGGCTCCTGACGCTCGACGGTCGCGCGAAGGACATCTTCGACGCGCTGCTCGGCTCCGGCGATTTCCGCATCCCGGCGACGAACCACTACGAGGTCCTGCGCCACGCCTTGCGCGCAGCGCACGCACGCGGCCACGACGCACTCCCGCCGAGTAGCCGCATGCGCATGCGCGTCGGTCGTTAGCCCTTTCGACGAAACATTCCGCTACTCGGCCTTCGCGTCCATCGCGCAGGTCATCGAGATCGTCAGCGACGGCGCGCCAGCCTTCGCCTGCCCGTTCGCGTCGAGGGTGACCATGGTGGCTCCGGTCACGTTGAAGACGAGGCGCGTGTTGCTCGCGGTCGCAAAGTGCACCGTCCCGCCGCTCGACCGCATCTTCTCGATCCCCTGGCCCGAGAAGGACAAGCGTGACGTCGGGGTGATCGGACTGGCCGGGTCTGGCAGACCGAGCATGACGGTCGCGCCGTCCACGATGGGATTTCCGAACAGCTCCAGCTCGAACGCTCGCGAGGGTTTGTGGCTCAGATCGCCGCCGAGGACGTCGAGATGCTTCAGCTTCGGATTCCAGAACAGCGCGGACGGCGAGTCATCGCGGAACGAGGTCGTGAGGATGGTTGCGTCCACGGCCGTGACGTCGGTGAACGACACCTCGCAGCCGTTCGACGCAGAGCTCGTGGACGAGCACCCGCTGCAGGGGATCGCCGTCATCGTCACGATCACCAGCCATGCGCGAGCGTTCACCCCGCCACACTACCTCAGGACCCCGCGCGGCGCGCTCGACAACACGGTCACGCTCGGCAATCGCTCGGCCCGACGTAGCTACGACGCGCGCGGCGCGCTTCCGCCGACCGGGCCGAGCGGGAGAAAGCGGCCCTCGGCCCAGAGCGGGACGCCCTTGCCGTAGCCCGGTCCCGTGCGCCGCTCCGAGGCGCCGCCCGGCACGTGGTACCAGCCGCCACGCTCGCCGAGATCGGTCACGTAGTGGAATGCGGGACCGAACACGAGGGACTCGTCTTCGAAGCGAACGCTGCGGGTCTGGAACGGCGCGCACGGCGCACCCGGGAACTCCACCGCAGCGCTGCACATCCCGAGCGCGCCCCCGAGCTTGCCCTGCGTGACGAGATCGAAGAAGCGTCGCTCGACCGGGAGCCCCTTGCGCGCGCTGCCACGCTTCGCGCGCGACCACGCGCGCGAGAGCAGGTCGCGCAGCTGCGCGAGGTCGAGCAGCTCGAGCCGCTCGAGGGCGAGTACGCGATCGAGGTGGTACTGGAAGATGAGAGCGGCGCCGAGCTCGTCCATGATGCGGCCGGCGCGCTGCGTGCCGATCGACCGCTCGAGCAGCCCGCGCGTCACCTCGGCGTGGAGTGCGTGGAAGAGCCCGAGCTGCGAGCGATCGCGCTGCTCCGGCCCCCATTTCACCAGCGCTCGCGACTCGGCGTCGTCCGGGAGAAGCGGCGCCCACACGGCGAGCATCCGCGCGGCGCATCGATCGAACTCGTCGTAGGAGACGCGTACCATTCCGTCGAGGTCGCGCACGCCAACGAGCAGCTCGGTGATGCGGTCAAACCGCTCGCTCGGCTCCGGCATCGTGCACCACCGCTGGCCGCGCGCGCCCTCTGGCCGGTGGTTCGCGGCGACGACGCGATCGGCCCCTCGACCCGGCTCGGGGCGCTCGGCGTCGTTCGCAGGCGGCGAGCGTTCGGCGAGGTCCCATCCGGCGCGCGGGTAGGCGCCCGACCATCCCTCGGGGCGGACGTCGACGCGACCCGAGTGGACATCGCCGACGGCGCCGGTCGAGTCCGCGAGGACGTTCTGGAGCGACACCACGTTGAAGCGCTTGAAGGTCTCGATGCCCTGCTCGACGTTGGTCACCTTCAGGCCGTCGAACGCAGCGTCTGCGTCACCCGCGATGTCGCCGTGACCGCTCCAGCGGATGCACGGATACGTGCCCTCGACCGACGCGTCTCCGAGAATGGTGCCGTACGCGTTGTCGTAGAAGACCCACGACTCGGCCTCGCGACGACCGCGGACGCGTACGCGCTCGACGCGCCTCGTGAGCGGCCTCCATTCGCCGTTGACGAGGTGCTTCTCGTCCTTGCAGCGATCCGCGATGATGTCGACGTTGTCCGCGTGACCGAACGTGCACGAGAAGGCGCACGTGTCGTTTCGACCGGACGAGTTCCACGCGAAGCCGGGGATGCCGAGACCTTGATAGAACGTGCCGTCGGCGTATTCGACGTGCGACGCGTAGACCACCGGCGGGAAGCGACCGACCTCCATGTGGAACTCGCCCATGAGCAGCGCGCTCCCCGATGCGCTCACGCGGCCGGAGATCGCGAACGCATTCGAGCCTCCGAGATGTGAGCCGGAGAGCAGCGCGTACTCGGGCGGCATGCGTAGCTCGCTCAGCTTCACGAGGTCGAGGCCCTCGGCCGCGTCGCCGAGGAGCGCATCGAAGGCCGCCTTCGGCGCGCCGCTGGCGACGAGCTCGGCGATGATCATCTCCGCGGTCTGCTGCATCGACGTGAGGCCGAAGAACGCGACGAGCCGGTAGACCGTGAAGACCGATTTCGGCGTGAAGAGCTCGACAGGCCTGCCGAGGAGACGCAGCAGCGAGGGCGTACCGCGCCGCGCTGCGCCCGCGTTGAAGCCGTCGCAGTAGGTCTCGAGCCAGCGGCGCGTGTCCGGGCGGAGCTTCGTCACGTAGCCGTCGAGCCCGTTCACGAGACCGAGCGCTCGCACAGCGCGATCGACGGTGCGGGCGAATTTGCGCTCGCCGAACATCGAGAGCAACTCGCCACGGGCCGCCGCGAGCACGAGGTGGACCTGAACCAGGCGGTCGGTCGCGTGCATGTAGCCGCGGGCCCAGGTCGCCTCGGCGACATCCTTCGCGTGGATGGTGGGGTAGCCGAGCTCGTCGCGCTCGACACGAATCTCGCCCCACGGTCCCGTGAGCTTCATTCGTGGGCTTATAGCGCGGACGCACGCCGGCGGGGCCCGCGAATCGCTCACCGCTTCGGTTTGCGACCGAGGATGACGGCCGCCATGACGCCGCCGCCGATCAGGACCGTGGCGCCAAGCGTCGCCCAGCCGAGGTGCTCGCCGCCGAGCGCGGCACCGAGGAGCACGGCGATCACGGGATTGACGTACGCGTGGCTCATCGCGACCGCGGGCCGCGAGTGCGCGAGCAGCCAGCTGTAGGCGGAGAAGCCGACGAGCGAGCCGAAGACGACGAGGTAGCCCCACGCGAGGACGCTGCGCGCCGCGAGCTCGGCCGGCATGTGCTCGCCGAGCAACAGGCTCGTCAGGAGCATCCAAACGCCGCCCGCGATCATCTGCGCCCCCGCGGCGCCGAGGCCTCGCGATGCGCCGCTCGCCTTGGCCGCTTCGGAGCGCGCGACGAGCGACCCGATCGCCCAGGCGATCGGCGCGAGGAGGATGAGCAGCGCGCGCCAGCCCGCGACGGCGAGCGGCGAGCCGATGCCGAGCAGCGCCACGCCGGCGATGCCGAGCACCATGCCGAGGATCTCGGCACGGCTCGGGCGCTCGCCTCGGACCGCCATGAGCCCCGACGCGACGAGCGGCGTCGTCGCGCAGACGATCGCGGCGACGCTCGACGGCAGCGTCTGCTCGGCGACGACGACGAGACCGTTGCCGCACAGAAAGAGGAGCGCGCCGACCGGTACGGCGACACCCCAGGCGCGCAGGCTCGGCATCGTCTCGCGGCGCGCACGGGTGATGGCGAGGAGCGCGCCGCCCGCGAGCACGAAGCGCGTCCCCGCCATTCCGAACGGCGGCAGCCCGACGACGGCGACGCGCATCGCCAGGTAGGTCGACCCCCAGATTAGGTAGAGGGCGGTCAGCGCGACGACGAGGCGAACGTC
>JAYSXP010000595.1:0-8714 GCA_043717125.1 Polyangiaceae bacterium | reverse complement strand
CGGCGGCTTGGGCCTTGGCAGCGGCTTCGGCGGCTTGGGCCTTGGCAGCGGCTTCGTCGGCTTGGGCCTTGGCAGCGGCTTCGTCGGCTTGGGCCTTGGCAGCGGCTTCGTCGGCCGCGGCCTTGGCGTCCGCGTCGGCCGTGGCCTTGGCGTCTGCATCGGCCTTGGCCTTGGCCTTGGCGTCTGCGTCGGCCTTGGCCTTCGCGCCTTCGGTCGCCTGGGCCGTTGCCTTTGCGTCCGCGTCGGGCTCGGCCTTGGCCTTGGCCTTCACGTCGGTGGCTGCCGGCGCGTCATCGCTCCGCCGCGACATCCAGAAGTAGACGGCGGCGAGGACGACGGCGATTGCCGCGATAAGGATCTGCGTATTTGTCATCGCAGAGGCAGAGTACGAAACCCGGGGCCTCCATGGCGCGTTTCCGGCATCACCCTGAAAAAATCCTCAAAAATCGCGGTAGAATTAGCATCGCCTGCGAGGCTTCCATGACGAACATCCCGCTGTTCCACCGTCCGGTGTCGTGGCTGAGCGCCATCCTCCTCGATGTCTTCCGCGGCCTCTGGCTGCCTTCGTCGGTCTTGGACACCATCGAGCGTGCGATGAAGCAGCGAGCAAGGCGCGGCGAAGGATGACCAAGGATGTCCTCGAAGAGCTCGTCGAGCTCCTCGCCCTCGAGCGCATCGAGGAGAATCTCTTCCGCGGGCAGAGCCAGGACCTTGGCTGGGGAGCCGTGTTCGGAGGGCAGGTGCTCGGTCAGGCCCTCTCCGCCGCCGTGCAGACGGTCCCGCCCGAGCGACACGTCCACTCCCTCCACGCCTATTTCCTTCGCTCTGGCGACGTGAGCAAGCCGATCGTCTACGACGTCGATCGCATTCGCGACGGCGGCTCGTTCACGACGAGGCGCGTCGTCGCCATCCAGGGTGGCAAGGCCATCTTCAATCTCGCAGCGTCGTTCCAGATCGACGAGCCCGGCTTCGAGCACCAGGACACGATGCCCGAGGCGCCGCCTCCCGAGTCTCAGCCGACCGAGCAAGAGCTCGCGCGCCCGTTCGCCGACAGGATGCCGAAGGGGATGCGCGAGCGCGCGTGCGCAGCGCGACCCTTCGAGCTGCGGCCGATCCACACCCACGCCGACCCGTTCCACCCCGCACCCTCGCCGCCGCAACGCATGCTCTGGCTGAAGACGGTGGGGCGCCTTCCCGACGACCCGGCGCTTCATCGCTACCTCCTCGCGTATGCCTCCGATCACTCGCTGATCACGACCGCGCTCTTGCCCCACGGGGTCTCGTGGCTGACGTCAGGCATGCAGGTCGCGAGCCTCGACCATGTCATGTGGTTTCATCAGCCGTTCCGCGTCGACGAGTGGCTTCTCTACGTCCTCGACAGCCCTGCGGCACATGGTGGCCGCGGTCTCGCGAGGGGCCGCATCTTCACGCGCGACGGAAAGCTCGTCGCGTCGGTCACGCAGGAAGGCCTGATCCGTATGCGTCCCCCGCGCTGAACGGGGTGCGCGAGCTCGGGCACGCCGCTAAATTGGCGGAGCGTGATTCTCGTCCCTCGAATCGCACTCCGCCATTTAGCTTCTACCTTGCTGGGCTCCGCCCCCCGACACTTCGTGCGAGGGGGACGAAGTGTCCACTTGGGTAAGAACGAAATCGCCGAGCTCGATTCGAGGGACGAGAATCGAGCTCAACGATTTAGGGGTGGCGGGGAGCTCTCCCGTTCATCGTGCCGGGAGGTAGCTTCGGCTGCGGTGCGGACGGCTGCGTGCCCCTCGCCGCGAACGCGATCTTCGCCTCGAGCTCGCCGCGCGCGAGCGTCCTCGTCGCGACGCGACCGTCGGCGCTCC
This sequence comes from Polyangiaceae bacterium, assembly GCA_043717125.1. Classification (GTDB taxonomy): domain Bacteria; phylum Myxococcota_A; class Polyangia; order Polyangiales; family Polyangiaceae; genus Labilithrix. The sequence continues at coordinate 6,870 of JAYSXP010000595.1, read as the reverse complement.
TCACAGTGACCACGAGCGCCGCCAGTTGGGTCTCTTCGGGCTCCAGCTCGACCGTCACGTTGGGCGCCGCGATGACCATGTCGACCACGCGCTCTCCGATGCGAACCTCCGCGACCGGGGCATTCGTCGAGAGAGCGAGGAACTGGACCGCCGCGACCTCCTCCGCCTTGGCCTCTGCTGCGGCTCCCGTCGCGATCGCGGTCGTGACGCCCTGCGGGGTCGTCGGGGTGCGCGTCGGCACGGTGACCGCGGTGCTCGGCACGATCGCGCTCGGCACGATCGCGCTCGACGAGCCGCTCGCTCCCGCGGCCGCCGTGTCGCGCCCGGAAGCGAGCTTCAAGGTGAGCGCCACGACCCCGATGAGGATGACGAGGCCGGCACCTACGGCGATGGGCCCGATCGTCGGCAGGCGGCGTCCGAGTCCAGGCACCACCACCACCGCGTCGTCGTTCGCCGCTGCTCTCGACACCGCCGACGATTCGACGGCTCGCGTTGTGGTGTTCGGGTCGGGCGGCGGCAATCGCGGCGGCGGCGGAGGTACCGAGTCCTCGAGCGCGATCAGAACCTCTTCCTCGACAGGAGGAGCCGGCCTCGCGATCGCGAGCTTCGCCGCGAACTCGAGCAGCGAGGGAACTCCGATGGCCGTCGCCATCCCGTCGGGCATTGACCCCATACGCTGGCGGCGAGCCGCGGCGAGCTTCGCCTTGCGCTCGGCGAGGACAGGACCGGCGAGACGCTTCACGTGCTCGGCGACCTCGTGGGTCTCCGCGAGCATCCCGCACGCGCGAGCCGCAGTGGCGAGCTCGCGCGCGAGCAACTGGGCCGTCGCGGGGCGCTCGTCGGGGTCGAGCTTGAGCACGCCCGCGATGACTTTCTCGAGCGCCACCGGCGCGTCGGGCACGACCGTGCGAATCAGCGGCGGTGCGCGCTTGACGGTGGAGATCAGCGAGCGGGGATCGTTCGGGGCGTTGAGCTTGCGCTGGCACATGATTTCCCACGCGATCACGCCGGCCGCCCAGAGGTCGCAGCGGCGGTCGAGCGGCAAGCCGCGCGCCTGTTCCGGCGACACGTAGCTCATCTTCCCTTTGATGAGACCCGCGGCGGTGCTGCTCGCGCGTGACGCTGCCTTCGCGATCCCGAAGTCCGTGAGCTTCCCCACGCCGTCCGTGCCGACGAGGATGTTCTGCGGAGAGAAGTCGCGATGCACGAGGTGGAGCGGGTAGCCGTCCTCGTCACCATGCTCGTGAGCCGCGTGGAGGCCTTCGAGAGCGTCGACGAGGATTCGTAGCGAGACGCCCACGGGCAGCGGCGTCCCCAGCGCGGCGGCCGTCTTCATGAGCCCGCCGAGCGTCTCGCCCGCGATGTAGTCCATGACGAGGAAGACGCCGAGCTTGTCCTGGGCGACGTCGAGCACCGGCACCACGTTCGTGTGGCGGATGTGAGCGATGAGCTTTGCCTCGTCGAGCAGGTGCGCGGAGAACTCGGGATCGCTTCGCAGATGAGGGAGTGTCAGCTTGAGGGCGACGTAACGATCGAAGCCGCCGTGACCTTCGGCCCGCGCGAGATACACCGTCGCCATGCCGCCCTTCGCGATGGGCAGCAAGATCTCGTACTCTCCGACCCGCTCGGGGGCCTCTACGCCCTCCCCACCCATTCTTCGAAGAATACCCTGAACTCCACTCGGATCCTCGTGAACGACGGAGAATACGCTTCGGGCCATCGATCGGCGGGACTTCTGGACGCTGGACACTCGGGCTTGGCAGTGGGAAACCGCTGCACCAACGACCATGATGCATCGGCCTTCTCGTGCGCTCGCCCTGGCCGCTCTCGCGCTCGGCGCCGCGTGCAGCTCCTCGGATCGGAAGGACGGACCCGGGGTTGCCGCCACGCCGGCGGAGCCCGTGCGCGCCTTCGTCGCGCATCGCGACGGGCGTCTCGATAGCCCGTCCTTCGTTTGGCTCGCCAAGGAAGCGAGCGTGCGCTTCGCGACGGCGCACGAGGCCGCGAGCGCAACGCTGCGGAGCGTCGCGGGCACCTTCGGCCTCGAAGCTGCCGCGCTCTCCGCCGTGACGACGACGTCGGTGGACGACACCGGAAGCGGTCCCGTCGTCGCGCGACTCCGCCAGAAACACCAGGGCATCGAGGTCTTCCGCGGCGGTCTTTCGATCGCGATGACGCGGACGTTCGAGCCGGTCTCGGCGTCCGGCCTCCTCGCGCGCTCCCTCCGCGGCGCCGAGCGGCCGTTTGCGCGCTCGTCGCAGGACGCCGTGAGCGACGCGTACCGCGCCCTGACCGGCCGCGCCGCCGCCTTCTCGCGCGAGGGCGGCGCCGGCGACTACGAGCACTTCGCAGCGTCCGGCCTCGCGACTCCGGCCCGCGTGAAGAAGGTGCTCTTTCCGGAAGCCTCCGGCGTGGTGCCCGGCTACTACGTCGAGCTACAAATCGCGCGCGGCCCCGCGTACTCCTTCGTCCTCTCGGCTTCGAGCGGTGAGGTGCTCTTCAAGAACGATCTCGTTCGCGCCGACTCCTTCTCGTACCGGGCCTACGTCGACCCGTCGACGAAGATCCCGCTCGACGGCCCGCAAGGCAACCTCGCCGCTCCGCACCCGACGGGCACGCCGAGCGGCTTCAAGCCTGCGTGGCTTCCGTCGAGCGTCGTCTCGCTCGCGAACTACCCCTTCTCGAAGAACGACCCGTGGCTACCGGCCGACGCGACGACCCTCGCGGGCAACAACGTGCGTGCGTATCCCGACCTCGTGGCGCCCGACGGCATCGGGGGTGACACCGCGCCTTCGTCCACGGCGCAGAACGCGTTCGACTACAGCTACGACACGGCGCAGTCGCCCGGGGCCACGCCGACAAACATCGCCGCCGCCTCGACGCACCTCTTCTATGTCACGAACTTCCTCCACGACTGGTACTACGACGTGGGGTTCGACGAGCAGGCCGGCAACCACCAGGCCGAGAACTTCGGTCGCGGCGGCGTGGCGCGCGATCCGCTGAAGGCCGAGGTGCAGGACTACTCGGGCCGCAACAACGCGAATGCCACGGTCCCCGCCGACGGTTCCTCGCCGCGCCTGCAGATGTACGTGTTCTCCGGACCGAGCGTCGCCACGCTCCAGGTGCTCACGCCCGTTCAGAAGCCCGCCACGAATGCCGTCGGTCTCGCGGGCTTCGGCAACGACTCGTTCGACACGAGCGGCACGGTCGTCCTCGCAGCCGACGATCAGGGGGTCGACGCCGCCGACGCGTGCGAGTCGCTGACGAACAACGTCACCGGCAAGATCGTGCTCGTCCATCGCGGCCTCTGCTCGTTCATCCAGAAGGCGCAGAACGCGCAGGCCGCAGGCGCGATCGGCATCGTCGTCACGAACGTCGCGACCTCGGCGCAGCCGACGGTGCCCCCGTTCATGGGCGGCACCTCGTCGGACATCACGATCCCGATCCTCTCTCTCGCCCTCGCGGACGGCCAGGCCCTCGAGGCCGCAGCGGCCGGTGGCACGACGATCCGGATGCGCCGGCTCCTCCAGACCGACCTCGACGGCGCGCTCGACACCACGATCGTCGCGCACGAATGGGGACACGTCATCTCGGGCCGGCTCATCAGCGACGGCAACGGTCTGACGACCAACATGGCCGGTGGCCTCGGCGAGGGCTGGGCAGACTTCTCCGGCCTGCTCCTCATGGTGCGTGCCGACGATGTCATCTCCACCTCCGGCGCAGGGTTCGCGGGCGCGTACCCGAACGGCGCGTACGCCACGAGCGGAGGCGGCGCCGACTTCTACTTCGGGATCCGCCGCGTCCCGTACTCGATCGACTTCACCAGAGATCCGCTCACGTTCAAGCACATCGCGAACGGCACGCCGCTCCCGGCGAACGTCCCGATCAGCTTCGGCGAGGACGGCAGCTTCAACGCCGAGGTCCACGCGACGGGTGAGGTCTGGGCGACGATGCTCTGGGAGTGCTACGCCGCGCTCCTGCGTGATCCGCGTCACTCGTTCGGCGACGCGCAAGATCTGATGAAGCGCTACTACGTGGCGTCGCTCAAGCTGACGCCGCCCGACCCGACGCTGCTCGAGGCTCGCGACGCGGTCCTCGCCGCGGCCTTCGCCGTCAGCGAGGCCGATTATCGCCTCTTCTGGGGCGCATTCGCGCGGCGCGGCGCGGGCGTCGGGGCCGAGGGACCGGGCAAGGACAGCACGACCAACCAGGGCGTGATCGAGAGCTTCTTCGTCGGCAACGACGTTCAGATCCTCGCCAGCCCTCTTACCGACAACGTCATCACGTGCGATCACGACGGCATCCTCGACGAGGGCGAGATCGGCACGATCGCCCTCACGATCCGCAACGCCGGCCCTGACCTTCTCTCGAACGCAACGGTGAAGCTCTCGTCGTCGAGCGCCGGCGTGATGTTCCTCGACGGCGATACCGTCAAGCTCGATCCCCTCAAGCCGTTTGCCACGACGTCGCTGAAGGTGCGCACCCAGATCCACGGCGGGAAGCCGATCGACCCGGTCGCGATCGACGTGAACGTCAGCGACCCGAGCTTCGACAAGGGCCGCGTCCGCCACGCCGTCGTCACGACGCGCTACCAGGCCGACGAGGCGGCGAACGCCTCGGCTGTCGATCACGTCGACACGCGCTCCACCTCGTGGATCGTCGGCGGTGACGATGGCGGCGGCATGGCCGTCCAGTGGGCCCGCATCCCGTCGGGCACCGACCAGAGCTGGGCGGTTCCGAACGCCACGATCCCCTCGGAGCAGCTCCTCACGTCGCGGAAGTTCACCGTCGACGGCAGCACGTTCGAGCTCGCGTTCCGCCATCGCTGGTCGTTCCGCGTCTCGCGCCAGGGCAGCGACCTCGACGGCGGTGTCGTCGAGGTGAGCGTCGACGCCGGCAAGACGTGGACGGACCTCGCCGACCACGGAGCCGTCGACTACACGAGCACGCTCGGTACGGGCCGCGGTGACAGCACCCTCGAAGGGCGGGAGGCATACGGCAACAAGAGCCCGGGATACCCGGACCAGTGGGTCAGCTCGCGCATCACGGTCGACCTGAAGACGCAGCCCGCGAGCGTCATGGTTCGCTTCCGCACCGCGAGCGGACAGCGCTTCGCCGGGGCTCCTGGCTGGGAGATCGACGACATCGAGCTCGTCGGGATCTCGAGCAAGCCGTTCTCGTCTTTCGTCGCTCATGCCGACCAGTGCGACACCAAGGGGCCGACCGCGTTCGCCGGGGACCCGATCACCGTGAAGTCGAAGCAGGCGGTGAGCCTCACCGGCACCGCTTCTCACCCCCGGGATTTGCCGCTCGAGCTGCACTGGACGCAGGCCGGCGGGCCTGCCGTGCAGCTTGCGGGCTTCCCCTCGCCGGCGCTGTCGTTCGACGCGCCTGATGTCGGGACCCAGACCGTCGTGCTCTCGTTCGCCCTGCGCGCCGACGACGGCGCTCTCCTCAGCCCGGCGTCGCAGATCGACGTGACCGTCGTGCCTGCTGACGCCGTCGGCTTCGGCGCCGGCGGTGGCGGATGCACGACTTCGAGGCGGGTCGCCCCTCGCTCGGAGTGGCCCGTCAACTTCACGGCCACCACGCTCGCGCTCCTCGGGCTCGTCCTCCTCTTGCGTCGGCGCCTGCATGTCGGCGACCTCCGGGTGCGAAGCACACCACTTGAGGGTCAGCACCAGAGTAAGGGCCGATGACGAATCGAGCTGGCCGGTGGCAAGGGCGGCGCGACCTGTAAATTGGCGGCGGCTCAGCAGGCGGGAGCGGCCCGCTCCGCTCTACTTGCAGCATGCGGGCGCGTCATACGCGGGGCCGCTGCCGAAGTACGTGGTGGACGAGTTTCGCTCGTACCTCGGGTGCGGTGATTTTTCGCGCGGCTTCGTCCACGTGCAATGCAGGTCGTGTGGCGACGCGATGGCCGTCGCGTTCTCGTGCAAGGTGCGGAAGCTGTGCCCGAGCTGCGGAGTTCACCGCGAAGACCACTCTGCATCGCGCGGCGCCTCACTTCGCCCGCAGGAGGACGGCGCGCGTGCGCCCGCCGCGACGCGTACGAAGCGACCGCGGCCTTGCTCCACGATTCCGGGGAGCTTGACCGGCCCGGCGGTGACGAACTCGACCCACTCGAGCGTCGGCGAGATTTCGGCCATGAACAGCCTGGTCGGAAGCGAAGTGGACCTGATGACGCGATCGTCGCTGGGCACCTCGAGGTAGATCGTCCCGAGGGGCGTGCCTTGGTGCAGCGCGATCGCATGCTTGTCGGCCTGGCCGAGCACGGACGACGCCGTCCTGCGCTGCCCGACCGCCGTCGCTGAGAACCATAGAGCGAGGTTGGGCGAGATGCTCGAGAGGTGGCGCTCGTTCGCGGAGTTCACCACGCAGCTCGTCGGCATGCTGGACATCGCCGTGAATGGTGCGCCGGCTGTCGCGAGGCACGTCTACCGCTACGAAGGCGCGGTCGTGTCGGGGGAACTGATCTACGCCGACGGCGATCCTGCGCTCATCGCGGGCAAGCTAAGTCGCGCCAAGCTCACGGCCATGTTCGTGGCCGATGCGCGCCTCGTAATGCTCGACGCGTTCGGGGCATGCAGTCGAAACACGTGGTCACGATGATGCGCGAGGTCGCAGAGCTCTCATCGGTAACGAAGGACACTGCGTTGACCTGGCTCGCGACCCACGCGTCGCCTAGTTCCGTCGGTCTGAAGTCCGGCCATCGGTCGCGATCGTGGTCGCGATCGTGGTCGCGATCGTGGTCGTGGTCGTGGTCGTGGTCGTGCGCGTGCGCGTGCGCGTGCGCGATTGAAGTCAACCGCCAGGGCGAGGCGGCCGATGTCCGGCCATGGGCGATCACGAGCCGCCGCCGCGACTGGA
>JAYSXP010000594.1:0-24464 GCA_043717125.1 Polyangiaceae bacterium | reverse complement strand
AAGGTGAAGTGGTTCAACGACGAGAAGGGCTGGGGCTTCATCAAGCAGGACAACGGTGCCGACGTGTTCGTGCACTACTCCCAGATCTCCGGTGACGGTCGCCGCCGCCTCTTCGAGGACGAGACCGTCGAGTTCGAGATCAAGGAAGGTCCGAAGGGGCTCCAGGCCATCAACGTCGTGCGCCAGGAACCGGTCGCAACTGCGTGATCGCACTGCCTGAGCGTCTCCCAACGTGCGCCTCTCGCGCATGCGCAAACGCCTGCTCTCGACCGAGGGCAGGCGTTTCGTCGTTTTGGCGTGCGACTCAGGCGACGAGCGGGATGCTCTCGATGTGGAACGAGTCGGCCTTCGCGTCGAGGACGTGAGCCTCGATGGCACCGAGCTTCCCGGTGTCGTCGAACTCGTAGAGGTTGAAGCCGGCCATCTTGTGCTCGTGCTCGTGATCGAGCGAAGCGCTCGTCGCGCCGACCGAGAGGAGCTCGCCGAGCGGCGTGCCGAGCGTGCGCTGGCGCCGCAGGTGGAGGTGCCCGTGGAGCAAGAGGCCACGATGGAGCCCGGCGAGCGTGGTCTTCAGCGCGTCGGCGTCCTCGAGGCCCTTCATGAAGGTCTCGAGCTTGCTGTGCGGGTTGTGGATCGGGTGATGGAGGAGGATCACCGGCGTGCGCTTCTGCACCTCCGGGTGCACGAGGATGCGCGTGAGCGCGTCGAGCTGTGCCTTGCCGAGGTACCCCGACGCCATGATGGGGGGCCGCGGCACCGCGCTCGAGAGCCCGATGATGGCGCACGGCCCGCGCAGCTTCACGAAGGGAAACCGCCCGAGCGGGATGTCGGCGCAGAGCTCGGGGAGATCGCTCGCGACGTAGTCGTGGAAGTACTTGGTGAAGCGTCGGTCTCGCATCGCGCCGCGCGTGTACAGGTCGTGGTTGCCGGGGACGGCGGAGATCTGGTGCGGCTCGAGGCCGAGGTGCTCCTCGAGAAGCTCGCGGACCGCGACGAACTCCTGCTCGAGAGCGAGGTTCGTGAGGTCACCGGTGATGACGACGTGATCGACCTTCGCGCGTGTGATCTCGCGCGCGACGGCGCGGACGTTCCGAGGGCGGTGAACGTGGCCGCGCTTGACGCGCAGGTTCACCCAGCCGGTGAACCGCTTGTTGAGAAAGCGGTGGGCGGGGACGCCGTCGAGCGCGAGCACGTGGAGGTCGGAGAAATGTGCAATGCGCATGGACTTCGAGTGTAGCCGACCCGTGCGGCTAATTCGCGGTCACGTCGTACGCGCAACGGAAGCCCGTCTCGCGTGAGGCATACGGCCACGCTCGGCGAGAGGCGGTGCGGAGCCAGTGTGCGGCCTCGCGGTACGACCCGCCACGGATCGCATGGCCGTACGGGCTGTAGGCGGCGCCCTTCGGGTTCGTCTGGGCGCCGCGGCCGTAGCCGTAGCCGTCGTCGTCGCGGTCGTACCAGTCGAAGACCCACTCCGACACGTTGCCCGCCATGTCGAGCAGACCACTCGCGGTCGCACCGTCGGGGAACGAGCCAATCGGCGCGAGGCCGATGAAGCCGTCGCGTCCGTCGCTCGGGTCGTCCGACCAGGCGCCGTGATTCGCGAGGTGAGGGTTGTAGAGGTCGCCCCACGGGAACGTGTGTCCGGCGCGCCCGCGGGCGGCATGCTCCCACTCGGCCTCGGTCGGCAGGCGGCCGCCGATCCACGTGCAGTAGGCCGACGCGTCCTCCCAGCGCACGTGCGTGATGGGGAGGTCGGGGCGGTCGTAGCGCGAATCGCCGCTCGGAAACGCGGCGGGTGAGCACGCGCCGGCGGCCACGCAACGCGCGTAGCGGTGCACCGGGACCTCGGTGCGGTCGAGGTCGAAATCGCTCAGCGTCACCTCGTGCGCGTGACCCTCGGTGCGGACCCAAGGACCCACGGTGCTATCGCAGAGCGCGCCGCGCGGCTCACGCTCGCACAGCTTCATCGCCTGGACCATCTCGCTCGCGGTCGAGCCCATGACGAACTTTGCGCCGGTGACGCGGACGCGGCGCTCGAGCGGCGGGCGGAGCATGACGAAGCCGCTTGCCGGCGCGGAGGATCCCGCCGGCGAGAGGCCGAGCCACAGCCGCTGGATGGACGGCGTCCGACGCGCGTTCTCGAGACCAGCGAACGGTCCCGACTCCGCTCCCACGAGGAAGGCGAGAGTCGCGAAGCCGAGCGCATACGTGGCCATGATTCGACTCGAACCTGTCCGTTCAGCCCGTGAGGATCCGCATGGGCTGCTCGAGGAGCGTCCGCAGCTCCGCGAGGAAGGCCGCGCCCACCGCGCCGTCGACCACGCGGTGGTCGCACGAGAGCGTCATCGACATCTTCTTGCCAGGTACGACGTTGCCGTCCTTGACCACCGGCTCGTCGCGAGCTTGGCCGATGGCGAGAATCGCGCCCTCGGGCGGATTGATGACCGCGGAGAAAGCGTCGATCCCGAACATGCCGAGGTTCGAGATCGAGAACGTTCCCTCGCTCATCTCGTCGGGCTTGAGCTTCTTGGCGCGGGCGCGGGCGGCGAGGTCACGGACCTCGCGGGCGATGGCGACGACCGACTTCTGGTCGGCGTTGCGGACCACCGGCGTGACGAGCCCGTCCGGGACCGCGACGGCGACCGAGATGTCGATGCGCTTGTGGATGAGGATCGCCTCGTCCGTGAACTGCGCATTGCATTCAGGGATGCGTGCGAGCGCGCCGGCGACGGCCTTGATGACGAGGTCGTTCAGGCTGATCTTGTCGGGCTTCGTCGGCTGATCACCGGCAGCAGCCTTCGGCGCGCTCTCTTTGAGCTGAGCGTTGATTCCCTCGCGCATGGCGACGAGCGCTTCGACGTCGACGTCGATCGTCAGGTAGAAGTGCGGGACCGTCTGCTTCGAGAGCGTGAGCCGACGGGCGATCGCCTTGCGCATCTGCGACAGCGGCCGGACCTCGGGCTGCGCGAGGCTCGGCGTCGTGAGCGCGCCGGGCTGCGGTGTGCGGGCAAGGGCAGTGCTGGCGCTCGGCACGGCGGGCGCAGGGGAGGGGGCGGCGGAGGGGGCGGCGGCGCCGCCGTCTCCACCGCTCTTCAGCGACTCGAGATCCGCCGGGAGGATGCGCCCGTGCTCACCGGAGCCGTGAGCCGCGGCGAGATCGATACCGCGCTCGCGGGCGACCTTGCGGACGTACGGTGATGCGAGCACGCGTCCCGGCGTGCCGTCGTCGGGCTCGGGCTCGACGTCGCGCTCGGTGCGCGAGAGGAGGCTGCCCTTGGCGACCGCCGGCTTGGGCTTCACCGCCGCGGCGCGCGCGGCCGGTCGCAGCGTCTCTACGGACTGGGCGCGCGAGACTTCAGGAGGCGTTGCGGCGGGTGCGGGTGCGGGTGCGGGTGCGGCGGGTGCGGGTGCGGGTGCGGGTGCGGGTGCGGCGGTTGCTGCGGGGGTGGGCGCCGGCGCGGAGCCACCGGAGGGCGACGTCTCGGGTGCGTCGGGGGCGTGGGTGCCGCCGCCCGCCTGCGCGACGAGCGCGCTCACGTCCTCGCCGGGCTCACCGAGGATCGCGACGGCCTGCCCGAGCTTCACGTTCGCGCCGGCGGCCACGAGCAGCTTGAGGATCGTGCCTTTGTCGAACGCGCGGAACTCCATCGTCGCCTTGTCGGTCTCGACCTCGGCAAGGAGGTCGTCGACGATCACGGCGTCGCCCTCGTTCTTGTGCCACGCGAGAAGCACGCCTTCCTCCATCGTCGGCGAGAGCTTGGGCATGTCGAGGATCTTCGCCATGGTCAGGAGTCTCCCTTCGCCGCGAGCATGGGCCGCCCGCGGTGCACGACGCGCTTCACGGCGTCGATCACGCGCGAGGCTTGTGGCATGCAGGCTTGTTCGAGCTTCGCGTTGTACGGCATGCCGACGTCGAGCTGCGAGATACGCAAGATCGGCGCCTCCAGCCAGTCGAAGGCGAGCCGCTGCACGCGGTCGCAGATCTCGGCACCCACACCGCCATAGGGCCAACCCTCGTGCACGACCACGCAGCGGTGCGTCCGCTTCACGGAGTCCGCAATCGTGTCCTCGTCGAGCGGGCGGAGCGACCGCAGGTCGACGACCTCCGCGGAGATGCCTTCCTTCTCGAGCGCCGTCGCGGCCTCGAGGGCCACGTGGGTCATGCGCGAGTAAGCGACGATGGTGCAGTCGGTGCCCTTGCGGACGATCTGCGCCTTGCCCATCTCGACGAGCACGTCGCCGTCAGGCACTTCGCCCTTCACGGAGTAGAGCGTCTCGGACTCCATGAAGCAGACCGGGTTGTCGTCGCGGATCGCCGCCTTCATCAGGCCCTTGGCGTCGGCCGGGAAGGCGGGCGCCAGCACCTTGATGCCCGGGATGGTGGCGTAGAAGTGCTCCATCGCCGTCGAGTGCTGGCTGCCGACCTGGCGCGCGCTCGCGTTCGGCCCGCGGAAGACGATCGGGCAGTTGAACTGGCCGCCCGACATCTGCCGCAGCTTCGTGGCGTTGTTGAGGATCTGATCGAACGCGACCGCAGAAAAATTCCAGGTCATGAACTCGATGATCGGACGGAGCCCGACCATCGCCGCGCCCACGCCGATGCCCGCGAAGCCGCCCTCGGCGATCGGCGTGTCGATCACACGACGCTCGCCGAACTTCTCGAGCATGCCCTCGCTGACCTTGTAGGCGCCCTGGTAGTGCCCGACCTCTTCGCCCATGAGGAAGACGCGGTCGTCCCGCTCCATCTCCTCGATCATCGCCTCGCGAAGGGCTTCCCTGTAACGGATCGTTCTTGCCATGATTTACGCTGCGAAAGGTCCGTCGTAGGTCGTCGATTCAAGGAGGGACGCGTCGGGCTCGGGGCTCTCGTCCGCGAACTGCACGGCCTCCTGCACCTCGTGCTCGACGTGTTCCTCGAGCGCCTTGAGGAGCGCCGGCGCGTAGCCGTCCGCCTCGAGCTTGGCGCGCGCGCGAAAGAGGGGGTCCTTCTTCTTGCGCTCCTCGAGCTCCTCGCTCGTGCGGTACTTTGCCGGGTCGCTCATCGAGTGGCCGCGGAAGCGGTACGTGCGGACCTCGACCAGCGTGGGGAGCGAGAGCTCGCGCGCGCGTTGCACCGCCTCGCCGATGCGCTGCTCGACGGTGAGCACGTCGTCGGCGAAGAAGCGGTCGCGATCGATGCCGTAGCCGAGCGCCTTCATCGAGACGTCCTCGACGCTCATCGTGCGCGAGAGCGGCGTACCCATGGAGTACTCGTTGTTCTCGCAGATGAAGACGATCGGGAGCTTCCAGAGCGCCGCGAGCGACACGCCCTCGTGGAACGCGCCGATGCTGACGGCGCCCTCGCCGAACAGGCAGAGCGTGACGCGCCCGTCTGCCCGGTACTTCGACGCGAACGCGACGCCCGCCGCGAGCGGGATGTGACCGCCGACGATGCCGTAGCCGCCGAGCATGTTCGTCGCCTTGTCGAACATGTGCATCGAGCCGCCGAGGCCCTTCGAGCAGCCGGTCACCTTGCCGAACAGCTCCGCCATGAGCGCCTTCGGGCTCATGCCTTTGGCGATGGCGATGCCGTGATCGCGGTAGGTGGTGACGACGTAGTCGTCGGGCTTGAGCGTCGCGACTGCGCCGACGCCGACCGCCTCCTGGCCAATGTAGAGGTGGAGAAACCCGCCGATCTTGCCCTGCGCGTACGCGCGAGCCGCCTCTTCCTCCAGACGGCGGATGAGGAACATCTGCCGGTAGAGCGCCGCGAGGTGATCGAGCTGGCCGCTCGGCCGCGTCAGGGGCGCGGGGGTTTCGGGGGCCTTGGTGTCGGTGGCCTTCTGGGGTTCGGATTGGCTCATGATGAATCGAGGGGTCCGCGCCGGAGGCGCCGGTGAAGTGAAGACGACCCAGAGTTTTCGTAGTCGACCCGGCGCGTTGGGGGAAGCACGTCCGGCGCACGAAATGTCGTACCTTCTCTCACAAAAAAGCGCCGCGGTGTCACGCCTCTACAAGGTGGAGCGAGGTCCGGGCGTTGAAGGGGGGCGAACCCGCCCGAATTCAGCGTTGCCCGAACGGGTGACGGAACTTTCGCCAACCCGAGCCGTCAGAGAGCACACCAATGAAGATCGCAGCGCCCCTCGCCCTCGTCCTCGCCCTCGTCCTCGTACCCGCCGTATTCGTCGTCTCTTCGGTGGTCTGCGAGCACGATGCGAAGGCCTGCGGGATGTCGGTCCGGATGGACCCGACGCCGCAGCGGCCGACACCCGTGCAGGAGATCGCGCGCTCCGAGAAGGCGCTCGAGGGCGGTCAGAACCTCGCGGCCGCTCAGGCGATCCTCGGGAGCTTTCCGCGCATCCGCACGGCGACCGCCGGCGCGAACCCGCTCGAGACGCGCGCGCTCCGCGTGTTCGCCCTCGCGGTCGTCCGCTCGGACGGAACGGTCGACGAGAAGAAGGCGAAGGTCGCGAGCGCGAACGGCAACGAGTGGACGCCCAAGGCGAACCTCGAGTGGGCGGTCCAGTCGCTCCGCGAGATCGACGCGAAGCGTCCCAACGATCCGACGGTCCAGGCGGATCTCGGCGAAGCCCTGAGCAAGACGGCGGCGGGCCAGGCTGAAGCGCTCAAGCTTCTTCAGGGCCTCGCGGAGAAGGATCTGATGGGCTCGCCGCACGCGTATGCCGCGCTCGCGAAGCTCCGCACGCAGAATGGCGACGTCGAGGGTGCGCTCGCGGCCATCAAGCGCTGCGAGGAGATGTCGAAGACGCCCGGCGTCTGCAAGGCGCCCGCTCCCAAGGCCTGATCGGATACGACTCGATCGCATGGTGCGGTCTCCCATGAAGCCCGACGCTCCTCGTCTCTCGAGCAGCCTCGGGCCTCTCGTCTTCGCGTGGCTCGTCGCCGTCGCCCTCACCGGCTGCCCGAAGAAGGCGGACCCGAAGCCCGATCCGCTCGCGACCGTGCTCGATGCCGGCGGCACCGCGTCCAGCGCCTCGCCCATCCCGGTGTCGGCCGTCGCGAACGCCGAGCACGGCAAGGAGCTCGTGCTGAAGTACGAGTGCAACCGGTGCCACGACGGCAGCGGCCATCCCGCGGCCGCGCAAGGCAAGCACTGCGTCCACTGCCACAAGGACATCATGGAGGACCGGTTCTCGGCCTCCGCGGCATCGCTCGCGCGCTGGAAGCCGCGCGTGAAGGAGCTCGCCGACGCGCCGTCGCTCGAGGCGACGGGAAAGCGGTTCACGCGGAAGTGGGTCGAGGGCTACTTGCTCCAGCCTTCCGACCTGCGGCCGCATCTCCAGCAGTACATGCCGCGCCTCGCGATCTCGGTCGCGGACGCGCGCGACATCGCGGCGTATCTCGTACCCGAGGCCGACCCGGCCCCCGTCGAGCTCGCGATGGCGCCTACGATCGCCGGCGCCGATCTCGGCAAGGGGCGACAGCTCCTCGAGACGAAGGGTTGTGGAAGCTGCCATGCGATGGCGGGCGTGGTCGCGCTGCCGAGCTCGAATCCGCCCGCGATGGACGGCAAGGCGTTCGAGCGCGCTTACAAGCTCGCGCCCGATCTCTCGCACGCGCGCGAGCGGATGCCGCCGTCGCGGCTCGTCGCGTGGCTGAAGGATCCGACGGCCGTGAAGCCGGACAGCGCGATGCCGAAGATCGCGCTCACGGACGCCGAGGTGAAGGACATCGCCGGGTACCTGCTCACCGCGGAGCTGAACGCTCCCGCGCGAAAGCCGAAGCCCGCGCGACTGCCGCTCCTCACGCGGAAGGTGACGTTCAAGGAGGTCGACGAGAAGGTCTTCCACCGGACGTGCTGGCACTGTCACTCCGAACCGGACTACGCGATCGGCGACGGCGGGCCGGGCAACTCCGGCGGCCTCGGGTTCAAGCCGCGCGGGCTCAACCTCTCGGCGTACGAGGGCATCGCGGCAGGCTTCGTCGACGACAAGAACGAGCGGCAGAGCGTGTTCGCCAAGGACGGCGAGGGCGTGCCGCGTCTCGTGCGCGCGATGCTCGCGCGCTACGACGAGGAGGCGGGCGCGGCGACCGGCGAGGTCCGAGGCATGCCGCTCGGCTACGATCCGGTCTCGATCGAGGAGATCCAGCTCGTCGACACGTGGGTCTCGCAGGGGAGGCCCCGATGAGAGCTTTCGCTGCGATCGCGCTGACGCTGACGTGTGGCGCGTGCAGTCGGTCTTCTGCGATCACGCAGGACGCGCCGACGACGCCGAGCGCTGCGAAACCCGTCGCGACAGCCACCGCGAGCGCGAGCGCCACGAGCGAGCCGAAGCCCACGACCGATGGGGGCGTGCGGATCGTGATGGCCGGGCAGGACAGCGATGCGCTCTCGGTCGTGCGGACCGAACGACTGCGTGCGAAGGCCGAGGGCCGCATCCTGGTCGTCTACGCGGGCGCGGGGTGGTGCGAGCCCTGCAAGCGCTTCAAGCATGCGGTCGAGACGGGCGTGCTCGACGACAAGCTCGCGAAGACGACGCTGCTCGTGTTCGACGCAGATCGCGACACCGAGCGCCTCGAAAGCGCGGGCTACAAGTTCCAGTTCATCCCGTACGTCGGGCTCCCCGGCGCGGACGGCCATCCGACCGACTCGGCGGAGGCGCGGGCGAAGGGCAGCGAGTCGTGGCGCGCGCTCATCGCGAAGCTCGAGACCTGGCAGTCCAAGGGCCCCTGACGGCGCGTGTCAGTCGTCGCTTGCGGCGGCGTCGCTACCCGTAGACGGCCCCGCATCGACGGTCGCGCTCGCTCTCGTAGCAGCCGCTGGACGCGGCCGCTGACCGGACGGCTTGCCGTTGGTCGGCGAGAAGGTGGGCACGACGACCACCGAGCGCGCCGGAGCGCTCGCGGATGCGGAGGCCGACGCTGCGGCTCGCGATGCGTCGTCGCGCGCCGCGCTCTCGTTCTGGCGCTTGCCCATCACGATCAGCGCAAGGATCACGACGAGCGCCGCCGCCGCCGCGACGTTCTGGAGCCGGTGGGTCTGCTTGCGGATGATGATCGAGGGACGCGCCGGCGTCTCGCCATGGGGCGTGAGCATCGGGCGGTCGCTGCGCCGCGCCGCGCGCTCGAGCGCGACGCGCGAGCTCAGCGGCGTGCGCTCCAGCGCGATTTGTTCGCTCGCCGGTCCATTGTCGTCGAGGTGCGGTGCGCCTGATGCCTCGAGCATGGCGTCGAGCGACGTCCCGCCCTCCGGTCGCTCGACCGCGCGCGCCACCGCCTCGCCGAGATCGACACACGATCCGAAGCGATCGACCACGTCCTTCGCGAGCCCCTTCGAGAGCGCCGCGCCGAGCGACCGCACCACGGGCGCCGAGCCGATGCCCGGCGGGAGAGGCGGCGGCGGCTCGCTGGAGACCTTGCCCGCGGTCACGATCGCGTCCTCGTCGCCAAACGCACGGTGGCCCGTCGCGGCCTCGTAGAGCGTCGCCGCGAATGCGAACTGATCGGACGCGGGCCCGAAGTCACCCGTCGAGAGCGCTTCCGGTGACGTGTACGCGGGCGTCCCGAGCACGGTGTTGACGCGCGTGATCGTCGATTCGGGAATGCGCGCGATCCCGAAGTCGGCGATCTTCGCGCCCGTCCGCGAAAACAGGATGTTCTCCGGCTTGATGTCGCGGTGGATGACCCCCGCCGCGTGCGCGAAGGTGAGCGCCGAGCCGAGCTCGCGCGCGATTTTCCCGACATCCGCGAGCGGCATCGGTCCTTCGTGCAGCCGATCGCGCAGGCTCTCCGGTCCGTCCGCGCGAGGCCCCTGCACGTACTCGAAGACGAGAAAGAGCCCGACGACGTCGTCTTCACCCATGTCGTGCAAGGTGACGATGTTGGGATGGCTCACTGCGGCGGCCGCCTGAGCCTCGTGGCGCATGCGCGTGACGAGCGCGTCACGGACCGACGGTGGCAGCGCGAGGTCGTCGCGCAGGACCTTGATCGCCACGCGCCGCCCGAGGATGGTATCGCGCGCCAACCAGACGCGGCCCATACCTCCCTGCCCGAGCAATCGCTCGACGTCGTAGCGGCCGATGGTGCGCGGGGCCTTCGACTCCATCGTCAATCCGTGTGGGGATTCCAGCAGGCCACCTTGTGGCCCGTCCCGGGTGTGAGCTCGGCGAACTGCGGCATCTCCTTGTCGCAGGAGCCCTTCACCGCGCGCGCGCAGCGCGGGTGGAAGGGGCAGCCGGTCGGAGGGTCGATCGCGGAGGGCGCGTCTCCTGGGACGACGATGCGGAGGCGCTTCTTCTCCGGATCTGGGGTCGGCACGGCCCCGAGGAGCGCGCGCGTGTACGGATGGAGTGGCGCCGCGTAGAGCTGTTCGGTCGTGGCTTGCTCGACGAGCTTGCCGAGGTACATCACGGCGACGCGCTGGCTGATGTGTCGCACGACGCGCAAGTCGTGCGAGATGAAGAGGAACGCGACGCCGAGCTCGTCCTGCAGATCCATCAGTAGGTTCACGATCTGCGCCTGGATGGAGACGTCGAGCGCGCTGATCGGCTCGTCGCACACGATGAACTCGGGCTGCACGGCGAGCGCGCGCGCGATGCCGATGCGCTGCCGCTGGCCTCCCGAGAACTCGTGCGGGTAGCGGCCCATCACGTCGGGGCGGAGGCCGACCTTGCGGAGGAGGTTCGCGATCATGTCCTCCTCCTCGCTCTTCGTGCTCGCGAGCTTGTGGATCTGGATCGCCTCGCCGACGATGTCGCGCACCGTCATGCGCGGGTTCAGGCTCGAGTACGGGTCCTGGAAGATGATCTGCATCTTCCGGCGGAGCGGACGCAGCTCGGCCGGGGAGAGCGGGACGATGTCACGGCCGTCGTAGACGACGCGCCCGAAGGTCGGCTCGATGAGGCGCAGCATGAGACGGCCGAGCGTGCTCTTGCCGCAGCCGCTCTCGCCGACGAGCCCTACCGTCTCGCCGCGTCGCACGCGGATCGACACGCCGTCGACCGCGCGAAGGAGCTTCTGGTCGCGCGCGAAGAAGCCGCCCCGGACGGGAAAATACTTGCCGACGCGCTCGGTCGCCACGAGCGTCCGCGGCTTGCCGGGGGCAGGGCGCTCGGAGCCCGCGGCCGCGGGGCGGCCATCGGGAAGGATGCCCTGCGCCTTCTCGGTCTTCTCCGGTTCGATCGACGCCATCCCTCAACTTTCGTAGCCGATTCACGGGCGGTTGTCGCTCGCGTCACACCTCGCTCGCGCGGATACAGCGCGCGAGGTGTGACGGATCGCCGCCTTCGGCCTCGATCGCGACGAGGTCGGGCTCGGTCTCCCGACAGGCGTCGATCACCATCGGGCAGCGATCGGCGAAGCGACAGCCGGGCGGTAGGGCGAGGAGGTCGGGAACGAGCCCCTCGATCACCGGGAGCCTGGCTCGCTTCGGTTTCGCCGTCGGCTCGAGCTCGGCTGCGCGGGCTTCTCCTGCGAGGAGCGTGTCGCGCTCGGCCGTCGCGGGCATCGCGAGCGCCGCCTTGTCGAACGTCGGCAGGCTGCGGAGGAGTCCGCGTGTGTAGGGATGTCGGGGATGCGCGAAGAGCCGTTCGACCTTGGCGCTCTCGACGATCTGGCCGGCGTACATGACGACGACGTCCGAGCAGACCTCGGCGACGACGCCGAGGTCGTGCGTGATGAGAACGACGCCCATGCCGAGCTGCGTCTTGAGCGTCGCGAGGAGCTCGAGGATCTGTGCCTGGATGGTCACGTCGAGCGCCGTCGTCGGCTCGTCCGCGATGAGCAGGCTCGGCTCGCACGAGAGCGCCATGGCGATCATCACGCGCTGGCGCATTCCGCCGGAGAGCTGGTGCGGGTAGGCGTCGATGTTGGTCTCGGGCGCGGGAATGCCGACGAGCTTCAGCATCTCGATGGCACGCTCGCGTGCCTGCCCGCGCGACTTCTTCTGATGGAGTCGGATGGCCTCGATGATCTGCGTCCCCACCGAGTAGACGGGGTTCAAGCTCGTCATGGGCTCCTGGAAGATCATCGAGATCTCGTTGCCGCGAACGTCCTGCATCTGGCGTTCCGTGAGGCGGAGCAGATCGCGTCCGCGCAGCTCGATCGTTCCCTCCTCGATATCGCCCTGCGGAAAGGGGATGAGGCGGAGGATGCTCAACGCGGTCACGCTCTTGCCGCAGCCGCTCTCACCGACGATGCCGAGCGTCGCGCCCTCGGCGACCTCGAGGGAGACATGGTCGACGGCGCGGAGCACGCCGCGCTCGGTGCGGAACGTCGTGACGAGGTCACGCACGCGCAGCAGGGGAGGCTTCTCGGAGGACGACGACGAAGCCGACATGCGCGGCATGCTAAGCTCTCGCGCGTGAATTGGTCGAGCACGACGATCATCGGCCTCACGATGCTGAGCGGCCTCGGGTGCGCGCCGCGCCCTCGCATGTGCACGGCGTCGAGCGAGTGTGTCACGCAGTCGTCGTGCGTCGCAGGACGTTGCCAGCCCGACAAGCCGAACGTGAAGCCCGCGATCGACGCCGCACGTCGGCTCGTCGTGCGCCCGACGGACATCGCCTACCTCCGTCGTGGCGACGGGACGACCGGCGGAGCTCTGCCGCCGCTCTTTGCGCTCGGCCGAGACTCCGCGATCCTGATGATGCGTTTTTCGGTCCCGCTTCCCGCGACCGCGAACCTCGTCGAGGCCTACGTCGTCCTTCGACGCACCGACGCTGTCGACGACGATCCTGCATCGATTTCCCTACACGCCACCCGGATCCTCGACGGTTGGGAGCCGCGATCCATCTCCTGGGCGCTGCAGCCTCGTGTCACCGAGGCGCGTGCCCCGGCGACGCTGGTCGAGGCGGGAGGGCCCGCTCTCGTACGCATCGATGTGCTGGAAATCGTTGGACAATGGCCGAAGCATGACCCGCGCGACCAGGGCGTGGCGGTCGTCGCGGACAACGAGACCCGCACCGGAACGACGTTTGCACTCCGAGCGGTTGGCGCGATGCCGACCGACTCTCGTTCGAGCTCTGCCAGTGACGTCGAGCCGTATCTCGAGCTCTACCTGCGGTGAGAAGTCGAAGCTCCCCGCGCACGGAAGCATCGAACCCATTCATTCTTGGGTTGAAGAACCGCGAAGGAGCCTCGTCAAACGTCTCGGTCGCATCACCCCCGGCCCCATCTCAGGCTCGGTCGCTTCGAAACCCCCTTGACCCTCCCGCATCGGGAGGCGGACCCTCACGAAACGAAAACACACCCCGCCTGCGCGCTCCCCCTGCGCGTCCCGGGATGAAGGAGAGTGGATGATGCGAGTGTCGAAGGCTCTGGGATCTCTGGTTGCGATGGCCGCTGCGCTGGTCGCTCTCTCGACGGCTACGGACGCTCGCGCTGACGAGGAGTTCACCGCCCTCGGCGGCAAGGGCTCCGTCGAGGTCAAGGGCAACGGCCACTGGCACATCAACAAGGACGCTCCGTGGAAGGTCACGTCGGGCACCACGGTCCTCCTCAAGGACAAGTGGACGCTCAGCGATGGCTCGGCGACCATCGGCAACGTGCCGGCCGGCCCCGCCGTCGTCAAGGTCTACGTCTGCAACGGCGACCAGTGCAAGAACGCGGAAGTGACCGTCACGGTCAAGTAGTCACGCGGCGGCTCGAGGGGTGCCGACGAGGTGGAGCGTCTCTCTGAAGAGTTCGCCTCCGCCTCGTTTGCTTTTTGTCCTACGCTTTCTCCATGGCAGAGAAGCCGAGCGTCGTCAGCGAGATCAGCGCCGTCGCGGAGAGCGTCGAGAAGCGCTTCCTCAAGGGGCGCCGCGTCCTCGCGTTCTCCGAGTACCTCGACCTGTTCGCGAGCAATCCGGTGCGCTTCGCGCGCGACGCGAGCCGCTACGTTCGCGACTGCTTCGACCAGTACGGCACCACCCTCGTCGAGCAGCCCTGGGGGAAGTTCACTCGCTGGAACCTCTTCGATCTCCCGTGGGATCCCCTCCAGGCGCCGCACGCGCTCATCGGTCAGGAGCAGGTGCAGGAGGAGATCTATCGCTCGGTCTCGAATTTCGTGCGCCAAGGCAGGCCGAACCGGCTCGTCTTGCTCCACGGTCCGAACGGGTCGGCGAAGAGCACGATCGTCGCGTGCATCATGCGTGCGCTCGAGAACTACTCGACGCTCGACGAGGGCGCCCTCTACCGCTTCAACTGGGTGTTCCCATCCAGCAAGACGATGCGCGGCAGCCTGGGCTTCGGCCAGAAGGAGCAGGCCTCGCAGGTCGCCACGTACGCGCACCTCGCCGACGACCAGATCGACGCGAAGCTTCTCGTCGAGGTCCGCGACCATCCGCTCTTCCTCATCCCCGTCGAAGAACGCCAGAAGCTCCTCGATCGCCTTGGCAAGGGCGGGTCGGGCGAGGCGGCCGCCGAGTTCTTCTCCGACTGGATCCTCCGCGGTGAGCTCTCGCACAAGAGCCAGCAGGTCTTCGAGGCTCTCCTCTCGAGCTACAACGGCTCGTACACGGAGGTGCTGAAGCACGTCCAGGTCGAGCGCTACTTCATCTCGCAGCGCTATCGGGTCGGCGCCGTCACGATCGGCCCGCAGATGAGCGTCGACGCCGCGGAGCGCCAGGTCACGATGGATCGCTCACTTGCATCGCTGCCCGCGTCGCTCCAGGCAATCACGCTCTACGAGGCCAAGGGCGAGCTCATCGACGCCGCCGGCGGCGTGCTCGAGTTCAGCGATCTGCTCAAGCGCCCGCTCGACACGTTCAAGTACCTCCAGCTCTCCGTGGAGACGGGCGAGGTCTCGCTCACGGCGCAGAACGTTCAGCTCAATTGCGTGATGACCGGCAGCGCGAACGAACTCCATCTCGACGCGTTCCGGGAGCATCCGGAGTTCGCGAGCTTTCGCGGGCGCATGGAGCTCATTCGCACGCCGTACCTTCGAAGCTTCACGCACGAGCAGCGGATCTACGACACCCACGTCGTGCCGCACATCCGCCGCCACGTGGCTCCGCATTCGACGACCATGGCCGCGCAATTCGCCGTGCTCACACGCATGCGGAAGCCCAACACGGACAAGTATGCGCGTGCGCTCTCGAACGCGCTCTCCGGCCTCACGGCGATCGAGAAAATGGATCTCTACGCGGCCGGGCGTGCGCCCGAGCGCCTCGAGGCCGACGCGCAGAAGGTCCTCCGCGCCGGCGTTCGCGAGGTCTTCGAGGAGAGTGATTCGTACCCGATCTACGAGGGGCGCATCGGCGCGAGCCCGCGCGAGATGCGTGTCGTGATGTTCGATGCGGCGCAGTCCTCGGTCTACAAGTGTCTCTCGCCGCTCGCCGTCCTCGACGAGATCGAGCAGCTCTGCCAGCGAAAGGCCGAGTTCGAGTGGCTGCAGCAGGACACGCAGGCCGGCGGCTATCACGACGTGAAGCTGTTCCGCGAAACGCTCTCGTCGCGCCTGCTCGGCATCTGGGAGCAGGAGCTCTACGCGTCGAGCGGGCTCGTGGCCGACGCGCAGTACGACGACCTCTTCGAAAAGTACGTTCAGCACGTGAGCGTGTGGACGAAGAAGGAGCGCATCCGCAACAAGCACACGGGCGAGTACGAGGAGCCCGACGAGCAGATGATGCGCGAAGTCGAGCGCCTCCTCGACGTGAAGGGCGACGCGCAAGAGGCGCGCAGGACGATGATCAGCGGGATCGCCGCATGGGCCATCGATCACCCAGGCCAGAAGGTCGAAGGGCGAAATGTCTTCCCAAACTTCCTCCGCCGGCTTCGTGACGCGATCTTCGCCGACAAGCGCGTCGAGATCGCGAAGCAGGCACGCGACATCGTCGTGCTCGTCCGTGAGGAGGGCGCGGGTCTCGACGAGAACCGGCGCAAGGAGGTGCGTGAGGTCATCGCGCAGCTCACCTCGCGCTTCGCATATTGCGACAACTGCTCGGCCGACATGGCGAGCATGCTCGTTCGCAAGCGCTACAGCGACCTGATCGTCAACTGAGCGACCTTCGGGAGCCTCGTGTCGTGTGAGTCGCACGACCCGAGCTCGCTCTCACGGGAGCTGCGGCGCCTCGCGCTGCCGGCGATCCTCCATTCGCTGCTCCAGACGCTCGTCTTCGTGGTCGACCGAATCATGCTCGGTCATCATGGCGAGGCGTCGCTCGCGGCGATGCAGCTCGGCGGCGCGATCGAGTGGTCGACCTGGAGTGTGTTCGCGGCGTTCGAGGTCGGGACCATCGCGCGTGTCGGCAGGCACGTGGGTGCGCGCGACCCCGACTCGGCGCGGCTCGCGGCGCGGATCTCACTGGTGCTGGCGGCGGCGGTGGGGACGGCGCTCGCGCTCGCGTCGCCGTGGCTGCTCGATCTCCTCCCGCTCGTGGCGCCGAGCGTGTCGCCGGCGGCGATCACCGAGGCGCGCGCTTACCTCGGCGTCACGCTCGCGGCGTCTCCGCTGGTGTTCGTCGCCACGATAGCGATCGCGACGCTGCAGGCCGGGGGCGATACCCGCACGCCGCTCGCGATCGGCATCGCCGCGAACGTCGTGCACGTCGCGATGAACTACGTGCTCATCGCGAAGCTCGGAGCGCGCGGCGCGGGGATCAGTACGGCGATCACGTTCGCGCTCGAGGCGATGCTCGCGACGGCGGCGCTGATGAGGGTGTCCGGCAGGGTCTCACTCAGGAGCGCGGTCGCGGCGACGAGCCCGCGGTCGTGGAGACCCGAGGCCCGGGCGCTCTCGGGCATCGCCGTCCCCGCGTTCGCCGAGCGCGTGCTCTACCACGTGGGATACAGCGGCTACGTACTCATCATCGCCCGCCTCGGGGACGCCGCGATGGCGGCAAACCAGTCCCTCATCAGCGTCGAGTCGGTCTGCTTTCTCTCGGCGGACGGGTTCGGGATCGCCGCCGCGGCGCTCGTCGCGCAGAAGCTGGGGGCAGGGGAGCCCGAGGCCGCGCAGCGCGTGGCGCGCATCGGTGCTCGCGACGCGATGGTGGCGCTGACGCTCTTCGGCGTGACGGCGCTCGCGCTGCGTGGGGTGATCTTGCCGATGTTTTCGCGCGATCCCGAGGTGCTCGCGATCGGGCGGGCGGCGATGCCCGTCCTGACGGTCGCGCAGCCGTTCATGGCCATCGGGATCGTGCTCGCGCAGTCGCTCCGTGGTGCGGGGCGAACGCGCGATGCGCTCGGCGTGAGCGTCATCGGTGCCGTCGTCGTGCGCCTGTCGGCGACGTGGTTCTTCGCGATCACGCTTGGATTTGGCCTCACCGGGGTATGGATGGGATCGACGCTCGACTGGATGGTGCGGAGCGCGCTCTACGTCGTGATCGGAGCGCGAACCGCGGCGCGATAGGCCGCCGGGCGGGCTGCGGCCCTCGGCAGTGCTAACGTGGTTCCATGAGCTTTCGTCGTGGCTTTCTGACGTTCGCCGTCGCTGCGTGCTTTGCCCCGGCGGGCCTCTTTGCGGTCGCGTGCTCGTCGTCTCCCTCGAACGCGGTTGCGCAGTATCCGGACAGTGGCGGCAAGTCGCTTGCGACCCCCGATGACGGTTCCACGACCGAATCCGCGACCGATGCCGGCGGGGGCGGTGCCTCCGGCGCGTGCGAGGGTACGTGCAAGACGACGTCGCTCGTCGTCGACATCGGTGGCAAGAAGCGGACGCTCGTGCGCGCGCAGTTTGGTACGCAGCAGGGGAACGGGGGGCAGGCTGATGGGGGGGCGGAGCTCCACACCGAGTCGCATCTCGGGGGCCAGGCCGCGTGCCCGTCGGCGTCGTCCCCCTCGCCCGACTACACGCTCATCGTGACCTCCGTTCCGCGGCGCGCTGCCGGAAGGAAGCTCACCGACCGTGACGGCATCACGAGCGCCTTCTTCGACTTCAAGGGTGACCTCGGGCTCGCCGCGCCGAGCGGGATCACGAAGGCACTCGGCGTGAGCGTCACCGTCGTGGGCGAAGACCCCGCGACGCCGCCCGCTTGGGTCGCGCTCGACGTCGTCGCGGCGTTCACGGAGGGCGAGGTGAAAGGTCACCTCTACGCCGAGTACTGCGACTCGCTCACGCGGTGAGCGATCAGCGGTAAGGACGGGGGCGGCCTTCGAGCTTGAGGCGTGCGCCGCGGACGCCGTAGAGCTCCTGGCCGCCAGGGCTCATGATCGGGCCGAGCATTTGGCTCGCGAAGATCGCCGCAAGCGTGAGCGCCGCGCGATCTTCGTCCACCTCGGGGACGACCAGCCAGATCGTCTTGCAGCGTTGCGCGAGGAGTGCGAGCCCGTACGTGCCCATGGCTCGCTCGGCCGCTTCGGCGGAGGCGAGGTCGGCGGCGTCGATGGGACGGCCGTAGCAAAGTCGGGTGCCCGACGATGTCCCGTCGCCACCGGCGATCACGACGCGCGCGGCATCGACCTCGGGGGCGACGTCGCCGTGACGCTTGTCGACGGTGAGCCCGACGCGCGACGTGAAGAACCGCTCGGCCTGGCGCTTGATCGCCTCGATCTCGAGCACGGCGTCCGCGCGCTGCGAGAAGACGGCGTAGGTCCGGTCGAGCGCAGGGCTCGCGAGACCTCCCAAGCGCAGGATGCCGCCCTCGTCGAGCAGCTCGCGGAAGGCCTCTTCGGTCATCGAAGGCACGGGCATCACCATAGCAAACTCGCCGCCGTCGGGCCGAGCGGAGCGGCGCGTGTGATAGGCTCTCTGACGTTGGGCGGACATGAAGAGCGACGGGTCGCCCTCGACGACACCACGTGCAACATCCGCCCTTCAACCGAGGAACTCCGTGCTCGTCGATACTCACTGTCACCTCGATCCCCAGTATTTCCCGAATGGGCCCGAAGAGGTTCTCTCGCGCGCGCGGGAGGCCGGCGTGGAGGGGTTCGTCGTCATCGGTGTCGGCACTGACCTCGCGCCCGCACGGGCGGCGGTCGCGCTCGCGAAGCGCATCAACGACCGCGCGGCCGCCGCGATCGGCGTCCATCCCCACGATGCCATCACCCTCGATGACACCGCGTACGCGGAGCTCGCGACGCTCGCGGCCGAGCCCGAGGTCGTCGCCGTCGGGGAGATCGGACTCGACTACCACTACGATCACTCTCCGCGCGAAGCGCAGCGCGTCACCTTCGCGCGGCTCGTCGGGCTCGCGCGGGAGCTGAAGAAGCCGATCGTCATCCACACGCGCAACGCCCCGACCGATACGCTCGACATCCTCCGGAGCGAGGGCGCTCGTGACGTCGGCGGTGTCATTCATTGCTTCAGCGAGGACCGCGCGTTCGCCGAGCAAGCGCTCGATCTCGGCTTCGACATCTCCTTTTCGGGGATCGTGACGTTCAAGACGTCGCTCGCGATCCAGGAGGTCGCGCAGTGGGCGCCGCTCGATCGGATCCTCGTCGAGACCGACAGCCCGTACCTCGCGCCGATCCCCAAACGCGGAAAGCCGAACGAGCCGGCCTATGTCGTACACACCGCGCGGCGTGTGGCGGAGCTCCGCGGTATCGCCTTCGAGGCGCTCGCCGAGGCGACGACAATCAACGCGGAGCGCATGTTTCGGCGCCGTTTTGCGGCCGCAAGCGGCGGGCTGGCCAACCTACGGACCTGAGCCGTCCACCTACATACAGCCGTGTTGGCGTAGCTCCGGAGCGCGCCGTACGCTTGGGAGAGGAGTGGTCGCAGCGTGATGCAACGCCGTCGGAGATTGGGCCCCGCGAAAGTGGGTTGGCCGCTCGTCGCGTCGCTCGCCGCACACGTCGGCTTGCTCGCGATGGCGGGCGTCGTCGCGTATCACCTCACGCAGGAGCGTGAGCGTCGGGAGGCCGAGAGCCGGACCGCACCGCCGGGCATGGCGCTCGCGATCGAGCTACCGACGTTCACCGAAGGACTTCTCCTCGCAGACCACGATGTCGTCCCGGAAGGCGCGGTCCCGGCCGTGCATGGTGGCGCAACGATCGCCCGCGTCGATACGGGAACGCTTGGCCGCGGCGGACAAGCGACGGGGACGGCGGCGACGAACCTTGCGGCAACGGACGAGGACCTCAGCCTCGTTCCCGATCCGATGAGCCGGCTCGATCGCGATCAGCACCAGCGCCTGAAGACGGCGACGTTCCGGACGACGCATGAAGATCGCCGCGCGACGACGCACCCCATGGAGGTCACGTTTCTCGCGACCGGAACGGGCGAACACGAGGAGCGCAGGCCAAACGCTCCGAGAGATCCGAGTCGCGGGTCGCTGGCGTCGCCGCGCCCCGCGTCGGTCCTCGGCGGACACGCCGGCACGCGCGAAGCGGACGACGTCGAAGGACCTGGCGCAACCGCCGGAGCGGCACGTCCGGGCCAGCTCGTCGCGAGCCCCGGCGTCGGCGTCCGCGAGGGTCGTGCCGGAACGACGCGCAGCGAGGCCGCGCGTATCGCGCAGGGAAGGCCGGCGGTCGCCGAGGGTGCGCCCACGATCACCGCGGCGTACAAGGGCCGGCCGAACGACACGGTCGACAGCGACCAGGAGGTCGCGAGCGTGGTCCAGTCGCAGGTACACGCGAGCTTCGCGGGTGGTTTCGCAGGGGACGGCCGCGGCGGGTCGGACGGTCCTGCTTCGGATCCGGGCGCGGGCGGAGTGAAGGGCCGGGGCTCGATGAGCCGCGTGCTCGGCTCGGGCGATGGCGACGTGTTCGATTGGTACACCAGCGATCCGATGCTCATGCCCTACTTCCGGAAGATCCACGCCAAGGTCGACCCGCTCTGGAAGGACGCGTTCCCGAAGAGCGCGATGCTCGAGCTGAAGCAGGGGACCGTCATCCTCGAAATCACGATCGCGAGTGACGGGACGGCACGCGTGAGCTGGCCGCCCCTGAGGCCGAGCGGGATCGACGAGTTCGATCGCAACTGCGCCGAGGCGCTGCGTCGCGCGAGCCCGTTCGAGCCGATCCCGGCTGCGCTGCGCGCCGCGGGGCGCACGAGCCTCCGGATCCGCGCGCCGTTCGTCGCCAAGAACCCGATCGTGAAGTGACGGGCTACGGCATCTCGCCGACGCCGACGTACGTAGCTTTCGTGAGGCCGCCGACGTCGTACGGGCCGACCATCGCGCCGCCCACGTAGCGGAGAATCTTCACGAAGCCGTCCTTCTGCGCGTACGCGATGGTCGCGTCGCTACCGCACTGGCCGCGCGCGATCGAGGGCACCGAGGCGAGCTCGGGGTTCTTGCCGGGGAGCAATTCCGCCGGCGGACCGAAGCCGGTGCTCGCGTCCCAGATGGCGTAGTAGCCCTGGCTGTTCGACGCCTTGTAGACCAGCATCGCCTTTCCGCCGGGGAGGGCCTGCAGCGCGAGCTCGGTCGAGCTGGCCGCGGTATCGAAGAGGATGGCGGCGTTCCACGCTTTGTTCGTCGCGGCGCGCGCGGCGACGTGGAGAAGGAGGTCCTTGCCGGCGTAGACCATCAGCTGGTCGCGCGTTCCGCCGGGGTCGAGCGCGGTGAGCGCCGGGGCGACGTCGTAGGCGTCGGAGGCCGAGAACTTCGTGACGCTCGACCAGGAGCCGCTCGCGAAGGTCTCGCGCGCGAGCGTGCCGTCGCTGCCCGCGAAGGCGAGCGTGATGGAGCTGCCGACCGCTGCTGCCGCGGGCGCGCTCTTGTCGGGGACGGGGGCGCCAGCGTCGCCGGGGGGCTCGGCGAGCGCCGTCGCGTCGTCCCAGCCGGTCGTGACGGCGAACGTCCCCATGTGGAAGCTGCCGTCCAGCCCGAGATAAAAGAGGCGAAGCTGCCCATTCAAATTCGTCGCGGCGGTGGGGCCGGCCGAGTTCGCGCTTCCGACGCTCACGGGGGCCGACCACGCGCCGGTCGTGAGCTTCGACCACGCGACGAGGCTGTACTGCGAGAGCCAGGTGGCCACGAGG
Organism: Polyangiaceae bacterium; assembly: GCA_043717125.1. Lineage (GTDB taxonomy): Bacteria > Myxococcota_A > Polyangia > Polyangiales > Polyangiaceae > Labilithrix. The sequence continues at coordinate 2,671 of JAYSXP010000594.1, read as the reverse complement.
CTGGTCCCCACGGGCAGGACGGTCGCCGGGCCGCGCAGCGCCGGACCGTGGCTCTTCGAGACGGCGAACGAGCCGTCGGCGTTGTACGACGCGACGTAGGCGTCGAGGTCGGCGGCGGAGCCGGCGACGATGCCGAGCTTGCCGGCGCACTTGGGATCGATCGTCGGTCCGGACACGGGGCCCGCATCGACCGACACGAGCGGGTCCATGCCGAGCCCCGCATCGGGATCCTCGGTGATGGGGCCGCCAGTGCCGTCGCACTTGCAGTCGTCAAAGGACGTGCCTTGCTCGCGACAGAGCTTGGTGCCTTCATTGCGATCCGCGCAGCGACAGAAGACGTAGCTGCCTGGAGTGCACTTCACGCCGGTCTGCGGGGTGGCGTCGTTCGACTTCGAGCACGCACCAAGGAGAAGGCCGACGAAGGAGAGCCCCAGCGCGACGCCAAGGTAAGTCCGCATCACGACATCGTAGCAGCGGGCCGGTGGCCGCTTCGGCGTGGACGCAAACATTACGGCATTGTCACACTGGAAATTTCCGCTGGCCTCGGGGGTGATCTGGAGTGACGTCGCCTCGGGGGCGACACGCGTCGATCCATGACAGCGGCTCCGACGCCCTGCGTTCTTCCGAAGATCGTCGGGTTCTCAGCTTGGCATCAGGCTTGCGACCGGCCTATTCATGCCGTTGGCTCCCGTTGCCTCACCCGTCCGTCGCCACTCGGTCCTCGCACGCATCGCAATGGCGTTCTCCCTCGTCGCGAGCGTGATCGCGTGCTCGGGCGCCGATGACGCCGCGGACGACGGCGACGGCGAGGACGGCGAGGACAGCTACGCCTCGACGAACTCGGCGCTGAGCTCGGCGGGACCGTGCGCGGGCAAGGCGATCGACCACGCGGTGAAGTGCGCGCAGGCGAAGGGCGCCCGCGTCCTCAGCTATTACCGAAGCGCGGCCGAGCAGGAGCGCGTGCGACGCGAGAACCACTGCACCGATCGCTGTACGGGCGGGTCGGGCTGCGTTCGTCCGACGGCGGGTTGCACGACGTCGCCCCATACGGCGTGTCACGCCGTCGATCTCATCGCCGACGGAGCACCCGTGAGCCGCTCCGCGCTCCGGGCCTGCGGCCTCGCAAAGACCACCGCGCCGCACGCAAACCACTACGATCTCGTGAACTGAGGAGATTGCGGCGGTGTCCGATCGCGTGAGCTCGCGTTCCGTTACGGGGCTGGGCGCGCCTCGCTACCGCCACTCTTGACGAGTACGGAAGGCGGTTCGGTTTCGCGCGCAGCGCTCCGTCTGGCAGATGATGCGTCATCCTGCGATGCTCGAGCTGTTTGGCGCGGCGCTCGGCGAGGACCTCGTGCAGCTTTCGTTCTTGTGGTGCCACCGGGTAGCGGAGCAGCGCGGGGCGAGTGGGTTGGCGCCCGCATGCGGAAAGGCGGAGAAGGCCGGCGGGATCACCGTGTGGCTCCCCTTGACGGATGCGACCCCGGAGAACGGTGGCATGCTGATGCTCCCGCGCGGAGCTTGGCGAAGGAGGTCGAGAAGCGATTTCTCGCGGGCACGCCGCGGAGTCACGTGGAGGTGATGACGCTGCTCCAAAGGGGGCGCATGCCGTTCCCGCGCCGGCGGGGTCCGTGCTCGCGTGGGACGACTCGACGATTCACTGGGGTGGGCGATGCGTCGCGGCCACGACGTCGCGCTGGGGGCGCTCGCAGGGATGATCTATCTGCTCTCGAGGCCGAGCCCCTCCGACCTCGCCCCGCGGACGCGCGCCAAGGATACAGAGGGGTGTCCGTGCGGCTGCGATCGCTCGGCGAAGATGGCGGCCGACCTTCGCAAGGCGCACGAGGACGTCGCACCGAAGGCGATCGAGAAGTCGCGCATGACGATCGGCGAGCGTGAGAACGTCGGGTACATCACCGAGCGCATCGTTCAGCATCGGTTGCGGCTGCTCGAGCTCGTGGAGGAGCTGCAAGGTGGCGACCGTCGAGGAAGGGACACTACGCGTGTGCCGGAGTACCTCACCGGTGAAGCGCGCACGCTGTCGCCGGCGTCGATCGACGGAGGTGCGGTGCATCTCCCGGTGAGCCGCTGGTACCGCGAGGGCGGGCGAGGGGAGGCGTGGAACGGCGTCCTCGGCGCGCGAGAAGGTGCGTGTGAACGTGATCGGATACCTCCCCGAGCACGTCGCGCCGGGGACGGCGGTCAAGACGGCGATCGCGGTCGACGCGCTCCGGCTCGGCGCGAGCACCGAGGCGCGCGCGGTGATTCACCTGCGGGAGATGGGACGGGCTGGTCGGCGAGCGCGGGGCATGCGGTCGACCCTGGTGTAGACGATCCGCCGGCGGCCGAGGCAGCCCTTGCCGCCATCGGCAGTCGTCGTCGAGCAGGGGGTCGCCAAAGATCGAGTTCGTGGCTGATCAAGTATGATGAATAAAAACCAATCGGATGTGTTAATCAATCAATTGTGATTGTTTACACGACCGCCTTCCGCGAGACGCTTTCCGCCCTCGGAGAGCGCGCGCGGCAACTCAGACTGTTGCGCAAGCTGCAGCAGGCGGAGCTCGCAGCACATGCCGGCGTCGGTGTAGCGACGGTTCATCGCTTCGAGAAGACCGGCACGGCCTCGATCGAGACCGTCCTCCGTATTGCTACCGCGCTGAACGCAGATGGC
>JAYSXP010000593.1:0-8720 GCA_043717125.1 Polyangiaceae bacterium | reverse complement strand
CTCGAGCGGCATGTGGCCGAGCTCGGCGATGTCGCGTTCGCCGAGCTTGACCGCGAGGGCCTCGGGGCGCAGCCGTCGGCCCTTGCAGGCCGAGCAGGTCCGCGTCACGACAAAGCGGCCGAGCTCGTCGTCGGCGATCGCACCTTCGTCCTCGTCGGGGTCGTCGGCGTCACTGCGTGCGGAGTCCGTGCCGTCCACATCGGCGAGCCGAGCCTCGAGGCGCGGAACGATACCGATGTAGCTCTTGCTCTTCTTGCTCTTGCCCGACCGGCCCTTTGCCGGTTTATCGTCCGTCGTCGCGTCGGGTGCGGAGCCGCCGTGACCGAAGAGCAGCGCTTTTCTGGTGGCCTCTGGCAGCTTCGTCCAGATCGTGTCCGGGTCGACGCCGAGCGCCTCGACGGCGCGGCTCAGCTCGGTCGCGAGCGCGACCGACCCGCGACGTCCCCAGGCGAGGACGACGCCCTCGCGCAGCGACCGCGCGGGATCGCCGACCACGCGATCGGGATCGATGACGGTGCGCGCGCCGAGGCCGTTGCACGCGGGGCATGCGCCGTGCGGGCCGTTGAACGAGAACATTCGCGGCTCGATCGGCGGAAGGGAGACCCCGCAGTCGACGCAAGCGAACCGCTCCGAGAGCCAGAACGGCTCCTCGCCCTCGATCGCGACGAGCAGCCGACCTTCGCCGAGCTTCAGCGCGAGCTCGACGCTATCCGTGAGGCGCCCCTTCACGCCTTCCTTGAGGACGATGCGGTCGACGACGACGTCGAGGTCATGCGGCTTCGCGCGGTCGAGCTCGATCGGATCTCCAACGTCGACCACGGCGCCGTCGACGCGCGCGCGCACGAAGCCGTCGCGACGAAGGCGCTCGAGCTCGAGCTTCAATTCGCCCTTGCGACCGCGCGCGATGGGCGCGAGCAGACTGAAGCGTGAGCCCTCCGGTAGCGCGAGGATGCGGTCGACGATCTGCTGAACCGTCTGCGCTTCGATCCGCTTGCCGCAGCTCGGGCAGTGCGGAATGCCGACACGTGCAAAGAGAAGGCGAAGGTAGTCAGCGATCTCGGTGACGGTGCCGACGGTCGAGCGCGGGGACTTCGACAGCGGGCGCTGCTCGATCGCGATCGCGGGCGAGAGACCGTCGATGCGATCGACGTCCGGCTTGGCCAGCTGCTCGAGGAACTGCCGGGCATACGCGCTGAGCGACTCGACGTAGCGTCTCTGCCCCTCGGCGTAGATGGTGTCGAACGCGAGCGAGGACTTTCCCGAACCGCTCGGTCCGGTGAACACCACCAGCTTCCCGCGCGGGAGCGAAACGCTCACGTTTTGCAGGTTGTGCTGCCGGGCGCCGACGACGACCAGGCGGTCCATACAACGTGGTTCGTTACCACGAGTAGGCGTCGATTCGAAGCCTCGTCTCAGCGCGGCCGCGGCTCACCGAGCCGTCCTTCGAGCGCCTGGTCGAGATCCGAGATGAGATCGGCCGCGGATTCGATGCCGCAGCTGATCCGGAGCAGACCGTCGGTGATGCCAGCGAGTCGGCGCGTCTCCGCCGGCATCGTCGAGTGCGTCGTCGATGGGGGATGGACGACGAGGGTTCGTACGTCGCCGAGGCTCACTGCGTGCGTCGCGAGGCGCAGCCCTTCGAGCACCTTGCGCCCTCGGTCGAGCGCATCGGCTCCGGGCGGAGCGAGCAACTCGAACGAGAGGAGCGCGCCGTACGCGTGCATCTGCCGGCTCGCGAGCGCGTGCCCTGGGTGAGTCGCCAGAGAAGGATGATGAACGATCGCGACCCGCGGGTGCGCCGCGAGATGGGCGGCGAGTGAAGCGGCAGTCGCGCAGGCGCGCTCCTGCCTCAGTGCGAAGGTGCGGAGGCCGCGCGCCACGAGCCACGCAGAGAGCGGAGAGAGCACGCCTCCGAAGCCCTTCACGACGAGCTCGCGAGCGGCGTCGACGAGCGCCCGGTCACCCATCACCGCTCCGCCGATGACGTCGCCGTGTCCCGAGATGCCTTTCGTCATGGAGTGCACGACGAGGTCGGCACCAAGCGCGAGGGGTGACTGCGCGAACGGCGTTGCGAACGTCCCGTCGACGACGACGAGCGGACGACCGAGCGAGCCGGCCTTCGATCCCGCGCCCGAGCGCGCCAGCGCGACGACCGCCGCGATGTCGACCACGCCGAGCGTCGGATTGGACGGCGTCTCGACGTACAGGATTCGTGTATGCTCGGTGATGGCCGCGGCGTAGGCCTCTGCCGTTCCGTCGACGAACGTAGTCGTGATGCCGAGCTTTGGAAGCCTCTCGCGGAGCAGTCGCGCGCTCTCGGCGTACATCGATCGCGGAGCGACGACGTGGTCGCCCGTCTCGCAGCTCGTGAGGAGGACGCCCGCGATTGCCGCCATGCCGCTCGCTGTTGCGCAGGCGGTCTCGGCGCCCTCGATGGCGGCGAGCTTCGTCTCGAGCGCGTCGACGGTAGGGTTGCCCCACCGTCCGTAAATCCATGCGTCTTCTTCGCCCTGGAAGGCGCGCGCCGCCTGGCTCGCGCTCGTGAAGGCGAACGCGCTCGACAGGACGATCGGCGGGTCGAGCGCGCCGTCCTGATCGGGCGCTTCGCCGCCGTGTACGCAGAGAGAGGCGATGGCGTCGGCGCGTCGTCGGAGCTGCTCGACGTACGGGAGCGAAGGGTCGATCACGCGAACAGACTACTCCTCCTCCGGTTTGCGGATGAAGGTGACGACGAGCCCGCCGACTACGACGAGCGCCATCCCGGCGATCGCGGCGACGCTCGGACGCTCGCCGAGGACGATCGCTCCCAGGAGCGCGCTCGCGACGGCCGCGAGGTAGCCCATGCCGCCGCCCACCGTCATCCACGACGCCGACGAGCTCGCCAGGCGCGCAAAAAAATCATGCACGCAAAAAGGATCGCGCTCGCGGCCATCCAGCCGAGGGCCACGGGCGCCATGCGGCAATGGCTAGGAGGAGCGCGTTTCAGGAAGCACCAGGGTTTCTTTGCGTGTAGTGCGCCTGTGATAGCCTCACGGGAGCATGCTCAAGGTCGAATGCGAGTCCTGCAAGGCTCCGTATCAGGTCGACGAACGCCGTGTTCCACCGACCGGCCTCAAGATGCGGTGCCCGAAGTGCGGGCATACGTTCCTTGTCACGGATCCGTCGAAGGGTGGAGCCGCTCCGTCGGGAGGCGGCGATCCGTCTTCCAAAACCCAGATGAAGCAGACGATGGTGGGCGTCGGGGCGTTCGGCGGAGGCAAAGCTCCGCCGGTGCCGGCCAGGCCCGCAGCGCCGCCGATGGCGCCGCCGATGGCCATGTTCGAGGACGACGGGCTCGCGCTACCCGCCGTGAAGCCGCCCGTCCCCCGCGGCGCCTCGAAGCCCTCGAGCGCCGCGATGCCCGTCGCGCCGCCGCCCGTGCATGCGCCTCCTCAGATTGCCGCCGGAGCCTTGCCTGGTCTCGACGACCTCGACTTGCCCGCGCTCGTCGGCGAGGTCGGTCTCCCGGCGACAGTGAATCGGCCCGGCGCCCCGCGTCACAGCGGGCCCAAGCCCGCGGTCCTCCCGCCCGTGGCGGCGGCCCCGCCTGCCTTCAGCTTCGACATGGATTTGCCGGCCATCGGCAGCCCACAGTCCGTCGGCGGCTTCGGCGCGGTCGATCTTCCCTCGCCCAAGTTCGGCGGCGGCGCCGACCTGCCCTCGGCTCGCGGCGGTGGCGGCGGTGGCGGCGGTGGCTTCGGGGCGATCGACTTGCCTTCGCCCAAGGGCGGTGGCTTCGGCGATCTGCCGATGGTCCAGCACGGTGATCTGCCGTCTCTCGGCGGCCAGAACAACCTTCCGATGGTCGGCGGTCAGAACAACCTTCCGATGGTTGGCGGCAACCTTCCGATGGTCGGCGGCAACCTTCCGATGGTCGGCGGCAACCTGCCGTCCGCGCGCGGCGGCGGCTTCGGCGAGATCGACCTACCGAGCATCCAGAACGATCTTCCGCAGTCGATGGGCGAGCAGGCACACATGCCGATGCCCGTCTCCGACGACCGATTGCTGCCCAATCGACCTGGCGGTGCGCCGCCGCCGATTACCTTCGGCGAGCTCGATCTTCCACTCGTCGGTTCATCGGGTGGCGCGCCGGGTGGCCAGCATCGCTCGCCCGACGCCGTGAGCTTCGGCGAGCTCGACCTGCCTGCCGACCCGACCATGGGCGGCGCTCCGCTCAGCATGCCTGCGGGCGGCGGCGGCGCCAGTGGCGGTTCCCCGGGCGGAATGGGCTTCGGAGAGGTCGACCTTGGCGGCGACACGAGCGGGGGCCAGGTCATGGGACCGCCGCCGGCCGCGAGTGGCGGCGCGATGTTCGAGGAGGCCTCGCTCGACGCGGGCGGGCAAGGGCCCGCGATCGGGACGCGGAGAGAGCGTCCTCAGCACCTCGATCGGCCGCCGTCGAAGGCACCAAAGCTCATCGCCGCGGTGGTGGCGGTCCTCGTCGTCGGCGGTGCCGCGATGCAGTTCACTTCAGTGGGCGCTTTCGGTCACATCTACCTGAGCGATCGGCTCCACTCCGGCGACTACAACAAGGACGCGGTCAAGGCCTCGGACGCGGCGCGCACGAAGCTCGCCCTCGATACCTACGCCTCGGCGCAGGTCGCTGCTGACGAGCTCGCGGATCTTCGTCGCAAGTCGCCCCGCTCGCGACCGCTCGCCGCCTACGCGGCCTACGTCGAGTTCGCGAACCAGGTTCGCTTCGGCGGCGAGGCCTCTCGCAGCGCCCGCGCGAAGACGTTCATCTCGGACATCCCGCCGGGCGCAACGGAGCCGTACATCCTCGCGGCGCTCGCGGGTCAGCTCGCCGCCGCCGGCGACTACGGCGGCGCGAAGAGCGCCCTCGCAACCGCGGTCGCGAAGGAGCCGAAGGACGGCATCCAGATCGACCTCGCGATCATGCGCGGCGAGATTGCGCTCAGCGAGCGCGACAACCCCGGAGCCATCGCCGCCTTCACGGACGCCGCGAAGCTTGCTCCGAGCGCACGTACCCACTTCGGTCTCGCCCGCGCCTACTACGCGACGAAGCAGCTGAAGAAGGCCCAGGATGCCGCCGGCGCGACCCTCAAGGAGTCGCCCACGCACGCCGGGGGGCTCGCCCTCCGTGCGCTCCTGAAGATGGAGCTTCAGCGCGACTCCGACGCCGCGCTGAAGGACCTCGCGGTCGTGCTCGACGAGAAGGCCCGCAAGACCGAGGGCGCGAACGAGATCTCGAACGCGTACGCGGCGAAGGGCTGGATCATGCTGGCGCTCGATCGCGCTGGAGAGGCGCGCAACGCCTTCGACGAGGCCGTGAAGCTCGACACGCGCAACGTGACGGCTCTCGTCGGTCAGGGCGAGGTGCTCTACGCCGACGGTCGCTACACCGAGGCGCTCACGCGCTTCGACGAGGCCGTGACCAAGGACCCGACGAGCCTCGTCCCCACCATCGGCGCGGCAAAGACGAAGATCGCCCTCGAGCGCCTCGCCGATGCCAAGGCGCAGCTCACGGCCGCACGCGCACGCGCGCCGAAGGACATGCTGCTCGCGCTCTGGCTCGCGAAGGCCGAGGAGGCGCTCGGCAACCAGACCGTCGCCGAGAAGCTCTTCAGTGATGCCGTGGACCTCTCGGACCCGCAGAACCCCGACGCTATCCAGGCGTACGCGGCGTTCGCCTCGTTCCTGGCGACGCAGGGCAAGCCCGCTGACGCGCAGGCAAAGCTCGATCAGGCGCGCGCAAAGCTCCCCGACACGGCGGCGCTGCAGCGTGCTTTCGGCGACGTCGCCGCTGCGCAGGGCCACTTCGACGAAGCGCTCGCCCACTTCCAGGCCGCGCTCCAGAAGAACCCGAACGACCTCGGTACGCGCTTCCGTCTCGGCGTCACCTACCGCCGGATGAACAACACCGACCAGGCCGCGAAGGAGTTCGACCAGATCGTCGCGGTCGACAAGGAGTACCCGAACATCTCCCTCGAGCGCGGCCTGCTCTTCGAGAAGTCGAACGACGTGCAGAAGGCGCTCGAGCAGTTCCAGAGCGCGCTCGCGAAGCAGCCGAAGGACATCGACCTGATGTTGCGCGTCGGCGCCGCATACGTGTCGATCGGCGAGGTCGATAAGGCGCTTCCGCTCCTCAACAAGGTCAAAGACCTGCGCCCGAACAGCGCCGAGGCGAGCCACTACATCGGCCGCGCGTACCTGAAGCAGGGCGGCCTCGAGTCGGCTGCGGCGATGCGCTACCTGAAGCGCGCCGTCGAGCTCGATCCAAACAAGCCCGAGTATCACTTGTATGTGGCATGGGCCGCCAACGAGGCGACGCCCGCGCAGCTCGGTCTCGCGCGCACGAGCGTCGACAAGGCGCTCTCGCTCGACCGTCTTCTTGCCGACGGCTACTGGCAGCGTGGCGTCGTCCTCCTCCGCGAGGGCGCCGTGAACGATGCCATCAAGGACCTCAAGCACGCGCTCGAGCTGAAGCCGACGCGCCACGAGGCGCACGCGGGGCTCGCCGAGTGCTACGAGCAAAAGAACGACATTCCGGCCGCGATGGCGGAGTGGGCGAAGGCCATCGCTGGTGACGACAAGGTGCCGATGTGGCGCTGGCGGTATGGCCAGGAGCTCCTTGAAAAGAACAACGCGGCCGAGGCCGCGCGGCATCTCGCTTTCGCCGTCGAGCAGGGGAAGAAGGCGCAGCCGCGTCCGGGCTGGCTCGCGCGTGCGGCGTTCGAGAACGGCCAGGCCCAGCAGAAGACCGGCCACAAGCAGGAGGCGATCGACGCCTACAACCTGTTCCTCGAGCTCGCGTCGACGACGGATCCGAACCGCCGCGACGCGCTGAAGTCCCTCAAGGAGCTTGGCGCTCCTTACGAGCGCTGAGCGCCCAGCGGTCGTAGCCTCGCCGGGTCGATGATGCGCAGCGTCCTCACGTAGCGCGGGCGTGGGCCTCGAGCGCGGCGGCCATTGCCGCGAATTGATCGACACTGAGCGTCTCTCCTCGTGCGTCGAGGGAGATGCCTGCTGTCGCCGCGGCTGCAGCGATGACGTCGAGAGGAGCGACGCCTCTCCATGCATTGCGCAGCGTCTTGCGGCGCGTGCCGAATGCGCCCTTCACAACGGCGCGGAACGTGTCCGTCTCGACGGCGCGTCGCGGACGTTCCGGCTCGAGGCGGATGACGGCGCTCGTGACGTCTGGCGGTGGATGAAACGACCCAGGACCCACCGTGAGAATCTTCGCGCAGCGAAACGCCGCGCGAACGAACACTGTGAGCGCGCCGTACGTCTTCGAACCGGGTTCGGCGGCGAGGCGGTCGGCGACCTCGAGCTGGACCATGAACACGATACGCTCGACGTCGTCGGCGTTGACGACCGCACGCTCGAGAAGCCGCCCCGTGATCTGGTAGGGGAGGTTGCCGCAGAGGACACGCTTCGAGTCGGGTTCCGCCGCACCGAGCAGCTCGCGCGAGTCCACGGCCTGCGCATCTCCCTCGACGATGCGTACGCGGCCCTCGGGCAGATCCGCGAGCTCCTCGGCGAGCACCGGAACGAGATCGCGGTCGCGTTCGACCGCCACCACCGAACGCGCGCGGAGCGCCAGCGCACGGGTGAGCGCGCCGGTGCCTGCACCGAGCTCGAGCACGCGAGCGCGCCCCACCTCGGAATCGGGGATGCATGCCGCCGCGATGGCGTCGACGGTGTGCTGCGAGACGAGAAAGTTCTGCCCGAAGCTCTTCTTCGGCACGAGCCCGCTGCGGCGGAGGACGGCGCGCGCGTCGCTCATTCGCTCCCCCCGCGCACGCCATGTCGGCGGACCTCGACGTTCTTCGGACGAACCCCGAGCGCGCGCATCGCACGCTCGGCGCGCGACTGGGACGCCCGCACGCGGATGCGAACCGCCTCGAGTACGACGTCCTCGACGGTGGGAGGACCGCTCGGGTGAGCCGTGAGGCCTGGCTCGAAGGAAGGCATCGTCCAGCGCAGCTCGACATGTCGTGCGCGCAGCTTTCGTAGCGGTACGTCCATCTGGCTCTCGGGGCCCGGCGGCGGCGCCCAGACGTGCACGATGCTCGGGCGTTTCTTCTGGTTCTTCTCGCGTGCGAGCTTGTCGAAGATGCCGCGCAGCTGCCCGTCGGCCTTGTCACGCTCGCCCTCGACGCGCGGGGCGACCTCGACGCCGAACGACGCGAGGTAGTGCCGGAAGCGCTGCTCGCGAGGGGTCGAGGCCATCGGAAGACGCGGCGCGAACGGCGCGCGCGAGCGCATGGCCTCCGCACGCACCGAGAGCGCCTCGAGGTTGGCGCGCGGCACGTCGGCGAGTGCGCGAGGGTCGAGCGGCCGGAGGTGCTCCGCGACACGTGCCGCGACCTCTACCTCGTCGAGCTCGCAACGATCAACGTCGACCATGCTCGCGGCGCTCGCGAGGGCCGCCGCTATCTTCGAAGCCTGGAGCGCGCCGGTCGCTGGTGGGAGCCAGGTGCGAACCCGCGACGCAAAGACGATGAGCCCGACGCGGTCGCCCTTGGCGAGGTGCCTGGCGGCGACGCCGCCGAGCTCGTCGATGGCAACGTCGAGAGGAGCCGTGCCGTGCGCGCCCGCCCAGAGCTCGACGGACGCATCGAGGACGAGCCACGCGATGTCGCGCTCCTCGCGCTCCATCTCACGAACGAGCAGCTGACCGCGCCTCGCGCTCGCCTTCCAGGCGATGCGCTTGAAGG
>JAYSXP010000592.1:0-24475 GCA_043717125.1 Polyangiaceae bacterium | reverse complement strand
CGATGAGCCACGAGAGCAGCGTCGGGGACTCGGCGCTCGGAGCGGCGAGATCGGCATCGGTGAGAGCGGCGGGCGCGCTCGGCCACATCTTGATGACGAAGAGGGCGAAGAGCGCGGACATGATGGCGAGGGGGAGGCGAACGCGCCAACCGTGGCCACGCGGCACGAGCGACCCGACGACGCCGGCCGCGAGCAGCGGGATGAGCGAGCCGATGGCGGCGTTCGTCGCGCTGAAGGACGCGCTGTTCTTCGGGCTCTGGGCTCCGAGGAGCTGGGTGAGCGCCACGACGACGATGACGAGCCCGAGGACGAAGAACGTCGGTGGGATCCAGGCCGGACGGCCAGGACGGCCAGAGGGGAGCGAGGTGGGTGAGGAGGTCTTGGTCGCCATGTCGGTCACCGCTCTCCCAGCTCTAGCTTCACGGGCTTTTCGACCTTGGGTCGCGTGAGCGTGAACTCTCTCACCGGGCTCGGCGGGAAGATCCACTTCACGATGGGCATGTCGAGCGCGTTGCTGAAGGCGTTGTGGACCTCGAGCTTCACGGTCTTGGACGTGCCCTCATCGAGATGCACCTTGAGGCTGTCCGTGGCCGAGAACTTCTCGTTCTGCGCCGCGCCCTTCGCGTCCGGGTACCAGCGGTAGCCGTAGCCGGTGCCGGGCGACGCGCTGATGACGTAGTCGCCGCTCCCGAGATCCGAGACGCTCGCGTCGGCGTGCGGCTGGACGAAGAACCAACCGACGACCGCGAGGCCGAGGACCATCATGCCCGCGTAGACGTGCACGACGCCGTTCTGGACGACGCGGAGGAGCGTGCCGAGCGCGGCGACGATCAACGCGGTGAGGCGCGCGATGACGAAGTCCACGAGACCTTGGTCGACCGACGCCGCCGTGTCGGCGAGCGCGTCGACGCCAACGACGATGCTGCGGTCGTAGACGTAGTCGAGGCCGACCGCGCGCTCCTTCACGCAGTGGTAGCCGAGGTACCCGCCGCCCGCGACGAGCAGCCAGGGAACGATCATGTGGGACGTGAACGCTTCCTTCGGGCTGAGCGCGATGATGACGCCGCCGAGCACCACGAAGATGACGCCGCTGAAGCCCGAGGCGAGCTTCGTCACGCTGCTCATGTAGTCGGCCTCGTGCTTGCCCTTCTGGAGGACGTACATCCAATAGGCCGCGTAGGTGCCGACGGCAAAGGCGAGGAACGCGCCTCCGGTGGAGAGCCATTCGCGCGAATGCAGCGTGTGGACTTCCGGGTAGTGAACGCCCTTCGAAGCTTCCTCGAAGACCGGCGCGAGCCAGTTGTCCATCGGGAGGGAATTGAAGTGCTCGCTCAGCAATTTGAGCATGCCGGGGTTGAAGAGCCCTCCGACGATCGCCGCGGTGGCGAGGATGATGAGCGGGATGGTGATGGCGCGAGGCGACTCGGCCGGCGGGGCGCCCGGGGTCGAAAGGTCCTCGTGGTGATCGTGGTCTTCGTCGGCGTGGTCGCCATGACCGTCATGATCGTCATGACCGTGCGCGTCGCTCTTGGAGAGGACCTGCGAGGGGCGGCCGATCGTCCAGCCGCGGAAGTCGCCGAAGAACGTCATGAAGACGGCGCGGCACATGTAGAACGCCGTGAGGGTCGCGGCGAGGATGCCCATCGACCAGAGCATCCAGTTCATCCAGGGCGCGGGCTGCCAGACCTCGATGTGGCGCGCCGTCAGCCGCTCCGCGAACGGATTGACCGGCGTGTTCACGAGCGCGTGGGCGAGGATCTCGTCCTTCGAGAAGAAGCCCGAGGTGAACGGGAACCCGATGATCGCCATCGTCGAAGCGACGAACGTGCCGAAGGTGAGCGGCATGAACTTCCGCAGGCCGCCCATGTTGCGCATGTCCTGCGCGCGCTCGTCGTCGTGTACGCGGACGTGCATCGAGTGGATGACGCTGCCGGCGCCGAGGAAGAGGCAGGCCTTGAAGAAGGCGTGCGTGAAGACGTGGAAGAAGCCCGCGGTGAAGGCGCCAACGCCGACGCCGAGGAACATGAAGCCGAGCTGGCTCACCGTGCTGTAGGCGAGCACCTTCTTGATGTCGTTCTGCGTGAGCGCGATGGCCGCCGCGTAGAGCGCGGTGAGCGCACCCGTGAAGGCGATGATCATCATCACCGCGGGCGACATCACGAACACGAACGAGAGACGGCAGATGAGGTAAACGCCCGCCGTGACCATCGTGGCCGCGTGGATGAGCGCGCTGACCGGCGTGGGGCCGGCCATCGCGTCAGGGAGCCACACGTAGAGCGGCAGCTGCGCGCTCTTGCCGGTGCAGCCGAGGAAGATGGCGATGCTCACCGCGGTCGCGCCGGTGATCGTCCAGGCCTTGTTCGGCTGGAGCCACGAGAGCGGGATCCGCAGGCCGCCGATCATCGTGTCCTGGAACTGGCCGCCGCCGATGGGCCACAGGTGGACCTGCGCGCCGTCCGCGGGGTTCACGAGGCTCTGCGCGCCGTTCGCGATCCCCGTCCAGTCGAGGGCGCCCGTGTAATAGACGAGCAGGAACATGCCGCAGAGGAGACCGAAGTCACCGATGCGGTTCGCGATGAACGCCTTCTTGCCGGCGGTCGCGTTGGGCGTCTTGTCGTACCAGAAGCCGATGAGCAGGTACGAGCAGAGGCCGACGCCCTCCCAGCCGATGAACAGAACCGGCAGGTTGTCCGCCAGGATCAGCACGAGCATCGAGAAGACGAAGAGGTTCAGGTAACAGAAGAACCGCCAGTAGGCCTTGTCCTTCTCCATGTACGAGGTCGAGTAGACGTGGATGAGGAAGCCCACGCCCGTCACGACGAGCAGCATCACGCTCGAGAGCGCGTCGACGCTGAACTTGAGCTCGATCGGGATGCTCGCGTCGCGGACGCCGCTCGTGCGCATCCACTCCCAGGCTGTCCAGGCGAGCTTGGCGTGGCCGTGCTTGACGACCTCGTGCGCGGCGCCGCCGTGCTCCGAGACCATCTCCGTGGTCTTGGTGAGGGCGACCGCGCCGTCCAGCGCGATGAACGTCGCGATGGCGGCGGCGAAGCTCGCACCCGTGACCGCGAGGGTCATGAGGCGAACGGCGTCCTTGCCGAGGCGACGTCCGAAGACGCCGTTGACGAACGCGCCGAGCAACGGCAGCGCCATGACGACCGCGATGAGCGAGAAGTCGTTCGCCGGGAAGAGAGAGAGAAAATCCTTCATCGGGCGTTGGTCTCTAATTCTTCAGGAGGTCGGCTTCGTCCGAGCGGACGGTGCGTCGAATGCGGAAGAGCGACAGCACGATGGCGAGACCGACGGCGACCTCGGCGGCCTCCGCGGCGATGAGGAAAAAGCCGAAGATCTGGCCGGTGTGGGCCTCGGTGCGGTTCCGGTTGAAGGCGACGAAGGCCACGTTCACGGCGTTCAGCATGATCTCGATGCTCATCAACGTCGCGATCACGTTGCGACGTGTGAGAAAGCCGATGCCGCCGATGGTGAACAGAACCGCGCTGAGCGCGACGTAGTACTCGACGGGAATCACGTGGAAGCCTCGCGGTTCGTGACGGGACCGAGTTTCACGCCGATCCTCTCGGCCGGGGAGTCAACTGCGTCCGGCGCCTCGCGAGCCTGGCGCGCATCGGACTTGTGGTGCCCGCGCGCGACGGCGACCGCGCCGATGATGGCGACCATGAGAAGTGCGCTCGAGAGCTCGAACGGCACGAGGGCATCCGTGAAGAGGATTCGCCCGAACGACTCGACGCTGCCGAAGTCGCTGGGAGGCGACGCGAGGAGCTTGTTCTTCGCGATCGGCGGCGCGGTGCGGACGATGAGAGACATCGCCGCGAGACCGGCCGCACCGAAGACCACGGCGCTCACCGTGCGGGAGAGCTGCCCTCGTTGGTCGTGTGGCGGGGTCGCGTCCGGACCGAGCAGCATGATGACGAAGATGAAGAGGACGACGATCGCGCCCGCGTAGACGATGAGCTGGATGGCAGCGAGGAACTGCGCGTGCAGCGCGAGGTAGACGCCGGCGATGGCAAGGATCATCATCAAGAGGCCCATCGCTCCGCGAATGGGGTTCCTGGCGAGGACCGTGGCGAGCGCTCCGCCAACGGCAAGCGCCGCGCAGAGCCAGAAGTATGCTTGTCCTAAAACGAGCTCGGTCGAATTCATGGGGCTCCCTTGAACGCGCTCATCAAACGGAGGTCAGAGGCGCCACGGTGAGGCGTGCGTCTTTACCGCTGCGTTCGCCGCGGACGTACGCCTCGAACTCCTTGCGGAACTTCTTGAGGAACCCGAGCGCCGGCATCGCCGTGCCCTCGCCGAAGGCGCAGATGGTGTTTCCCATGATGTTGTTCGCGATGTCGTGAAGGCTATCGAGCTCCGCCATCGAGCACGTGCCGTCCATCAGCTTGTCCGCGATGCGGGAGAGCCAGCCGGAGCCTTCGCGGCAAGGCGTGCACTGGCCGCACGACTCGTGGCGATAGAACTGCATCAGGTTGTGGAACGCCGCGATCGGGTCGGTACCCTCGGCGAGGACCGTCGCGCAGCACGTGCCGAGCATCGTTCCAAGGTTGCGGAACGTGTCGACGCCGAGCGGCACGTCGAGGACGCTCTTGCCGTGCCACGCGTGGAGCGGGGACTTCTCGTCCGGCGCGTGTACGACCTCTTCGGCGCGAAGCACGGGGGTCGACGAGCCGCCGGGAATCACGCAGAAGAGCGCCTTGCCGCCGCTGACGCCGCCGCCGAGGTCGTAGATGAGCTCGCGGAGCGTGAGGCCGACCGCGCACTCGAAGACGCCGGGGCGATTGACGTGACCGTTCACTCCGAAGAGGCGGACGCCACCGTCGTTGAGGTAGTGAATGGCCGAGAGCTTCGAGAACTCCTCGCAGCCCATCTGGAACGCGGTCGGAACCGCCGCGATGGTCTCGAGGTTGTTCACCGTCGTCGGGCAACCGAACGCGCCCGCCTGCGCAGGGAAGGGGGGCTTGAGGCGCGGCTCGCCACGGCGACCCTCGAGCGAGTTGAGCAGGCTGGTCTCCTCGCCGCAGATGTAGGCGCCCGCGCCGGTGTGTACGACGACGTCGACCGGGTACGCCTTGCCGAACGGATTCTTGCCGAGGTAGCCCTTCGCCTCTGCCTCGTGGATGGCGAGCCAGAGGCGCTCCTTCGAGAGGTGCAGCTCGTCGCGGACATAAATGTACGCGACGTGCGCGCCGATGGCGTAGCAGCCGATGATGCAGCCCTCGATCACGGAGTGAGGGTTCTGCTCCATGATCGTGCGGTCTTTGTGCGTGCCGGGCTCGCCCTCGTCGGCGTTGATGACGAGGTAGGCGGGCTTCGTCGCGTGGGGCTTCATGAAGCTCCACTTCACGCCCATCGGGAAGCCTGCGCCTCCGCGGCCGCGGAGGTTCGCCTTCTTCGCCTCGTTCACCACGTCGGCGGGCGCCATCGTCGTGAGCACGCGCTTGGCGGTCTCGTAGCCACGGACCTCGCGCTCGTAGATGGGAAGCGTCCACCCGTTGGGGAGGCCGTAGACTTTGGTGAGGTAGTTCGTTTGCTTGAGCATGATCAGCTCTTTTGGAGGCGATCGAGAATCGCGTCCACCTGTGGGAGCGTGAGATTCTCGTGGTAGGTCTTGTCGACCTGGATCATCGGGGCGGTGGCACAGCTGGCGAGGCACTCGGCCGTGCGCAGCGTGATCTTGCCGTCGCTCGTGGTCTCTCCCGGCTTGATGCCCAGGCGCTTCTCGCAGTGGTGCAGGACTTCGCCCGCGCCCCGCAGCGCACAGGGCAGAGTGCGGCACACCCAGACCTGGTGCTTGCCGACCGGGTGCTGGTTGAACAGCGTGTAAAAGGTGACGACACCTTTCACGTGGGCGGGAGGCAGGTCGAGGCGGGTCGAGACGAAGGTGACGACCTCGTCGGAGACCCAGCCGAGCTGGTCCTGACAGAGATGGAGCGCCGGGATGCAGGCGGCCATCTTCGTGGGGTAACGCGTGAGGATCTCGGTGAGCTCGAGGTCGCGTTCGGGCGTCAGAGCAAAGGGCATGAGGGGTGCGCGAAATGACCCGGGAAATCGGGGTTTTCGCGCGCGCACGCTATTGCGAACGGACCCGCGGTGTCAAGGAGGTCGGACATCGGGGGCTATGGCTCCTGTGTTCTCCTTCTTCTGTCGCTCGTGCCCGTTTCTGGCCTATGCTGCGCGCGCACCGCGACATCGCGCCAGTTGGAGGTTCTTGTGTTCTGTCCGAACTGCGGCATGCAAAATACGGAGACGGCGCTCACCTGCGCCAAGTGCAACTTCCAGCTCAAGACCGCGGCCGCGCCGAAGTTCAAGGGCACGATGCTGATGATGAATCAGCCCGGGTCGATCCCCGGCGCGCCTCCGCGCCCTGGTTCGTCGCCCGGCGTCGCCGCTCCGGCTCCACCAGCCGCCGGTGGTGCACCAGCGTCGGGTTCTGGCTTCACGGCCGAGGCCCCGCCGATCGGCGCGGGAGCACCGGCCGCGAGCGCTGCTTTCGCTGCGCCGAGCCGGCTCAAGGGAACCATGGTCGGCGTCGCGCCGCCGAGCTTCGGCGGTCCGCCCAGTGGCGGCGATGCGGCTCCTCCGGCCTTTGGCGCACCGCCGCCTGCCGACGCTCACCAGACCTTCGGCTCTGCGGCCGACGCCAACCCGCTCGCGGGAACGATGGCGCTCGATGGGCCGCCGAATTTCGCCCACATTCCGGGCGCGCCGGTCGTAGGCGCGGCACCGGCGTTTGGCGCTCCGCCGCCCGACGCGGGTGGCTTCAACCCGCCGCCGTTCGGCGCACCGCCGCCGGATGCCGGTGGCGGCTTCGCTCCTCCTCTGCAGCCGGGCGCCGATCCTTACGGTGCATCGCCGGGTGGCATGGGCGGCCCTCCGCAGGGCGGCCACATGGGCGGTGGTCTGTCTCCGTACGGCGCACCGCCCGGTGGTGATCCCTACGGCGCGGGAGCGGCTCCGGGCGGCGCCGGGTACGGCGGTCTTCCGGGCGGTCCCCCCCCCCACCAGGACTACGGCGCGCCGATGAACGCGCCGATGGGTCCCGGCTTCCAGCAGGCGGGGCAGCAGTTCGGCCAGGCCGCGGATCAGTTCGGTCAGCAGATGGGCGGCGGGCAGATGCAGCCCTACCAGGGCGGCGCGCCGATGATGCAGCAACCGGGCATGGGCGGCATGCCCGGCGCGATGGTCGCGGGCGGCCCACCCAAGCAGTTCATGATCACGCTCATCCTCGCGCTCTTGCCGATGTTCGGGATCTTCGGCGTGCACCGCTTCTACACGGGCCACTACCTTTACGGCGCGATCCAGTTCTTCACGCTCGGCGGCTGCGGCGTGTGGCAGCTCATCGACATCATCCAGATCGCCACGGGCAAGTACACCGACTCGCAGGGTCGCCCGCTCGTCAAGAGCTGAGCGAGGCGCGGCAGCCTCCTCTCGAACGGCGGCGCGGATGAAGAAGAGTCGCGGTGTCGTCCCGGTGATCGTCGCCGGCCTGACCGTGCTCTTCGTCCTCGGTATCGGCTACTCCTGCCCTATCAAGCTCGTGGCGGGCGTCCCGTGTCCGACCTGCGGCATCACGCGCGCCTGCCGGCTCGCGCTGCACGGTGAGCTTGCGGCCGCGTCGCGAATGCATCCGCTCGTGTGGGTGGCCGTACCGGTGGTCGCCCTGCTCCTTGGCGTCGAGCTCGTGGGCTACGCGCGGACGCACACGTGGGGCGCATCCCGACGTTTGCGCGGGGGAGACGCCGTCATGGTGGGAACTGCGGCGCTCCTGTTCGCGCTGTGGATCGCCCGCTTTGCGGGCTACTTCGGGGGGCCCGTGGAGTGAGCGATGTGCGGCCTGTACGGTCTCGACGATCGCTCAGACGTTGAATCGGAAGTGCACGACGTCGCCGTCGCGCATCACGTATTCCTTGCCCTCGATCGCGAGCTTGCCCGCGTCACGGCACTTGGCCTCGCTGCCGAGGGTGACGAGGTCCTCCCACCACATGACCTCGGCCTTGATGAAGCCCTTCTCGAAGTCGGTATGAATGACCCCGGCAGCCTGCGGGGCCTTCGCGCCGATGGTGGTGGTCCAGGCGCGGACCTCCTGCTTGCCGGCGGTGAAGAACGTGAGGAGGCCGAGGAGCTTGTAGCCGGCGCGAATGACCGCGTTGAGACCCGGCTCCTTGAGGCCCGCGCTCTCGAGGAACTCGGGGCGGTCCTTGGGGTCGAGCTCGGCGATCTGCGATTCGAGCGCGGCGCAGACCGGGACCACGAACGTCTTTTCGGCCTCGGCGAGCTTCTTCATCGCCGCGAAGTGCGCGTTGCCGTCCGGGTTCTGGATTGTCGCCTCGTCGATGTTCGCGATGTAAAACGCCGGCTTGATCGTGAGGAGGTGAAGCTCCTTCACGACCGCCTGTGCATCCACGTTGTCGGGGATGGGCGCGGTGCGAGCCGGCCGCCCGTCGTCGAGGTGCGACATCAGCATCTCGCAGATCTCGGCGGCGAGCTTCTCCTTCGGGTCGTTCGACTTCGCCATCTTGATCGCCTTGTCGCGGCGCTTGGTGACGGTCTCGAGATCCTTCAGGCAGAGCTCCAAGGTCACGGTCGCGATGTCGGCCACCGGATCGACCTTGTTCTCGACGTGGATGACGTTCGGATCCTCGAAGCAGCGGCCGACCTGCACGATCGCGTCAGCCTCGCGGATGTGCGAGAGGAACTGGTTTCCGAGGCCTTCGCCCTTCGAGGCGCCGCGCACGAGCCCCGCGATGTCGACGAAGTTGAAGGTCGTCGGGAGGAGGCGATCCGCGTGGATCACCGCGTCGATCTTCGCGAGCCGCTCGTCCGGCACGACGACGACGCCGACGTTCGGCTCGATGGTGCAAAACGGGTAGTTCGCCGCTTCGGCCTTCGCCGACGAGAGCGCATTGAACAGCGTGGATTTGCCTACATTCGGAAGACCAACGATGCCGATCGAGAGACCCATGGGGGGCGTCCCGGTACCACGGCGAGCACTTGGCGTGCAAACACGACCGGCGGATTCGGCCCCAGCGCGTGGGCGCTCGCCTTGACCCGCGGCAGAATCACGGCCAAACCGGCGTCGTGAGGGCGGTGAGCGATCTCTGGAGAGCGTTCCGGTCGGCGCTCCGGCCGCTCGGGTCGAAGCGTCCGGAGAGTCTCGTGCGCCTGGGCGCCTGCGTCGTGCTCGGCGGGACGGCGGGATGGCTGCTCGTGCCGGCGCACGTCGGCGGCGACGACGGGGCCGAACGGGCCACGCCGGGGATCCTCCTGGAGGATCGTCCGCTCGTCGTCGGAGCGGGCGCGACGGTCCCGACGCTCGACGCCGCGGCCGCCATCGGGCGCGAGTGGCTCGCGCAGAAGGTGACGATCACGATCCCAGGGGGCGCGAAGCGCGAACTCAGCCGTGAGGAGCTCGGTGCGCGCGTCGACGGCGAACGACTCGAAGCGCTCGTCGTGCAGCTTGGAGATCCCCGCTCGGCGCTGCGGCGCGCCCACGCGGAGGCATCGCGAGCGAAATTCGCACCGCGACCGCTCGCGGTTCCGCTTCCGATCGCGGTCGACGGTCCGCGTGCGATGGGAGCGATGCTCACGCTGAAGGACGATGTCGATCGTGCTCCGACCGATGCAAGGCTCGACGTCGGCGGGCACAAGGTAATGGCCGACGAGCCGGGGCGCAGGATGGATGTGCACGCTTCGCTCGCGCGCCTCGATGCCGCGATGCTCACGCGCGGGAAGGACGGCGAAGGCGTCTCGAGCATCGAAGTGGTCGTCGAGAGCGTGCCGCCTTCGCGTACTGCGAGCGCGATCAGCGACATCCAGCTCGGTGACGTCATCGGGTTCTTCGAGACGAAGTACGCGCGGGATCGGAAGCACGAGGCCCGCACGTTCAATCTTCGTCTGGCGGCCTCGAAGCTCGACGGGCACGTGATTATGCCGGGCGAGGTTTTCGACTTCAACGACGTCGTCGGGCCGAGGAGCGAGGTCAATGGCTACAAAATCGCGCCCGTGATTGCACAGGGCGAGCTCGTCGACGGCATCGGCGGCGGCACGTGTCAGGTTGCGGGCACACTACACGGCGCCGCGTTCTTCGCGGGCCTCGACATCGTCGAGCGCAAGCCGCACACGCGGCCTAGCTTCTACATCAAGATGGGGATGGACGCGGCCGTTGCTTATCCGACGATCACGCTGCGCTTGCGCAATCCGTTCTCCTATCCGGTGGTCCTCCACGAGACCGTGCAGGACGGCGTCGTGCGCGCGGAGATCCTCGGTCCGAAGCGGACGCGCGACGTCACGTTCGTGCGCAAGGTCGCCGACGTCACACCGTTTCAGGAGAAGGAGGTTCCCGACCCCAAGGTCCCGAAGGGCGAGCGCGTCCTCGCGCAGCGCGGGATCCCCGGGTTCAAGATCACGCGCTATCGCCTGCTCCGCGACGGCGCGTTCGCGGTGCGCGAGCGGATGCAGGACGCCTATCCGCCGACGACGCAGATCTGGCGTGTGGGGACGGGCGAGGCCGACGCGAAGTTCGAGGCGCACGACGACGCGCACCCCGAGTACATCGCGGACGACTACCTCGCGATCTCGCAGGGACCCCACATCGTCGTACCGAAAACGGGCCTGCCATCGACGGATCCCGGAGGTGCGATGGTGGAGTCACGCATCGCTGGTCGGTACGGAACCCACGGGTGGACGGAGCGAGAGGGCCTCGTAAAAACCGGGGAGCCCTCGACGACGTCTCGCGCGCGTCGTGGCAACGCGGCGCGCAATCGCACCAAGGCCGACGGGGACGACGAGCCCGGCGTCGACTGATGATGGCGGCTGCCCTCACCCGGGCTTTCGCCTGCTATGGTTGAAGGGCACAGATGGGCGACCGGAAGGCAATCCCCGGCTTCGGTCACGTCGACCTCGACATGGGGGACGACGCGGCGGGCCGTGGAGCCGCGACCGTCCCGCCCGAGGGCGCGTTCGGCCGAGTCGACCTCGAGGTCGACTCGGAGCCCGAACCCGTACCGCCGTCGACGTCGCGCGTCTTCAACGCGGAGGGTCGTCCGATCCGGGCGCGCGCGACGTCGGTGCACGACGAGTCGACACGCATCGTCGCCGGCGACGCACTCTCGGCGATGACGCGGACCGCGCCGCACCACGCGCACGACGACGGCGCGACGCGGGCCTGGGCCGACATCGACAGCGAGGTCGCCGAGGCGGACGCGCCCCCGTCGTCGCGCAACGGTAACCCGTCCGGCTCAGGCGTCGCCGCGCGCGGCGACGATCGCGTGGCTGCGATGCGCGAGCTCTACGCGAGAGGCGATGCCGCCGGCGCGCTCGCTCTCGCGTCGACGCTGAGCCACTCCGTCGCGCTGCCGAGCAACGCCTCGTCCGCGGATTCGCCGGACGCGAGCATCGTGGTCGAGTTCGGCGAGCAGAGCATCGATCTCTCGGACCCGTTCGGCGGGCTCATCCCGTTCGCCGACGACGACCCCGCGCCGATGTCGAGGGCATCGGCCACGGCGACGGTCCCGCCGCCGGCCGCTCAGTTGACCCTCACGGAGCGGCAGAGCATCCCGCGCCGTCTCACCGCGCTCGCGGACATGTCGAAGCTCAAAATCGATCATCGAGCGGGCTTTCTCCTCGCGCACATCGACGGTATGCAGACGCTCGAGGAGCTCCTCGACGTATGCGCCATGCCCGCCGAAGAAGCTCTCGCGTTGATCGCCAACCTCAAGGTGTTGGGCGTCATCGAGTTCGAGTGACGCCTCTCATGCGGGCGGTCTCATGAGCGCGCTCGAAGGCAAGACCATCGCGCTTGCGGTGACGGGCAGCATCGCGGCGTACAAGGCCGTCGAGGTCGCGCGGCTCTGCATCAAGGCCGGAGCGAGGGTGCTGCCATTGATGACGGCCTCCTCGCAGAAGTTCGTCGGGCCGGTCACGCTCGCGGGGATCACCGGGGAAGCGGTCGCGACGGACATGTGGGATCCCTCGTTCTCGGGTGAGATGCACGTGACCATCGCGGCGCGTGCAGACGTGATCGTCATCGTGCCAGCCACCGCCGATCTGATCGCGCGGCTCGCGCAGGGAAGAGCCGACGATCTCGTGACCGCGACGGTGCTGTGCGCGCGCGGGCCGGTGCTCGCCGCGCCGGCGATGCATCCGCGCATGTGGGGGCACCCGGCGACGGTGAAGAACGTCGCGGAGCTCCTGGCGCAGGGACGGGTGAAGCTCGTTGGGCCGGTCGAGGGGTTGGTCGCGTCGGGGGAGAGTGGGATGGGGAGGATGGCGGAGCCTGCGGTGATCGTTGGGGCGATCGAAGAGGTTCTGGGAGCGGGCACGGTCACGTCGAGAGATCTGGTCGGGCGTCGGATTGTGGTGACCGCGGGGCCTACGCACGAGGCAATTGATCCGGTGAGGTATTTGGGGAATCGGTCGAGTGGGCGGATGGGGTTTGCGGTTGCGGCTCGGGCAGTGGCGCGCGGGGCGAGCGTGACGCTCATTGCCGGGCCCGTCGCGCTTGCCACGCCCGCGGGCGTCACGCGGGTCGACGTGGAGAGTGCCGTGGAGATGCAGCGGGCTGTCGACGAGGCCATGGGGGCGGACCTCGGCAAGGTCGATGCGCTCGTGATGGCGGCGGCGGTGGCGGACTTCCGCGCGGCGGAGGCGAGCGACACCAAGATCAAGAAGGACGGAGCGGCGCCTGCGATTGCGCTCGCGAAGAACCCCGACATCCTCGCGTCGATCGGCGCGAGGCGAAGCGGCAAACGTCCCGTGCTGGTCGGCTTCGCGCTCGAGACGGGCGACGACGCGCTCGTGCTCGCCTACGCGAAAGCGAAGGTGGCCGCCAAGAAGGTCGACTTCGTCGTCGCGAACGCGGCGCACGAGTCCCTCGGTCACGCGACCAATCGTGTCGCTTTCGTCTCCTCCGATGGAGAGGCGATGCCCTTTGCCACGAGCACCAAGGACGACGTCGCGGACCGCATCCTCGGCGAGATCAGGAAGCGCCTCGGACCGGGCTAACGCATCCCGTGGTCGTCGAGAAGATCGACGATGGCCTTCACGGCGTCGTCGGTCTTGCCGCGCGCCACGATCGAGCTCGCGCCGAGCTTCGTGAGGGCCGTGGTGCCGCCGCGCGGCGCGGCGTCGTAGACGACGATCGGAACGCCCGTGGTACGCGCCGTCTTGCGTAGCGCGCGGATGGCATCGGTGAGCTTCACCTGGGTGCACTCTGCATCGATCGCCACCACGTCCGGCGCGTCGCTCGCGATCGCGAGCAGCCCTTCGAGCGCGTTCGCCCACGTGACGACCGCGGTGCCGCGAGCCTTGCACGCCTTGACGAGCGCACGCTGGGACGCGCTCGGCTTGCCGAGGACGGCGACGCTTCCGGCGGGGCTGGCGATCGCCCGCGGCATAGGCAGGCCGTTTTTCTCGCAGTACGCCCGCGCGTCGTCGGTCCGGACGCGATACTGCGCGCCGGGGGTCTTGATCGCGGGCAGCTTGCCCTCGCGGATCCAGAGGTAGACCGTCTTCGGGTGCAGCTCCCAGATCCGCGCGAGCTCCGAGGGGCGGAGCAGCGCCATACGGTCGAGCATACGCCCTGCCTGATTGACGTGTCCCGCCGTTGTCGGGTACGGATGCGGCCGTGATCGGCTTCGCGACGTCGTCGCGGCGCTTTTATCACACGCGCGTGGTCGCTGACGCGCATCCCTCCGCCCGAGGGATGCGGGTCACATGGGAAGCCGGTGAGACACCGGCACGGCGCCCGCCACGGTAACCGGCGACGAATTCGAGCAAAACCACTGGGACGCGAGCAGTCGCGCTTCTGGGAAGGGCTCGGAGGAGGATGACCCGGGAGTCCGGAGACCGGACCACGCGCGGAAGAGACCTCTCGATGATGGCCGGCGCGGGCGTGCGCCAGTTGGGTACCAGAATGAATCACAGAATGTTCGTGGCCGCGCTCGTCCTGAGCGCGCCGGTGGTGGGCTTTGTCGCTTCGGGTTGCGGTGACGACGAGGAGCTGAAGGCGGCAGACGCCGGAACCTTCGAGGCCGGCACGGTCCCGGAGGCCGGGCCGACCCCCGGCGGTGACGGCGGGGATGCCGCGGCGCCCTCCAAGTGCGGCAGTGCCGCCGGGTCGCCCCAGCGCCTCCTCCTCACGACGAACAACCCGATGACGAGCGAGGTCGCAGCCTTCAACCTCGCCGACAAGAAGGTCGACGGTCGATTCACGTTCGGCGGTCGGCTCGGCCAGACCTCCTCGCTCGGGAGTGACCCGTATGTCGTCGAGCAGGCGAACGACGTCGTCGCGCGCATGGACGCGAAGAAGCCCTGGGAGCCCCTCGCCACCTGGAGCGTCGTCGGTGACGACAAGGTTGACGGTGGAGACCCCAATGCGCAGCCCGTCGCCGTGGTCGTGCCCGATTGCGACAAGGGCTACGTGCTGCGGTTCAATCGCAACAAGATTGCCGTCCTCGACACGAACCAGGTCGCCGACGGCGGCGCAGCGCTGAGCTACCTCGACCTCTCTTCGCTGGTGCAGCCGGGCGACAACGACGGCCTCGTCGACATGACGGCCGCGTACTACGTCCCGACGAAAAAGCGCATCTATGTCCTGCTCGGCAACTACGACCGCACGACGATCCAGGCGCCGGACTACTCGCTCATCTGCAAGAGCACGAAGGCGAGCATCGTCGCCATCGATGCGACGACCGGACAGCTGGTCTCGCTCGGCGGCACGGCGCCCGGCGGCGGCATCGCCCTCGAGAACTACAACCCGGTCGTCGGCACGCCCATGGCCTACGACGCCGCGCGCGATCGGCTCCTCGTGTTCCAGGGCGGCTGCAACACCGACGCCGGCGGCGGCGCCGCGGGCCCGCTGACGAAGCGCGCCGTCGAGGAGGTCGATCTCGCGACCGGCCAGGTGAAGACCCTCGTACACCTCGACGACAAGGGCTTCCCCGGGAGCTTCGTCTACGTCGACGGCAACCGCGCCGCGCTGACGTTCTTCTTCCCGAACCAGGCGTTCTTCTGGGACCCGTCGAAGACGACGCTCGGCGCGGAGATCCCCGGCGCGTTCGATTACGTGGCGCACGACGGCAAGGGCAACATCGTCGGCGGACGTCGCAGCACGGTCGACGGCGGCGCCGTCATCGACGTCCTTTCGATCCCGTTCCCGAGCGGAGACGCCGGCGTGGACGCGGCGACCGTCCAGAAGCTCGGTCAGAACCCATTCACGACGAACAGCGGATTTCTCGGTGGCGCCGAGGTGTGGCCGCGCCCGTGAGGTAGTGTCTTTGCATGCGGTGGCTGTTCCACGTCGTACGCGCTGACGAGCTGGGGTGGGGGAGCGATGGTCGGTACACGCCGCCGTCGCTCGCCAGCGAAGGCTTCGTTCATGCGTCCTACCAGGACGTGGTCGTGGAGAGCGCGCGCGTCTACTTCGAGGCGGACGCGCTCTCGAGCCTGCGCGTGCTGGCGATCGACCCGCGCCGCCTCGACGTCCCGGTCGAGGTGGCGGAGACGCCGCGAGGACCGATGCCGCACATCCATGGCTCGATTCCGGTCGATGCGGTGCGGATGATCGACCTCGACGCCGTCGCGGATCATGCGGATCTCGTCGTCGGGACGCGCATCGCGCTCCTCGCGTTTCCTGGAATGACGCTCCTCGACCTCGTTGGCCCGCTGGATGCGCTCTCGCGCATCGCCACGATGGGCTTCGACCCGACGACGACGTGCGAGGTGGTCGCGCTCGCGAGACGGCGCGAGGAGGGCGACGCTGACGCGGATCCGCCGGTGGTGTGGTCCTCGTGCGGCGTCGAGGTCGTCACGGCACGTTACCGGCCGCCGCTCGACTCGTTCGACGTGCTCGTCGTCCCCGGTGGCCCTGCCACGCGCGTGCTCGAGCGTGACGAGTTCGCGATCGCCTGGCTGCAGACCTTTCCCGCAAACCGGATCACGGCGAGCGTGTGCACCGGCGCGCTGCTCCTCGGCGCGGCGGGCCGGCTGCACGGAAAGCGCGCGACGACGCACTACACGAGGATGGCGGAGCTCGAGCGCTTCGGCGCAATCCCGGTCGCTGAGCGCGTCGTCGACGAAGGTCAGCTCGTGACGTCGGGCGGCGTCACGTCAGGCATCGAGCTCGGATTACACCTGGTGAAGCGGCTCGCCGGCGACGACGCCTGCGCGAGGATCGCGGCGCAGATGGAAGCCCTCGCCGTCGTCTAGCGCGCGTTACTTCGTGACGCCGCGGACGCCCTTGCTCTCGTCGAGGGCGAGCAGGTAGTCGCCGATCATGCGGCCGCGGCCCTTGATGTCCTCGGGCCTGGAGACCGCGCGCAGGAGCCGGTCGAGCGACGTTGCGTACTTCCTCGAGGAGGCGGCCGGGACGGCTCGCGCCAGATGCGCCAGCATTCGCGCGGCGACGATGTTGTCCTCGAAAGGGACGCGTCGCGTCGCGAACACGCCGACCGCATTCGGGTCCTTGGTGCTGGCGAACATGCCGCCGCCGTCGTCGTCGGTCAGGTCGGAGACCATGAAGTCGGCGATGGATCGCGCCTTCTTCAAGTAGTCCTCGTTCTTGGTGACCTCGTAGAGCCGCACGAGAGCGAGGCCGAACGAGGCGTTGTCGGAGAGGTAGAGCTGCGTGTGCTTGCTCTCCGGGTCGACGACGTCGTGCGTGATGCCGCCACCGCTCGTGGCATGCGTGGCGACGACACGGCGCGCCGCCTTCTCCGCCGAGGCGAGCACTGCCGCGTCCTTCGTCACCTCGTACATTGTGCAGTATGCACTGATCGCGAGTCCGTTCTCCTTGCCGTACTCGTGCATGTCTACGCGCGGGACGCCGCGCGCGAGGCGGCCCTTCTCGTCGAGCGCGTAGTAGACATGGCCGTCGAGGAACGGCCTGCTCCGGTCGTGCGCGTTGAGATCGGCGTCCTGCGTGGAGTAGAAGCCGCCCTCCGGGCTCTTCATGAAGCGGTCGAGGAAGCCGAGCATCGCCTTCGCACGCGCCAGGTGCTTGGTGTCCTTGCTGATCTGGTAAGCGGTCGCGTAGTTGTCGAGCGCCGGCGCCTGGAAGGTCATCAGCTTCTCGAAGTGCGGCGAGTCCCAGTCGCGCGCCGCGGAGTACTGGTAGATGCCACCCCACACAGGATCGATGAGCTTGCTCTGCTGATCGAGCGTGAAGAGCGCCTGCGCTTTCGCTTTCTCGTCGCCGGCCGCCGCTTTGCGGAGCGTCCAGGCGTTGTTCCAGCCGAGCGGCGCCTTCTGCTGCCGGCCCCAGCTGCCCTGGTCCTCGTCGTAGTAGTCCTCGAGCTGAACGTCGATCTCGCGCTGGATCCAGAGGAGGTGTTCCTCGGAGAGCGCGGTGCGTGGCGCCTTCACCGCGGCCTTGGTCTTCTCGTCGGCCTTCTTCTCGGCGAGGCCGCTCGCCACGATGTCCTCGAGGATGCCCTTGAACTTCTCAGGGTTGATGTACCCGCGGTACTTGCCGAGCTCGGCCCCGTCGGGCGAGAACATCACCGTGGCGGGCCAGCCGTAGTCGCCGTAGCGCTCCTCGACGTCCGGTCGCGAATCGACGTCGACCTTCACGGCGATGAAGTGCTCGTCGAGGATCTTGCGGATGACCGGATCGTGGTAGGTCGTCGCCTCCATCACATGGCACCAGTGGCACCACTCCGCGGAGCCATCGAGGACGATGTACTTGTGCGAAGCCTTTGCGCGCGCGAACGTCTCCGGCGAGAGCGTGGCCCACGGTAGCTCCTCGCGAGGTGCGCCTTCGACCATGTCCCCGCGGGTCGCAGTCGTCACCTCCGAGTGAACGCTTGGTGAGGCGCTCGCGGTCGTCGTCGGTCTACTCCCGCCCGGCTGGGCTGCACAGCCGACCGCCGTCGCGGCGACCAGAACGGGACCAAGGGCTCGCGAGCTCCACATTTTGCGTAGCCTACGCGCGAGCGGGCTCCGCGGATCGGGTCAAGGCGGTCAGCCGATCAGGCGCCAGTCGAGGGCGTCGACGGTGCGGTCCGACGTGCAGAAGTCGACCGTCAGCCTCGAGCCGATGGCCTCGCCGCCGATCTGCAGGGGGGTCGGGCGCGAGAAGGTCATGCGGACCTCGGTGGCGAACCAGTCGGTCATACCGCGGAGCGGATGCTGGCCCTTCCACAGCCTGGGGATGTCGCCGACGGCGCTCGCGGCGCTCACGTCGTAGACGCGGACGTTCATGAACCCGAGCAGCCGCTCCGCGTGCGGGTAGGCGCGGAAGCCGTAGCCGAACTCGGGGCAGGTCGCTGCCCCCGCGACGCTCGCCATGCCCTCGTAGAGGATCGCGCCGCGTGCGACGTCCGAAAGCCGTACGAGCCGCCGTTCCGGGGTGATCGTGTACACGTCCGACCCGAGATTCTCGATGATGACGTGCGGGCGTCCGTAGAGCAGCGTCTTCGGCACCGTGCGCGAGAGCATCGCGGTGAGGTAGCCCCAGACGCTCTTCGAGATCCGGTTCGACGGCGACGACTCGAGCTGCAACCGGTAGTCGTCGAGGACTTGGGCGTCCCAGCCGCAGCCACCGAAGAAGGTGAGCACGCCGTTGCACGTCAGGAGGCCGTAGCGCTTCGTCGGCACCGAGCCTTCGTGCCTTGCGAGCGCCCGGATGCAGGTGTCGAGCTTGCGCGCGCCGAGCGCGTGAGCCCACGCGTTGCCGGTGCCGAGGGGGAGCGCCCCGACCGGCGGAAAAGCTTGGCCCTTCGGGACGACGCGATCGAGGGCGTTGAGCAGCGCGACCGCCGAGCCATCACCCCCCGCCGAGAGGATGCAGCGCGGGCTCGAGCCCGGCACGATCGTCCGGAGCCAGCCTTCGACCTCATCGATGCTGCGCGTGAGGCGAACGCTGGCGCCAGGGAGCGCGCGGGCGATCTGCACCGCGATACGCCGCCCGCCACGCTTGGCGTTCGCGTTCACGACGATGTGGAGGCCCGATCCTGCCGGCTTCAGGGGATTGACGGCGAGGGTGCCACAAAAGCCGCCGGGATCGGGCCTCCGCTCGCGCGGGGCCTCTTTTTATCGCATGGCCGTGCCGCCGCTTGAAAGCGAGAGCGACCCTCCGTACCATCGCTGAGCCGCTCTCCGTCCGGCAATGTTTCCTGAATGATCCAGGCAACTTGCGGGAGTGTGGCCTCCCCACGATGACCGCGAAAACGATCCGCAATGCCCTCGGCGTCCTCCAGGACGAGCCCGACAACGATCAGGCCTGGAGCGAGCTCCGCGAGGCGCTCGGCTACACCTCGGACGAGGGAACCGTCGACCCCGGTGAGCTTGGCCCCGCTGCGCTCGCGCAGCTGCTCGAGGCTGCACGACAGGCTCACGAGATGCGCCGCGAGTACGAGGCCGTCGCCGAGCTGCTCGAGATCGAGAGTGCGCTCGCGAGCGGCGACCGCGAGGCGGAGCTCGTCTCCGAGCTCGCGACCGTCCGCGACGACATCCTCCTCGACGACGCCGGCGCGGTCGGCGCGTATCGGCGCCTGCTCACGTTGCGCCCGAACGACACGAACGCCTCCGAAGCGATCGAGCGCTGCGAGGCGAAGCGCGCGAAGTGGAAGGACCTCGCGCAACGCTACTACACCGAGTCGAAATCGGCCGGCGACGCGTCGTTCAAGAGCTCGCTGCTCGTCAGCGCCGCGGAGATTGCCTACCGCTACGGCCGCCCCGAGATCCTCGCCAAGGAGAAGAAGGAAGCCGAGGCAGCGAAGCCCGCCGACGGGGCGAAGACCGCCGACGGGGCGAAGACCGCCGAGGAGTCGTCGCCGAAGAGCCTCCGCTCTGGCAAGAAGAACAAGAAGAAGAAGGACGCCAAGTCTCCCGACAGCTCCCGCAGCATTCCCGAGAGCACGCGCACCGAGCCCTCGAAGGCACGTCGGGAGCTCACCGAGAAGATCATCGGTCTCCTCCGCGACGCCCTGAACCTCGACCCAAAGAATCGCCGCGCGGTTCTCCTCCAGGAGCGACTCCTTCGCGACGAGGAGCGCTGGACGGATCTCGTGGCGGCGCTCGACCTGTTCGCGACCGAATCGAACGCCAAGGACGAGAAGATCGCGGCATCGATCCGTCTTGCGCGCGTACTCACGAAGAAGCTCTCGAACAAAGCTCGCGCGATCGACGTCTACGAGCGCGTGCTCGACCTCTCGCCCGGTCACGCGGAGGCGACGAGCGCGCTCGTCCACCACTTCACCGACAACGAGATGTGGGACCACCTCGTGTCGCTCTACGAAGGGCAGCTCGCCGGGGGCGGCGTGCGGCAGGGCCAGGAGGTCGGCGTCATCCTCCAGGTCGCGATGATCAACTGGCGGATGCGCAGCAAGCCCGAGGCGGCGGAGCCCTACTTCGAGCGCCTGCGCAAGATGGAGGCTGCGCATCCCGGGATGCTCGGGTTCTTCCGCGAGTGGTGCGGCAAGCGTGGCGAGTCGACGCGCCTCGCCCAGATCTTGAGCGACGCTCATCGGGCGATGCCGGAGGGACCGGACCGCGGTCTGATATCGGCGGAGATAGCCGGTCTCGCCGAGCAGGGCGCGAATGCGCAGAAGGCGATCGAGCAGTGGCGCACGCTGCTTCGCTCCGAGCCCGCGAACGCTGCGGCTCGCGATGCGCTGAAGCGCCTCTACCGCACCACGGGTCAGTTCAGCCACCTCGCCGATCTACTCCGCACGGACCTCGAGCGCGTCGCTCCGGACGACGCGAACGCGCGGCTCCCGGTCTTGCGCGAAATCGCTCAGATCTACCGCGAGCACATCAAGAGCGACTCCGCTCTCGTCACCGTGCTCTCCCAGATCATCGGCCTCGACAGCCACGACGCCGAGGCCGTGCGCGAGCTCGCGCGCGTCTACGAGGCGCTCGGCCGCTGGCGCGATCTGCTCACGACGCAGATGCGCCTCGCCGAGCTCGAGACGACCGCGCAGGCCAAAGTGTCGCTCTACCGCGCGATCGCCCAGCGCTGGCTGGAGCAGTTCACCAACGTACAGAATGCCGTTGAAGCGTACGAGAAGCTCCGCGAGGTCGACCCGGCGGACCGCGAGGCGGTGGAGAAGCTGAAGGAGCTCTACGGCAAGCGCCGCGCTTATCGTCAGCTCTACGAGCTTTACGACGACGAGACCAAACGCACCACGGGTGCCGAGCGTCGCGCACTCTGGATGGCGATGGCCAAGATGGCCTCGGAGCGGCTCGATCGCGGCGCCGACGCCGCGCGCCTATACAAGCTCGCGCTCGACGAGGACCCGACCGACGCGACCGCTCTCGACGCCCTCGAGAAGCAGGCCGAACGCGACAAGGACTTCGTCACCGTCGCTTATGCGCTCGAGCGTCGTGCCGAGCTCACCGAGGACCCCGCGGCGAAGCTGGCCATTCTCCAGAAGCTCGGTAGCGTTTTCGCCGACCGCCTGCAGGACCACGACGGCGCGCTCCGCATCTGGCGCCGCGTCCTCGAGCTCTCCCCGGGGCATGCGAAGGCGCTGCGGATCCTGCGCGAGAGCCATCTCGCCCTGAACGATTTCGATGGCCTTACCGCGCTCTACGAGCAGTCGGGCGACTGGGAAGGGCTCGTCGAGCAACTGTCGGGCGCCGCCGACCGCGCCACGGATCCGTCCGTCAAGGTCGACCTCTCGTTCCGCGCTGCGGGCATCTACGAGGTGCAGCTCAAATCGCCCGATCGCGCTTTCCGCGCGTACGAGCGTGTTCTCTCCGCGCACCCCGACGACCGGCGCGCCGCGAGCGCGCTCGTTCCGCTCTACGAGGCGGAAGAGAAGTGGACGCGCTTGCCTGCGCTCTACGAGGTGCTCGTCGCCCATACGGAGAGCTCCGCCGAGAAACGTGCATTCTACAAGAAGCTCGCCATCGTCACGGGACACAAGCTTGCCGACAAGGCAGCCGCGTTCCGTTTCGCGGTGAAGGCTTTCGATCTCGCCCCTTCCGAAACCGGCGCCGTTCGCGAGCTCGAGGAGTGGGCACGCGCATCCGGTGAGTGGGTCGGTTTCGTCCAGGCACTCGAGGCCCGCGCGAACTCCGAGTTTGCCGACATCGACGAGAAGCGGACGCTCCGCATGAAGCTCGCCGAGGTCTCGGCGACGCAGACAGGCAACAGCGACGACGCCATCCGTGCGTATCGTGAGTTGATCCAGACCAACCAGGACGATGAGGAGGCCATCGCGGCGCTCGATCGGCTCTTGCGTGCCGCTCCGGACCGTCGCGACGACCTGCGCTGGCTCTTCCGCCTGCGGACGGAGCGTGCGCCGAGTGGCGATGCGCGCGTCGCCATCCTTTCCGAGTGGGCGCTCCTGGAGGAGGAGGCGTTCGACGGCCCCGCCGAGGCGACGTCACTCTACCGCGAGGTCCTCGGGTTCGACGAGCGTCACGTTGGAGCGCTCCGCGCCCTTGCGCGCCTGCTCGTCGCGTCCGGCGACGCCGAAGGCGCGGCAAAGGTGATCCAGCAGGAGCGTGATCTGGAGGAGGGCGGCAGCCGCGTCTCCCGCGAGGTCGAGCTCGCCCGGCTCTACATGGGCCCGCTCAAGAAGCCGCTCGAGGCGCTCGCCGCGGCGAAGCGTGCGCTCGAGCTCGCGCCGAACGATGCGCAGGTGATCGCCGTCGTGGAGGAGCTCCTTCCGCTCTCGGAAACGCGCGCTCGCGCGGCCGTCATCCTCGAGGAGGCCTACGCGGCGACCGGGGCGTGGCAGAAGCAGAGCGACGTCCTCGCCGTCCTCATTGCGACCGCCGCCTCGAAGTCGGATCGCCTCGCGCTCCACACGCGTCTCGCCGAAGTGAAGCAGAAGCTCGGCGATCTCGTCGGCGCATTCGAAGTGGTGGCACGCGCCGCGCAAGACAACCCTGCAGAGCTCGAAATCTGGGACCGCCTGAGCGTCCTCGCCAACAAGACCCACCGCACGCAGCAGTTCGTCGAAGCGATCGCCCAGGCCGTGCCCGAGAAGGGCGAGACGGGGCTACCTCCCGCCGTCGAGCTCGACCTCGCCGAGCGCGCCGCGACTCTCTACGACGAGATGCTTGGCGAAATTGACCGAGCCACGCCCTACCTCGATCGCATCCTCGCGCGCGACCCGGGCAACGAGCGCGCGTTCATGCGCCTCAAGCAGATCCTCACCACGCGCGAGCGTTGGATCGATCTCGAGACGCTCTACGAGCGCGTCATCGGGGCGACGACCGACGCGAATCGTCGTGCCGACCTCCTGAACGAGGTCGCGATCATCGCCGAAGAGATCACGGGCGACGCGAACAAGGGCATTTACTACTACGAGCGCATTCTCGAGATCGAGCCGGGCCACGACCAGGCGATCTATGCGCTCGACAAGCTCTACGCCTCGCAGGAGAGGTGGCAGAACCTCGCCGACCTGCTCCAGCGACGGATCTCCCTCGCGGGCTCCGCCGACACGATGGCGCTGAAGCTCCGGCTCGGCACGCTGCTGATGAATCGCCTTGGCGACCCGAAGGCTGCCCTCGACTACCTCGAGGAGGCGGTTGCCGCGGACTCTTCCGTGCGCGAGACGCGCGACCTCGTCGAGAAGTGCCTCACGCACCCGGACCTCCGGCAGCGCGCAGCGCTCATCCTCGAAGGCGTCTACGCGGAGCGCGAGGAGATGCGCGAACTGGTCCGCGTCCTCGAGGTTCGTCTCGAGTTCGTCGCGGACGACGTCGAGCGTCGCGAGCTTCTGCGCCGGATCGCGGAGCTCCGTGACGAGCGTCTCAGCGACGACGCCGGCTCGTTCGAAGCGTACGGGCGCTTGCTGCCGCTCTCCCCCGGCGACGTCGAGGCGCGTACGCGCTACCTCGAGATCGGCGGGCGCCTCGATCGGCTGAACGACGCCGCCGACGTCCTCCTCGTCGCCGCGAAGAACGCCGACTCACCGCAGCCGCGCGCCGAAATCCTCGGGGAGGTCGCGAAGCTCTTCGAAGGCAGCGAGCAGCGCGACCGAGCGGAGTCCATCTACCGACAGATCATGGACCTCGCGCCCGAGGATCCGTCGATCGCGCTCCCGGCCGTGCAGGCGCTCGAGCGGCTCTATCGTGACCGCGGGAAGAGCCGCGAGCTCGCGGAGGTCCTGCGTGTCCAGGTCAAGCTCGAGGAGTCCGCTGACGTTCGCCGCGAGCTCTACGGTCGCCTCGGCGCGCTCGCCGAGGAGAGCCTCGCCGACGACCCCGCGGCGATCGCTGCGTGGAGGTCGAGGCTCGACGACGATCCGGCGGACGAGAAGGCCCTCGTCGCGCTCGATCGGCTCTACGAGCGCAGCGGCGAGCACCGCGCGCTCGTCGAAGTGCTTCGGGCCCGCGAGCGTCAGGCCGACGGCTCAGACGCCCGCAAGGTGCTCATGGTTCGCACGGCCCGCACGCTCGCTGACCGCATCGGCGACGTGCCCGAGGCGATCCTCGCCTTTCGATCGGTGCTCGACGACTTCGGCGCGGATCGCGAGGTCCTCGGCGCGCTCGTGGTGCT
>JAYSXP010000591.1:0-8727 GCA_043717125.1 Polyangiaceae bacterium | reverse complement strand
ATGCGATCGTTGCGGGCCGATGCTCTGCCCATGAATCGCGCGATGGTCCGCGCGGACCGAGCACGCCGCGCAGTCTTGCTGATCGCCGCGAGCCTCGTCGCCCTCTGCGAGCGTGAAGCGCGAGCGAAGGAATGCACGAACCCGCTCGTCAGCACGTGCATCAACAGCGATACGTACTGGCCGAACCCCGGACCGACGCGCTTCGCTACGGTGGGTGGAACGGAGACGGTCGGTGAGGGTCAGGTCGGCTTCGGGCTGATGGCGACCTACCTCTCGCGGCCGGTCATCCTTCGCGTCGCGTCCCCCGGCCCGGGCGGAAGCGACCAGTACGCTGTCGACCACCAGGTCACGGGGAACTTCCTCTTCGCCTACGGCGTGACTCCCCGTCTGCAGCTCGACTTTGCGCTTCCCTACACGTTCGTCGAGTCGGGCGCCGGGACGAGCCCGCTCACCGGCGGCGAGTCCCTGCACGACACCGCCGTCCGCGACCTCCGCTTCGGCTTCGCCTATGCGCTCGTTCCGCGAGAGCGCATCTCCCCGGATGCGCAGGCCGCGAAGGACCCGAGCTCCTGGTCGCTCGCCGGCCGCATGACGGTCTCCGCCCCCACCGGCGACAGCTCCGACTTCGCGGGGGAGCGGAGCGCGGTCTTCGCTCCGGCGCTCGCGGCCGACTATCGCTATCACGTGCTTTTCGCCGGGCTCGAGGTCGGGGCACGGCTCCGCTCCACGACCGAGTTCGCAGGCGCGCGCGTCGGCTCGCAGCTTGCGACGGGCCTCGGCGCCGGCGTCGACATCATCGACCGCGAACGCCTGTCGATCATGCTCGAAGGGCGCGCGTACGTGAACTTCGCCGAGCAGCACGACACCGCGCAGTCTGCGTTCGGCATCACGAGCAAGCCCAACGGAAAATCGATCACACCGGCCGAGTGGCTCATCGCCTTGCGCAGCGCGCCGCTCCTCGCGGGTGACATCTCCTTCATCGCGGGCGGCGGCGGACCGATTCCGATCGGCGACGCGGCCATCACCGTTCCTCGGTTTCGCTTCGTGCTCGGCGCAATCTATGCACCGACCGCGCGCGACACCGATGGCGACGGCATCATCGACAGGAACGATTTCTGCCCCGCCAGCGCGGGTAAGCGGTCGGGCGAACGGCCCGGTTGTCCCGCCGACGAGAACGAAGAAAACAAACCATGACCGTCTCGACCTCCTCGGCGCGCCACCTCCTGCTTCGCCTCTCGAGCCCCGCGAAGCTGCCAGATTCACTCCTTGGTGCGCTGCGCGACGAGGTCGTCCTCGCAGGATGGATGCGGGCGAGCGGCGTGCTCTCCGACGTCCAGATCCGCGTCGTCGATCCGCGCGGCGTGACGGCAAAGGCGCCGACGCACATCGCTGGGCCAGTTCAGGTCATCGCGCTCGAGGGAAGCATCGGCCTCTCCGGAGGTGACGTCTCTTGCGGCTTCCGCGTCGTGCTCGCACGGGAGACGGACTCCGGCCTCGACACGATCGCCGGCGACCTCGTGGCAGGAAACGTCGAGGCGCTGGAGGTGCTCATCACGGCATTCGACGACGTGACCGCGACGCGCCAGCTCGATCCTGCCGGCGTGTGGGTGCTCGACGCGACCGAGGGCGCGGCCCGGCCCGCCGTCGCCGCCCCGAGCCCGCAGACGGCTGCAACCGCGCTCGCACCGCCGTCGGCGCGCGCGGTGATTCCGTCTCCCAGCTTCGCCGAGGTGTCGCGCGTGGCCGTGACCGAGGCGCCACGCGCGCCCGCTCCCGCGCTCACCGCTCGCCCCTCTGCGACCTTCAGCTCGATGAACCAGGCAATGCCGCAGCGCATCGCAAGGCCCGTCGAGGCCGAGACCGAGGACGAGATGGTCCCCGAGCCCGGCGACATCGTCGAGCACTTCGCCTTCGGCCGCTGCGACGTCGTGAAGACCGACGGCGACCGCCTCCACGTGCGGCTCGGCAAAGACCAGCGGATCAAGGAGATCGCGCTCGAGATGCTGCGCGTCTCTCCGCTCCCCCCCGAAGAGGGGATGCCGGCCCGCTACTTCATGCTCGCTCGGAGGCTCTGACGCGCGCGGCGCGCGACCCGTCGGTCACGGCGACGTTCAGCTCGGTGCCGGGCAATGCCCGCGCCCACTTTACCATCGCGATGGCGACGGGCTTGCCCGACAAGGGCCCGAGCGTCGCGCTGCGGACCTCGCCGACTGCCTCGCCGGCCGCGGTCGTGACGGCCGCGCCGACCGCGGGCACGTCGCCGGCCTCGAGCTCGAGCGGCACGAGCTTGCGCTTCACGTGTCCACGCTCCTGGAGCATGTAGACGACCTCCTGCCCGAGGTAGCATCCCTTCTGGAACGAGACGGCGAGGGTCTCGAGCGCGGCTTCCTGCGGGTAGTGGGTCGTGTCGAACTCGACGCCAAAGCGCGGGAGACCATGCTCGATGCGGACCGCGTCCCAGGTCGCGTCGTCCGCGACGACGCCGCCGAGCTTCGTCACCGCCTCTGCGACGCGAGCCTCGAACGCAGCCCCCTCGGCAGCGGGAGCGGCGAGCACGATGCCGCCGTGGCCGAGCAGATCGATGGTCCCGGCAAAAGGCGCCAGCGCGCGCAGCTCGTTCGCGCGCGGACCATGAGCGACGAGAAAAACGAGGTCGGCGAGCGCCAGCTCGGCGTTCTCCATGATGAGGTAGTGGTCGAACGTCGTGAGCAGGCTCTCCCGGAGAGACGCCGGAACCGCGAGCGCGAACGTGGATTCGGCCGCGTCCGGTACGACGAAGAGGTCGGTCTGGATCCGGCCCTTCTTCTCGACGAGGAGCCCGTAGGCCCCCTGCCCCTGCTCGCGCTTGGCGAGCTCGCACGTGACGAGCCCGTTGAGCCAGCTCGTGCGGTCCTTGCCGGTGACGAGGATCGCCGCGCGATCACGGGCGGGAACGACCAGGACCGAAGCGCTCGCAGCGCGAGCCGCCTCTGCGGGCGTGGCAATCATTCCTTCCTCTTGGCACGCTCTCGGCGCGCGTGACGTGGAAAATCGACCTCCGACGCTTGACCGGCCCCGGCCCGACGCGTCAACGTGACGACCGATGCCTGGGATTGGGGTGCTCTACAACCCGCGAAGCGGCCGGAATCTTCGCGATCCCAAGGCCGCGCGACGCTTGAGCGTGGCGCTCGGTGACCACGGCGTCGTCCGTGAGGCCGGCTCGATCGACGAGCTCTACCGGGTCGCGGAGGACTTCCGTAACCTCGGTATCGACGTCCTCGGCATCAGCGGCGGCGACGGGACGAACGGCGTCACGATCACGGGCTTTCTCGACGTTTACCAGAGCACCGCGCTCCCGCAGATCGCCTTTCTCCGCGGCGGCACGATGAACACGGCGGCCAACTCGGTCGGCGTGCGGCGCGGCGTGCCGAAGGATCTCCTCGACCGCCTCGTCCAGGCGTATGTCGAGCGGGCCTCGATCCCGCTCCAGAACGTCGAGCGGCACGTGCTCAAGCTCCGTGGTGACACGTCCTTTCCGCGTTCGCGGCGCTCCACGGCGGACGCCACCCCTGCGAGCATGCGGTCGCCGCCGCTCGTGGAGAAGCACGGCTTTGTCTTCGGCACGGGCGTCGTCTGCGGCTATCTCGCGGAGTACTACGCGGGAGGTCAGGGAAAGCCGAACCCGGTCGTCGCGGCGAAGACACTGCTCCGCGGCATTGGCAGCGCGATCGTCGGCGGCGAGATGATCCGTCGCATGGCCGAGCCGTTCCGTGGAACCGTGGAGCTCGACGACGGCACCGTCTGGGAAGAGCGCGACTACCTGTCCGTCGCGGGCGGAACAATTGACCAAATCGGCCTGAATTTCAGGCCTTTCCGTCGGTACGACGAGCAGCCCGGTCGTTTCCACGTGCTCGGGATCCACACCTCGCCGATGGGCTTCGTCTCGCAGCTGCCGCGGATCTGGCGGGCCGCGCCAATGAAGCCCGGGCACACCTACGAGGCCACGACCGCGAGCCTCGTGATCCGGTCGCCGAGCGGCCCTATCCGGTACATGGTGGATGGGGACCTCCACGAGTGCGACGGGCCGCTTCGCGTCTCGATCGGGCCTCGCGTGCGGATCGTGGTCGGCACCTGACGTCCTTCCGTCAGCGCCCGTGAATTCGCCGCTCGCCCCGGGCGTTTCATCGCCGGTGCCTTGCGTGATTGGCGCCGGCTCTTTAATGTGTGCCTCGTCCCGTATGCGCCTCCCGCCCCTTGCCCTCACGATCTTCGCCGCACTGCTGGCGCTCGGACTCGTAGCCCGCGCCCCGGACGCCCGCGCCGATCGGCTGTCGTCGCCCGAGTCGGCTCGACTGGCCCGCGGGGAGACGGTCATCCGCGAGCACACGTGGGCGCCGGGTGCTTCGGCCCGCTACATCGGCGGGCTCACGTACACCGTGGTCGACGCCTCGGCCGCGGAGCTTTCGAACCTCCTCGATGACATCGAGTCGTACCGCCGGGTCCTTCCGCGGACCAAGCGCGTGAAGCTGGTGGGCGTCGAGCCCAACGGCGACCGCCTCGTCGAGCTCGTGCAGGGCACCACTCTGGTCGAGGCAACGTACACGATCCGCGTGCGCTCTTTCCCGGCGATCCGCGAGGTGCGCTTCTGGCTCGAGACCTCGCGGCCCCACGAGATCGACGATGCTTTCGGCTATTTCCGCGTCGAGCCCTTCGTGGGCCCGAGCGGCGAGGAGCGAACCCTCCTCACGTACGCGGTCCTGGTCGACATCGGCCCGGGGATCGTCCGGGACCTCTTCGAGGAGCGCGTGCGAGCCGCGCTGCTCTCGGTTCCCCAGCTCGTTCGACGGGTCGTAGCGGAAGCGCGCCATCCTTGATACTCAGCTGAGAGCATGTTCGGACGGGTCTCTGCCATCGCCATGAACACGTACCGCGAGGCGGTGCGCGCCCGGGTGCTCCTCGGGCTCCTCGCCCTCGCGCTTGCCACCTCCGGCTACTCGCTGGTGATTGCGGCAATGTCGCTGCGCCAAGAGACGCGCATCGTGGCTGACATCGGCGCGGCGTCGATGTCACTCTATGCCGTGCTGGTCTCGATCATCCTCGGTGCGACGTCGCTCTACCGCGAGCTCGAGCTAAAGACGATCTTCCCCGTTCTCACGCGCCGGCTGCGCCGCCATGAGTACGTCGTCGGCAAGTACTTCGGAATCCTCGCCACGCTGCTGGTGTTCATCGCCATCGACGGCGCCGCGGTGCTGACGATCATGGCGATCCAGTCCGAGAAGCACGTCGGCCTGACGATCGGCGTCGGCTGCGGGATGATCGTGGTGCTCGGCATCCTGCTGTGGCGCGCCACGCATTCGCGCGTGTTCGTCGTCCTGCCGTGGTCGGTTGCTCTCTTCCTCGTGATGATGCTGCTTTGCGACGGCGCCGCCGGCGAGCGGCAGGTCGTGGTCGTGTCGGCGTTGCTGACACTCGGTGAGGTCGTCATCGTCGGCGCCATCGCGATGGTGTTCTCGGCGTTCTCGTCGCCGTTCCTCACCGCCATCTTCACCGCCTGGCTCTTCATGATCGGTCGCTCGACCGACACGCTCGCGAACATCCCCGAGCGCGTATTCGGGACCGCGATCCGAACGACGGGCATCGTGCTCGCGAAGGTCGTCCCGAACCTCAACGTCTACGTGCCCGCGCGGCCGCTGCTCTTGGGGCAGGTCGCCACGGTTCCGCTCTGGAGCTACGTCGGGCGCGCCTGGATGAACTCGTTCTTCTACGCGGCGCTGCTGCTGACACTCGCCGCGATCATCTTCCGGAAGCGCGATTTCCAGTGAAGGGTGTGCCGCGGCACATCCTCGCGGTCGCGTTCGTCACGTTGCTCGCGCTCGGGATCGCCTGGGCGGGCCGTGCGGCAGAGGGCCGGCGGGCGCTCGTCGACACCGACGCCGCGCTCGCGCGCAGTGACCTCGTCGAGGCCGTCCTCTTCGCGCGCACGGCCGCGGAGGCGCGCTGTCCGGGGTGCGGCGCACCCGACGAGGGCTTCGCGAGGCTCGAAAAGATTGCCCGTGACGCCGAGGCGCGCGGGGACGACGCGACGGCGTTTGCATCGTGGCGAGCGGCGCGAGCGGCCGTTCTTGCCACGGTCGTGCTCGAGACGAGCTCGCCGCGTCGCGCCCACGCGGACGCGGAGGTCGCGCGGTTCGCGCACCGGATCGACGCGGCGGCGGTCGCGGCCGGCGCGAATCCGACGCCGGCCGCCTCGGAGGAGCGCCTGCGAACCGTGCTCACCGAGACCGACGTGCCCGGTGGCGTGGCGTTCGCGCTGATCGGGCTCGGCGGCCTCGTGTTCGTAGCGTCGGGAGCGCGCTTCGCGGCGTCGAAGGCGGCGCGAAGCACCGCCGACCTGGGCCTGGCCGTGACCGGCGCCGCCGTGGCGACGGTCGGCGCGCTTCTGTTCTGA
Source organism: Polyangiaceae bacterium (assembly GCA_043717125.1). Lineage (GTDB taxonomy): Bacteria > Myxococcota_A > Polyangia > Polyangiales > Polyangiaceae > Labilithrix. The sequence continues at coordinate 2,300 of JAYSXP010000591.1, read as the reverse complement.
GCGCGCGCCGCTCACGTCGGCCCTTGTAAACTGCATACTTCTAGGGCGTGTGCACGCACACCCTCAGGTGGTCCACTGCGGGTCGGCGAGAGAGGGGGTGTACGCGCCGCCCGGCGTGTGGCAAGTGCACGGAGCGATGTTGACCGTGCCCATGGACGAGCAGAAGGTCGCGCGATGCCGCGAGCTTGCGGCGGCTGTCGCCGATGACGTGCAACGCTACATCGACGCCCACACGTCGGTCGGCGTGGAGCGCACGATCCTGCGCGCCTACGGCGTCGACGGCGTCGACGATCAGGGCGCGCCGCTCGTGAACATCGCGGTGGATCGCTATGCGAAGGCCGGGCTGCTCGGGCGGGGCATCTCGTACTTTCTCGGGCGCGCGCTGCTCGCTGGCGCGGCGGGGCTCCAGGACGCCGCCGAGCGCCTGGCGTACGCGCCGGAGCTGGACCGCGGCGCGTCGGGCCCTTCGACGGAAGAGGTGCTCGTTGCGCTCGCGCCGCATACCGACGCAGCCCTCGAGCGGATCGACCACGCGCGCGACGAGCGCGAGGCGAACAAGCTCCGCGCCGTGGCTGGCGGTAGCCCGCTGAAGTACGTGATCGTCGCGACCGGCAACATCTACGACGACGCGGTGCAGGCGAAGGCCGCCGCTTACGCGGGCGCCGACATCGTCGCGGTCATCCGCGCGACCGCCCAGTCGCTGCTCGACTACGTGCCGCACGGCGCTACCACAGAGGGCTACGGCGGGACGTTCGCGACCCAGGAGAACTTCAAGATCATTCGTCGCGCGACCGACGAAGCGGCGATCGACTACGGCCGCTACATCCACCAGACCAACTACTCCTCGGGCCTCTGCATGGCGGAGATCGCGTGGATGGGCGCGGTCGAGCGCCTCGACATGCTCCTGAACGACGCGATGTACGGGATCCTCTTCCGCGACATCAACCCGTGCCGGAACTTCGTCGACCAGTACGTGGCGCGCCGGATCATTGCCCGCTCGGGCATCGTGATCAACACGGGCGAAGACAACTACCTGACGACCGCCGACGCCGTCGAGAAGGCGCATACCGTCCTCGCGAGCCAGTTCGTGAACGAGGCCTTCGCGAAGCATGCCGGCGTGCGGGACGAACAGATGGGGCTCGGCCACGCCTACGAGATCGACCCGGGGATCGAGAACAGCTTCCTCCTCGAGCTCGCGCAGGCGCAGCTGATACGGCAGGTGTTCCCGCGCCATCCGATCAAGTGGATGCCGCCGACGAAGTGGAAGAGCGGCGACATCTTCCAGAGCCACGTGCACGACGCGATGTTCAGCCTGGTGGGCGTCGCGACGCACCAGAGCATCGAGCTGCTCGGCATGTTCAGCGAGGCGGTGCACAACCCGATGCTCATGGACCGCTACCTCTCGCTGAAGGCGACGAAGTACGTGTTCAACACGGCGCGGTCGCTCGGCGACGAGATCACGATCAAGCCTGACGGCATCATGGCGAAGCGCGCCGTGCAGGTGCTCGACGAGGCGCTCGAGCTCCTCGAAGAGGTGGAGCGCGACACGATCTGGACGGCGATCGAGCGCGGCTCGTTCGCCGACGTGAAGCGCACGCGAACGGGCGGCAAGGGCTATGCGGGCGTCTTCGAGCGCTCGGACGACTATGTGAACCCGGTCCTCGAAGCGCTGGAGGCCTCGTAATGCATCCGACCGCCCACTCGAAGCCGCTGCGTGCGTACGGCGACCGTCAGAACGACGGGATGATCCAGCTCTCGTTCGTGCTGGAGCTGCCTCCGTCGGCGCGCGCCAAGGAGGCCGCGAAGCAGTTCGCAGAGCTCCATGGGCTCCGCGAGGCGCTGGTGACGACGATGGAGCCGTGCGCGGAGGGCTACACGTACTTCGTGGTGTACGGCCACTCGCAGCACTCGATCGATCCGGCGACCATCGACGTACCGGAGCTCCGTACCGAGGCGCTCACGCGCGACGAGATCGAGCACCGCGTGACGACGCGCCTGACGCGCAAGATCGTGGTGGTCGGAGCGTGCACGGGCTCGGACGCGCATACCGTCGGCATCGACGCCATCCTGAACTACAAGGGCTACGCGGGCGACAAGGGCCTCGAGAGCTACAAGGCCTTCGAGTCGTACAACCTGGGCGCGCAGGTCGAGAACGAGCAACTGGCGGAGCGTGCGCTCGCGCTCTCCGCGGACGCGATCCTGGTGAGCCAGATCATCACGCAGCGCAACTGCCACAAGGAGAACGCGCTGGCGCTCATCGAGCTCGCAAAGAAGCAGGGCTGGCGGAGCAAGATCGTGAT
>JAYSXP010000060.1:0-19349 GCA_043717125.1 Polyangiaceae bacterium | reverse complement strand
ATCTCGTTCTCGTGGTGCGGGAAGATGAGATCCATGCCGCCGGCGTGAATGTCGAGGTGGTCGCCGAGGTGGCGGCTCGCCATCGCGGAGCACTCGATGTGCCAGCCCGGCCGGCCCTTGCCCCACGGGCTGTCGAAGCCGAACGGCTCCTTGCCGGCCGCCTTCCAGAGGGCGAAGTCGAGCGGGTCGCGCTTGACATCGGAGGAGCCCTCGGCGAGGCGCTCGCTCGCGCCCTGGCGCAGCTCGTCGAGGTTGCGGCGCGAGAGCTTTCCGTACGCCGGAAAGCTGCGCACGCCGAAGTAGACGTCGTTTCCGTCGGGTGTCTCCGCGACGTAGGCGTGGTCCTTCGCGATGAGCTTCTCGATGAACGCGATGATGTCGTCCATGCTCGTCGAGACGCGCGGCTCGATCTCCGGCTTCATGCAACCGATGGCTGCGAGGTCCCGGTCCGCCTGCTCGCTCATGCGCTTCGACAGCGCGAGGGGCTCCTCGCCGTTCTCGCGTGCGCGCTTCACGATGTTGTCGTCGACGTCGGTCACGTTGCGGCAGTAGGTCACTTCGAAGCCGCGTGCCCGGAGAAAGCGCGAAAGAACGTCGAACGTGGTGTTCGTGCGCGCGTGACCCGCGTGAGCGAGGTCGTAGGTCGTGAGACCGCAGACGTAGAGCTTCACTTGGCCAGGGACGAGCGGGACGAAGTCTTCGACCTTTTGCGTGAGCGTGTTGTAGAGGCGAACGGGCATTTCCCCCGAGGATATAGCGCGTTCGGAGGGACCGCCGTGCTATCAAATCGCCTTCCACATGAGGCGCACGACCGGAGCCCTGATCGCGTCCCTCGGGTTCCTGATCGTCGCGCCTCTCGGCCTCTCGGCGTGCGGTGGTGCGGCGAGTGCATCCTTCGACGGTGCCGTGTACCGCCAGGGGCCCATCGCGTTCCAGATCGGAGCCGTTCCCGCAGGCTGGCGCTCGGTGGAGCTCAATCACGCGACCCTCGCCTACCGTGACGACGCACACGGCGCCTCGGTGCTCCTCAACGGTCGCTGTCACCGTCCGGACGAGAGCACGCCGCTCCTCGCCCTCACGAATCACCTGCTCATCGGCTCGACGGAGCGGAGCGTGGAGCGGCAGGAGACCGAGCCGTTCGATAGCCGCGAGGCCCTCCACACGAAGCTGCGCGCCAAGTGGGACGGCATTCCCATCGCGTTCGACATCTACGTGACGAAGAAGGACGGCTGCGTCTACGACTTCGTCTACATGGGCGACCCGAGCGCGTTCGACGGCGGCGCGCCCGGCTTCGAGGCCTTCGTGCGGACCTTCCGCACGCTTCCCGGGTCAGGGACAGTCTCGGGGAGCCGCGGGTGACTCGATGATCGGCACGACGCGCGAGGAAGAAGACGCGCCGACGAGCGTACCGCCGCCCTCGTCGCGCCTCTCGCTGCCGGCCCCAGCTCCCGAGCCGTCCTTCGTCGACTTCTACCGCGCGCGCCTCGGTCGCTTCGTGGGCCACCTCGGCGACGTGGCCATCCTCTCGTGGCAAGCGGCGAGGTCGATCGTGCGGAGGCCGCTCGAGCTCCGCTCCACGCTCCATCAGCTCGACTCGCTAGGTGTGAAGTCGATGGGCATCGTGGCGGTCACGTCGCTGTTCATCGGGATGGTCATGACGATTCAATTCGCGTTTGGCCTCCGTAGGTTCGGCGGCGTCGAGTACATCCCGCGCGTCATCATCCTCTCCTTCTGTCGCGAGCTCGCGCCTACGCTCACGGCGGTCATCGTCGGCGGCCGCATCGGTAGCGGCATGGCCGCAGAGGTCGGCGCGATGAACGTCACCGAGCAGGTCGACGCGATCCGCGCCCTCGGCGCCGACCCGGCCAAGAAGCTCGTTCTGCCGCGCGTCCTCGCGGCGGTGATCGTGATGCCGCTCCTCAGCGTCTATGCGCTCGCGCTCGGGACGTTGGGTGCCATCATCATCTGCGCCGCCGAGTACGACATCAAACCGAACCTCTTCATCAGCTCGTCGCTCGAGGCGGTGCGCCTCGGTGACTTCTTCGCGGGCCTCGCGAAGACGCCGTTTTTCGGCTTCCTCATCGCGATCATCGGGTGCCATTTCGGTCTTCGCACCACAGGCGGCACCGAGGGCGTCGGCCTCTCGACGACGCGCACGGTCGTCGCGGTGTCCATCGCGATCTTGATCGCGGATTTTCTGCTCACCAAGATCCTCATGCTCTTCCAGGCCGGATGAATCACACGCGCGCCAAGCAGATCGCAATCGCCCTCGTCGTGAGCCCCGCGCTCGTCGTCGCCGGGCTCGCGTACGACGCGAGCGCGCGCCGCGCAGCGAAGGCAAACGACGCCGCGGCGATCGATGCGCTCGCGCGTCGCTTGCCGACGAGCGATCTCGCGCTCTCGGGCGGCGCTCGCTGGCTGCGCGCGATCTCGCTCGAAGAGCCAGGTGCTGCGTTCGCGGACGGCCCGGCATCTCCCGATCCGGATCCGGCAGGAGCTGCGATGGCGCCGCCGGTCGAGCTGTGGTCGGCGGCGGCGAGGAGACGATGAAGACTTCGATCCTCGCCTTCGCCCTTCGCGCCCTCGCGCGCCGGAAGGCCCGCGCGTTCGCGCTCGGTGGTGGCCTCGCGTTCGCAGTCGCGCTCGTGGCGGCGGTCGTCTTCATGACCGAATCGCTCCGTGCCGAGGCGGAGCGCGCGCATGCCGCGCATCCGGACATCGTCGTGCAGCGGCTCGTGGGCGGGCGGCCCACGACGATCTCGAGCGCCGACGCCGCAAAGCTGTCCGGCATCGCCTCGGTGCGCACGGTCACGCCGCGCGTCTGGGGATACGTATTTTTGCCTTCGCTGCAGGGCAACGTCACGATCGTCGGCACATCGAAGAACGCGCCGCCGCTCTCGACCGCGAACGGAGTGCTCGCCGAGGGACGTGACATCGCGCCTGGCGCGCACGAGATGATCGCGGGCACGGAGCTCGCGCGCTTTCTCGGCATGCGGCCTGGTGATGAGCTCGGTCTGCCGACGACCAACGCCGATGCTCATGCGCTGAAGCTCGTGGGCACCTTTCGGTCGTCGCTCGATCTCTACACCGCGGACGTGCTCATCTGTGACGAGGAGGATGCTCGCGCGCTCCTCGTGTTGCCTCCGGGCGACGCGACGGATCTCGCGATCACGCTCTCGAACCCTGCCGAGGCGCGCGTCGTCGCCCGCACCATCACGGAGACACTCCCGGGAGCGCGCGTCGTCGAGCGCGACTTGCTCGCGCGCGTGTATCACCTCGCTTACGGGCGCCGCGCGGGCTTCGTGCTCGGCGCGTCGATCCCGGCGATCCTCGCGCTGCTCGTCCTTGCCTGGGATCGCGCGAGCGGGATCGGTGCCGACGAACGCAAGGAGATCGCCGTGCTGAAGGCGGTGGGCTGGTCCACGTCCGACGTGCTGTGGGCCAAGCTGTTCGAATCGCTCCTCGTGGGAGCGAGCGCGACAGCGCTGGGATTACTTCTCGGGTACGCGTGGATCTTCTGGCTGGGCGCGCCCGGCCTCCGACCCGCGCTGGTCGGCTGGAGCGTGCTCTACCCGCGCGCGGCGCTGACACCCGCGGTCGACCTCGCGCAGCTCCTCGGCATCTCCCTCGCAGTGATGGGGCCGTTCGCACTGCTCAGCATCGTGCCGGCGTGGCGCGCAGCCACGAGCGATCCGCTCGATACGATGCGCACGTAAGCGTCGTGCGGGAAGCCCGCGTGAGATCGTGAGCGTAAAGCCGGTCACGCCGCACACACCTCGTCAGCACCAGGCACCTTCGCGTGCCGCCTGGCTAGCGCGCGGTGATCTGGCCGCCCGACCACGTCGCCTCGACGCGGACGCCCTTCTTGTCGACGAGCTGCGAGCGCTCGTTCTTGAAGCGGATCGACGTTCCCGCGCGGCCGTGCGCCTCCCACACGATCGAGCCGAGCACCGTCTCGCCGTTCGCATCGAACCCGAGCTCGCCCTTCTCGGCCCACACCACGGCGAGCTCGCCGGGGGCGCCTTCTTTTGCCATCGCGAGCGCTTGCTTCGACCATGTCGGGCCGCTCGACGCGCTGATGAACGCGAGCGCGGTCGTATCGAACGTGAGACGGAACGCCGCGCCATGGAGGTCGACGGCGCCGCGCGCGACGACGTCGACGGTGATCCGATCCGGGAAGAGCACGCTCGGCGGCTGGCTGCGCAGAAATACGCTCGGGCCCTCCGGCGGCGCCGTGGCCACGAGCGCCATCGGGGCCGGGCCGTTTTTCGTGTCGCTCGCGGCGCAGCCCGCTGCGCCGAGCAGCGCGAGCGCGAGGAGGGCCGCGGCGAACCGGCCGACGATCATGGCGTCCCCCTGAACGTGCCGAACGACGCGGCGAGAGCGGCGAGGTCGTCGTCGTCGATCGTGAGATCGCCGTTCACGTCGCATCGCGGATCGAACCGCTCGTCGATGTTCCACAGACCGGTCGCGGTCTGCGACTTGTACGTCTTGCCGACGAGCGGCGTACAGCGCAGCAGGTCGATGCCGTCGCTCTCGCCGTCGAAGTCGAGATCGCCGGCGACCTTCGAACGCGCATCGATCATCACGTCATGCCGCGGGCTCGCCGCGACGGTCCGCACCCATGCGCCCGTGCCGACGTGCACCTTGGTGGTGCGACCGGCGAGGTCGACGCGCCTCTTCACGAGCTGCCCGTCGTCGAGCCGCAGCCACACCTCGAGCGTCATCGGCACCTCATCACCCTTGCTCAGCTCGATGTCCGCGCCGCCCGCCACGGGCTCGAACGCGATCGACACCTCGGGACGGGAGGTCGCGTGGACCCAGCGATCGAAGAACGGAAGGAGGTTCGTACCTGTGGTCTCCTCGAGGACGGAGCGGAAGTCGTCCGGCCTGCAGCCGACGTAGCTGCATTTTTTCACGTAGGCGGCGAGCCCGCGCGCGAACGCATCGTCGCCGATCGTGACACGGAGATGATCGAGCGTCGCGGACGTCTTGTAGTAGGCCCACAGCGTGTAGAGCGACGTGCGGAGCCCCTCCGGGTGCTGCTCACCGATGCCGAGCTGGATGGCCGGCAGCCCTTTTCCCTGCTCGCGGAGATCCAGGCCGATCGGGAGGAAGCGCCGCGCGAGGTAGGTGTCGCGATCGACGCTCGCGAAGTGGTGCGCCCACGAGTAATCGATCTGCGAGAGCGTCGCGAGCCCCTCGCTCATCATGCGGCTCTCGGCGGAGCTCGCCTCGGGCACGACGATGCCCCAGAACAGGTGCGAGTTCTCGTGCGCCCACGTCTCCTCGTGCATGAGATCGCCGGCGCGCGTGTACGAGTCGGAGAGGAGCGTCATCCCGAACGTCGCGGTGCCTGGGTCGCCGACGTTCGCGGGAAGCCTCACGAGCGTCATGCTGCGCTGGAAGGGGAGCGGGCCGCCGCCGAGCTTCTCGACGAAATCCAGCACGCCGCCCGACCACGACACGAGCCGGCCGTCGACAGGCATCTCGGGGTTGGGGAACACGTACGTCGTCGGCACGCTCCGACCAGGCACCGTCTTCAGGCCGAGCTTTCCCGCGAACACGTAGAGGCCGAGCGCACGCGAGAGGGGTTGATCGATCGTCCACGTCGAGACGGTGGTGTCGCCGTCGGTCTGCTCGCCGACCTTCTCGCCCGTCGCAACGACGTCGACCCCGGCAGGGACGCGAAGGACGATGTCGCGCGTCATTGCATCGAGCTGCGTGCCCTCCGGGTCGGCGGAGTCGAAGATGTAAGGAATGATCGACTGGTGCGCGAAGTACGAGAAGTCGTCGCCCTTCGAGCAAACGATCCCTCCGCCCTCTGGGTACGTGCCGCACGCGAGCGTCCCGTCGTACGCGACGTGCACCACCGTCGACTCGCCTGGCTTCAGCGCCGGCGAGAGCGCGATGGTGGTCACGCGCGCCGGCGAGTACACCGAGTCCGTCACGCGAGCGGCGCGCCCGTCCACCGCCACGTTGCCGACGTGAAGCCCTTCGTCGAGAGAGAGCCCGATCGACGCGAGGGGATGACCGAAGGCGCGGATCTCGAGATCGAGACGAGCGACGGTCTCACCGGTTGTCGGGTCGAGCGTGATGTCGTGTCGCGCGTGGATGCAGTCGAGCGTCGGGCGAGCCTCTCCGAACGCGCGCGGGTACGGCTGGCTGCGGAGGATCCCCTCTTGGAGTGCCTTCTGGATGAAGCGCCCCGGGCCGCGCTCTCGCTCGACGAGCTGCGCGAGCGGATGCGCCTTCGACCCGCCGAGCTCCGTGACTTGACCTGTGGGCGCGGCGAGCTGTGCCGGCGCCGTCCCGACGGTCGAAAGCACCGCAGTCACTGCACCGAGACCGAGAAGGAGAGAGAAGGGGCGCACGCGCAGGGCCTCTGAGCAATCGTCGTGCCTCCTCCTTCGCGTCTCGCGGTGTGGTGGCGGCGGCCCGCCTGGCCGCTGGAATTAGGCAGTTCAGGCCGTCTTTTGCGTGCTTGTCGGGGCTTCCGGGCGGAGCATGGGGGCCGGCGTGACCCACCCTCGGCGGTCGCCTGGCCAGCGTGCCGCGTTTGCACGGCCCCCCGGCGTAAGCGAATTGACGCGAGCGGCGCCAGGTTGCGTCGCCGCGGGGTCGTCGGGGGCCGCAGCCCCGACCCGGAGCCTGGTAAGCTCGGGACCCCGATGCCCATCGACCGCAAGGCCGCCGCGACCGCGATCGACGCCTTCTTGCGCGCGATCGGAAGAGACTCGAGCACCGAGCCCGACCTCGTCGGAACCGGGGCGCGCGTGGCCGACGCCTTTGCCGACGAGCTCTGCGCGGGTTACTCCGTCGACACGCGCGCGCTCCTCGCGCAGAGCGCGATCGCCGGCGCGACCGACGGCATCGTGATCGTCCGCGACATTCCCGTCACGACGATGTGTCCTCATCATCTACTGCCGGCGAGCGGCACCGCGACGATCGCCATGCAGACGCGCGAACGGCTCGTAGGTCTCGGCACACTCGCGTCACTCGTGGAAGCCCATGCTCGGAGGCTCACGCTGCAGGAGCGCATCGGCGAAGGCGTCGTCTCGGACATCGCCCTCGTGCTCGAGCCCGCATGGGTCGGGTGTCGCCTCGTGCTCGTCCACGGCTGCATGGTCGCGCGCGGAGAGCGAGCGATTGGCACGCGCGTCGAGACGGTCGCCCTCCGCGGCGCCACCGGCGACGCGGTCGAACGCGCTCACGCCGCGCTGGGAGTCGGTCATTGATCGCCGTCGTCACCGGTGCCGGCCGAGGAATCGGTCGCGCGATCGCCGTCGAGCTCGCGCGGCGCGGCTGCGATGTCGCGCTGTTCGGTCGTACTGTCGAATCGCTCGCGCTCGCGGCCGAGGACGTCATCGCGCAAGGCCGGCGCGCGCTCGCGGTCCCATGCGACGTCTCGAACGCCGACGAGGTCGAGCGCGCTGCCGCGCGCGTTCTCGCGGACCTCGGGGTCCCGAGCATCGTCGTCGCCAATGCAGGCGTCGTCCACCGCGCGCCGGTGGAATCGATGACCGAAAGTGAGTGGGATGAGGTCCTCGACGTTAACCTCAAGGGGACGTTTTTGGTGACGCGTGCGTTCTTGACGTGCATGCGTGACCTCAGGCGAGGCCGCTTTCTGGCCATCGGAAGCATCTCTTCCACGATGGGTACGCCGCGGCAGAGCGCATATTGCGCCGCGAAGTGGGGAACTGTCGGCTTCATGAAGTCGCTTGCGGAGGAGCTCAGGGGTACCGGGCTCCAGGCGATGTGCGTGATGCCCGGCTCCGTCGACACGGATATGCTGAAGGGAAGCGGCTTCGCGCCGGCGATGAAGCCCGAGGACGTCGCGAAAACGGTCGCGTTCCTCGCGCTCGATGCGCCGGACGCGATGAACGCGAGCTCCGTCGAAATGTTCGGTCCATGAACGACAATCATCCGTCCGGAGGCGCAGATTTCGAGAAGGCGCTCACCGCCATCCCGATCTTTCCGCTGGCCCAAGTCGTGCTCTTCCCGGAGGCGATCCTTCCGCTTCACGTGTTCGAGCCGCGCTATCGAGCGATGGTGCAGCACTGCATGGCTACGCACGGCGCGATGGTCGTCGCTCAGGTCATCCCTGGGGAGGATGAGCACGGGCGTCCACGCATCTCTCCGGTCGCAGGTGGCGGGATCGTGATCGGGTACCAGCCGTTCGCCGACGGGCGCGCAAACATCGTGCTGCGCGGCCGATCACGCGTGCGTTTGGAAGAGCTCGACCCGGACGATTCGCGTCCCTTCCGGATGGCGCGAGCGACGGTGCTCGAGGACATGCCCGTCTCCGTTCGCCAGAACGACCGCACCGCGCTCGTGGCTGCCGCGGCGATGTTCGCGTCCGAGGTCAAGAAGCACGACCCGAGCTTCACCTTCGCGCTGCCGCCCTCGCTCGATGCCTCGCGTGTGGCGGACCTGTGCGCCTTCCAGCTCGTGGTCGATGCCGGCGTTCGGCAGGCGCTCCTCGACGAGCTCGACCCTCGGGTTCGCGTCGAGATGGTCCTCGGCCAGCTGGCGCTGCAGCACGGCGCGATGATCAGCACCGACAAGAACCGGGTGCTGGTGCTGAATTGAGCGTGGCGATCAGCGACGGTAAGGTCGTCGGTCGCGTCGGGCTCGAGGACGTGAAGGCGAACGGCACCGTGCGCCTGGAATTTCCGCCGTTCGACGTCCTGGTGGCCTGGGTCGACGGCGAAGTCTTCGCGATCGAGGACGCGTGCAACCACGCGGGCGCGAGCCTGGCGGAGGGCTGGCTCGAGGACAAATGCGTCGTGTGCCCGATGCACGGCTACGTCTTCGACCTCTCGAGCGGCAAATTGCTTCGCCCCAAGGGCCTCTGCGGCGATCAACGCCGCTTCCGCGCCAAGATCGAAGGCGACCAGGTGGTGGTCTACGACGACTTCACCCTCTCCGTCGTTTGAGGTCGCCAGCGAACCGGTCGCGGTTGCCTGTTCAGTCGGCGACTTCGACTTCGGTCGCGGGCATCGTGCGGTAGTTCTGGTCGATGTAGTCGGTGACCTCGTCGAACCACGCATCGAGCTTCGCGCCGTCCGGTCGCGCCGAGTCCATGTAGAACGTGCCGCGGATGCACTCCGGCTTGCCGTCGGCACGCACGCGGCAGCGGCCGTCCACATAGACGATGAGCATCTTCGGCAATCGCGTCGCATACGAGCGCTCTGGGCCGTTCATGAAGTTGTTCATGATCGCCGCCACCGCCTCGAGGTCGCGAGGGTCCTGTCCGTAGCCGTGAAGGACGTAGAGCACGGGGTAGCGCACGTTCTGCTCGACGCTCTCCTTCAACGCGTAGCCCGGCGGCAGCGAGATCGCGATCGGGCCCGTGCGCCCGGTGAGCTTGCCCGTGAAGATCTTCTCGCAGTGACCCGCGATCTCGCACTCCACGCCGAGCTCGCTGATCGACGTCGCGGACGGGTTGTCGCGCGTCTCGAGCGTGAGGCGTCGATCGGCGTCCACCCAGCGGTGGCCGGCGAGGAAGAAGGCCGTCTCGAGGCGGTACAGCAGCTGCGCCGCCGTTCCGACGTGCTGGCCGTCGCCGTCGCGCTCGACGCTCGACTTCGGCGCGTCGAGATCGCCGTAGCGGACGCTCGGCATGTCGGCGGTGTCGGCCCAGCGGATGTCGAACGGGCTGAAGAACGTCGGCTTGTCCGACGGCTCGCCGGGGAGGTTGTGAAAACCGTTGTAGAATGCAACCGATCGGAGCGGTAGACCGTCGGGACCGCGGCGCGCGAACAGCTGGCCCGTGAAGTGGTTCGCCACCGCGGCGAAGTTGAAGAGGTCGCGCACGCCGCCGTCGGTGAGGATGTCGATGCGCTTGAACGCGTCGTCCGTGAGCGCTCCGCCGGGGATGTCCTTCACGCGCTGCGACACGATGTTGTGCGCGTCGTTCGCGTAGAAGTTCGCGAGGCCGATCGACTCCGTGTACTTGCCGTCGCCCTCGCCCGGGTCGCCCGCCACGTGTCGGCCCGCGGTGTTCGGCACGCCGTCGAGACCGAAGTCGCTGAACTTCTCGCCCTCGTCGAACCGGTGGTTGCCCTCGGTGCCGGTCGGGTTGAGCTGGTAGTCGTAGTCGTCCTGGTTCGGGTCCGGGTTCGTGTCGGCGTCGTAGCCGGGCTCGTTCACGTCGCAGAGCTGGTCGGGTCCGCAATCGTCGTACGGCTCGTGCCCGGCGCGGATGACGGGCTCGCCCTGATCGCGAACGCCGTTCTTGTTGCGGTCGACGGCGAGGCCGAGGTTCACCGGCTTGTCGCCGCCCGGCGCCCACGTGTTCACGTACGGGCTCGCCGCGTTCGGCTCCTGGTTGCCGTCACAGAAGCTGATGACCGGCAGCGTGCCGTCCGGGTTGTACTCGTCGTCGAAGTAGTTGGTCTCCGCCTTGTACTGATTCTTCGGATCGCAACGCCACGCCTTGCACTTCGCTTCGATCTCCTTCTGCCGCGTCTCTCCGGGTTCGTCGCTGATCGGGTCGATCGTGAACGAGCAGTCGGTGCCGGGCGGGAGGCCGAGAGAAGGGTCACCCTTGATCCACAGGTCGTCACGCTTCGGTCCGAGGGCGACGTGGAGGAGCTCGGGATCTGCGCCCGAGCCGTTCGGGTTGCCCATCGACAGCGCAAGATCCTCGAAGATTTGCACGTACTCCGAGCGCGGAAAGTGGCCTCCGTTACCGTTGCCGGTCTCGTAGAACCAGTGCTCGAAGTCCATCGTGTGCGCGTACGTCTCCTGCATCGGATAGCGGTTCGGGGCCACCTTCGGGCAGGTCTGGCCGGCCGGGCAGAAGCCGCCGAGCGCGTTCTGCTCGATGTACCAGAGCAACCACGTCCAGTCGCTCGGGCCGCCGAGCGGAGCTATGACGTCGAACTTGTCGTGATGGCGCATGCCGAAGATCGCCGCGCCCCCGCCGCCCATCGAGAAGCCGATGACCGCGCGATGCGTGAGCTTGCGCTTGTGGGTCTTGAGCCCGGCGTCCTCGGCGATCGCAGCCTGGAACGTGCCGAACCAGGGCGTCTGGAACTTGAGGACGTAGCCATCGCCGTCCGCGTCGATGTGCGGGTTTGCGACGGGAATCGCCCGCGCCTTTGCGGTGCGCGGTCCCTTGTAGAGCACGATGAGGTGGCGCATGCGCGCGCCCGGAGGGAACGCGGCGGGGTTCACAGGAAGTGCGACCTCGACCTCGCGCCGCAGCGATTTCCCCATCGAGATCGGCGCGCCCGCGGTGAAGGTGACGGGCGGCGTGACCTTGCGGAGCTGTGCGCTGGTGGTCAGCGTGAGGTCGGTCTCCGCGCATCCGATCGACGCCGGGAACGACGGGAGCGCGAACTCGTCGTCGCGCGCGAACGCCTGCACCGGGGAGGAGAGGTAGGCTGACGCGAGCGTTCCCGTGCCGCGGAGCTGCGGGGAGCCGGCGGCGAGCGTTCCTTGAGCGACGTCGAACGTGCTGCAGGGCGGAGCCGCTCGATCGCGGACGTCGACCTTCAGCTCGACGGTCGTCGAGACGGTGTCGCCGTTCGCGTTCTTCGCGGCCATCGTCGCCTTGATGGAGGTTCGCCCGGCGACGCCGCCCTTGACGTCGAAGTCGTACGTTGCATGGCGCAGATCGAAGTCTGCCTTCTTCGGTGCTTCGGCGATCGCCGCGAGGTCCGTGGTGAAGGTCGCGCTGTTCGGCGCGCAGACGTCCGGCTCGACGGTCAGCCGCACGGGGCGCGACTCGCCCGGCGCGACGACCACGGCCGGCGGGTCGAACGAGAGCCGGAGCTCCGGACGGTTCTCGGAATCGCAGAGCTCGCCGGGCCTCACCTTCGGCGACTCGACCACCGACACGGCGGCGGGCGTCTCCGAGCACGAAGCGACGAGCGTGACGGCGAGCAGCGCGGACGCATGAGCGAGGCGCGCGAAGGGCGGCAAGAGGCGAGTACGGGACTTCACGGCGCGGGAGGATAGCCTCGATCGCGCGGACCAAGGCTCCGCGTGCCGTCGTGCGCCGCAAAACAGCGCCGAAAGAGAAAAAACCCACGCGAAGGGGCCGGGGGGACAGCCACACTCCGCGCGGGCAAAACCGTCCAAGCAGCTTACGTGCCATCCAAAAAATACAACGATCACGCTGCACTCGCCCGCCGTCACGGAGCCCATTCGTTCACCTGTGAAAGCCCGAAAAGACGGATCTGCACGACTTCGTCGCCGCGCTTAGCGGATGATGCCGAGACGCACATGAGTCGGCCTGCCGGCCCCTCGAAGCGGTCGAGAGCCTACTTCGCGAGCGTGCAACGGAGCGCGTAGCGGCCCTGCGAGGCGAACGCGGTGGCGATGAGCTCGCCGGGCTTCCGCGGCGGAGCGCCCCCCGGGCGTGCTCCGGGCCGCGTCAGCTGCGCGGCGCGATCCGCAGCTTGACCGTCATACATGCCGGCGACGCGCTCGACGCACGCGCGTGTGGTCGTGAGGCGCAAGCGGACGTAGAGCGCGTGCATCGAGCCCGAGCCCTGGGCGAGACGAACGCGCGCCGTACCCGGGAGCGTCGTGTCGAAGCCCCAGCCGACGACGTCGTCGGTGCACGCCTCGAGCGTTCGGCCGGCGAGGTCCGTGTACCCGAGAGACTCGGGCTCGCCGAGCTGTCCGGTCTCGAGATCGATGGGGAGCACCCAGCGCGTGGCCGTCGTGCGCTCCGCGGTGGGTTGACCGTCGACGACGAGACCGATCGCGCGACCGTCGGAGCGACGCGCGAGGCGCGCCCCCGGGGGTCTCCCCGACTCGACGGCGACACGCGGGACATGCGCGAGCTCACGTGCGACCGCACCGTCGACCTGCCAGATCGTCGTGACGGGGGAGCTCGCACCCGCGGGAGGCGGCGTCACGATGAACCAGCGGCCCGCGGCACGCGTGACGGCGTCGATCTCGAGAAACGGCTCGCCATCGGCGCGACGGATCTCGACCGGCGCTCGATCGGCCTCGAGCTCGATCGGCGTCATGTCCGTCCGGGTCGAGCGGCGCACGACGAGCATCGCATGCGAGGGATCATCGCCGGCCGCGATCGAGAAGAAGCTCGAATATGCCTGGTAGTAGCTGCCGTACGCGGACGATTGCTTCGTGAAGTCGAGCAGGACCTGCGGCGGAAGAGTGGGGACCGACGCGTGCGCCTCCGACCATCCGGCGAACGGCGAGAGCCACTTCACCTGCCACTTGCCTTGCGTGTCCCAGTCGCCGCCCTTCGGTCCCCACGCGTACGCGCGCGCGAGGCCGCCGAGGCGCGGGGGACTTCGTTCGAGGAGCTCGGGCACCTCGAACGGCATTCCGCGCTCCGAGTCGCGAAGAGGAGGACCAGGCTGCGAGAAGAACGACGGCAACTCTGCGACTCCCCCGGCGCCGGTCGCGGCGAGGACCGGCGGGCCGCCGAACGTTCGCCGCAGCGCGGCGCTCGAGGCCTGCGGCGTCACCGTCGCGGCCTTCGGCTTCGGGGCCGGCGGCGTCGGCATCGGCGGGAGCATCGGCTCGCACACGAGAACGAGCTGAGGAGGGGAGACGGTCGTCGTCGTCGTCGTGCGGTGAGGTGGCGGCGCAGGCGGGACGGGCGGCTTCTTCGTCTCGCCCCACCCTACGCGCAGCCAACCGGCCGCGAGACAGCCGACGGGGCCGCACGCACGACGCTCCACCTTTCCGATCGGCACGAGCGGCTCGGGGAGCTCGAGGCTCGTCCACGTCATGCCTCCGTCGATAGTCTCGAAGCCGCGCCGCGACGGCGTCCACCCGAAGCCGTAACGCCCCGAGACGAAGGGCATGCCCGCGTCGCGCACGAACTGTCCGGGGGTCGCCTTGCCGTCGAGGGCGATCTCGACGCCGAGCATCGCGCCGCCGGCCTCGATCCACCCGCCGACGACCCCGGGCTTGCGCTCCTCGAAGCCGTCGAGCCACACGCCGAGGCGCAGCACGCGCGCGATGTCGGGGGTGACGTTGGGGAACACGACCGGCAACGTCGTCGCGTGCCCCTTGTCGAGGAGCGTGAGGCGCGCAGGGCCCGACTGTCCTTGCGGCGGCGAGACGACGGCGATCTTTCCGTCGGCGAGGACGATGACTCGCTCGCCGCCCACGTCGCCGCGCACGTGCACCTCGCGCCACGCGTCGTCGTGCCCGAGGATGCAGTACGGGTGCATCTCCGGGGCGGCTGCCTTTGCTGCAGCTTCGCGCTCGGCCTTCTCGCGGTCAGCCTTCTCTCGCTCGGCCTTCTCGGCCTTCTCGGCTCTCTCGGCGCGGTCGTTCTTGCCCGCGTCGGTCCTGGCGTCCTTGCCGTCGTCGGCGCCCGCGTCGAGCTTCGGCTCGATGCGCATCGGCTCGCGCGGAGTCGCGCTCGGATCGCCGTCCTCGGCGCAAGGACCTCGCACCGCGAGAGCTCCGTTGCCGGACGACGTCACGACCCGCGGGCGATCGAAGCGCTTGAGCTCGCTGAGTCGGCCGCGCAGCGGATCGTACGCATAGATCGCCGACGCGCCGCGCGGCTCGCCGCACACGAAACCGAAGGCGCCAATCGCGTTCGCGCGGGTGAGCGAGACCGGATGACACCGCGACGGCTTGAGCGGGAAGGCGCCTTGCACCATCTCGGTGAGCGCTCCGTCGGAGAGGCGCACCCGCGCGAGCGCGCCGTCGCGTGCGATGACCACGGTGCCGTCGGTCAGCGGCCAGCCGTCCTCGATCGCCGCGGCGAGGGGGCGTCTGCCGAAGATGCGAGTACCTGCATCCTGCACGGATTCTTCGTGAGACCCGTCCAATGCGGCCGTCGTGGCGGGGCGTGCCGTCGCGGTCGTAGAAGCTCCCGGCGCGACGGGGAACGGCATGGGCACGATGACCCCGCCCGGACCCGGAAACCCGCCCGGGTAGTAAGGCCTCGTGGGCGTCGGTGTCGAGAGGAGCTTGCCCTTCGCCTCGCGCGGCGCGCCGGAGAGCCGCGCGATGGTGCCGTCGGCGCGCACCTCGAACCACGCCTCGCTCTTTCCGTTCTCGATGCCGCCGACCGCGAGCGAGTCTCCGCTGACGAGCACTTGCCGGGGTTCCATCGGCAGCTCGAGCGCGCGCCACGTCGCGCCGGCGTCGTAGGTCGCGACGACGCCCCGCAGATCGGTCACCGCGGCGGCGCGCCACCCGTCGGCCGCAGCGAACCCGGAGACGAACGGGCTTGCGGGCCACGGCCCGAGGTCGAGCACGCTTCCGGTCTTGCCGTCCATCGCGAGATACGCGTTCTGCGCGCGGATGTAGACGCGGTCGAGGCCGGGCACGATCCCCTGGATGCTCTGGTACGAGGCGAAGATCGGCCGCGCGGGCTCGAGCCAGTGATCCGCGCGCCACACCGTGGTGCCGAGCACGAAGAGGAAGCCGCCACCGAGACGCTCAGGGAGCGCGGTCGTGAGCTGCGGAGCTTGAGGGAAACGCTCGTCCGCGATCGAGATCGAGCCGTCTCGTGTCGTGACGACGCGGAGCCCCGCCGTGATCGCGCGCAGGCCACCGCCTGGCTCCGTTCCGTAGCCTTGCGAATCGTCGACCGCTTCCGGAAAGAGGCGCGCGTTCCTCACGGTCGGGTCCGCGCTCGCGCCCACGCCGACGCTGCGGAACGAGCCGCCGTCGGGAGAACGCGCCGGCGCTCCTGAACCGCACGCGATCGGCATCGCGGCGACCGCAGCCGCGATCGCCGCCGGAAGAGAGAAGTCCCGTAACGCGCGCATGGCCCTGGAGAAAGGCTAACACGCGGCTCACGTATTCCCTTGGGGGGCCTTTTCCTCCGCTCAGCTCAACGATCGACTTGGTCGTAGTGCTTGACCTGATCGTCGATCACACCGGCAAGGCGCTCGGGGGCGTTCGTCACGGCCCAGAGGTAGTCGGACGGGAAGTTCTTCCGGACGCGCGTGCGCGAGGCCTGCGGGAACTTGTCGGGCGCGGCGAGGATGCTCTCGCTGTTCTCGTTCGAGCCGGCGTGCTGATGACAACCGATGCAGTTCGACTGCGCGTTCGGCGAGCCCTTCTCGAGGTACGGGTTGGAGACCCACGAAGGCTTGCCGACGCCGGTGTATGCCGCGGCGAGCGCGTCGCCGAGGGAACCGTCGAAACCGCCGCGCGGATCCGGGTCTTTCTCCTCGTACGAGACCGAGACGTTCATCTTGTAGTTCTTCCACGGACCGTCGAGGTTCGTGATCTCCGCCGGGCGATCGGCGCCGAAGTCCTCGTTGGGCTTGTCGGACCACCAGATCGTGATCCAGAGCCACTCGCGGAGCTCCTTCGTCACGAGGTGCATCGCGGGCATCCGGAACTTCGTGCCGTCGGACATGCCGACCGTATAGATCTTGTCTTCGCCCGGGTCGGCCTGACCGATGCCCTTGCCCCACGCGCCGTCGTCACCCGTCGCGGTCATCTTGGCGGCGATCGTCTTCGCGCCGGTATCGTAGGTCGGGAGGGGAAGGCGCTCCGCACCGAAGTTCGCGCGGTACCACGACATCTTCACGACCGCGGCGTCGACCGGGAACTCCTGCGAGAAGCACGGCGCGAAGTTCGTCTTCGAGACGGG
Source organism: Polyangiaceae bacterium (assembly GCA_043717125.1). Taxonomy (GTDB): domain Bacteria; phylum Myxococcota_A; class Polyangia; order Polyangiales; family Polyangiaceae; genus Labilithrix. Next base: position 2,782 of record JAYSXP010000060.1, on the reverse strand, counting down.
CTCGGTTTCGGCCGCGATCGCGTTCGCGTCGAGCTTCGGGAGGCAGTCGAAGAGCGGGCCGTACTCGCCCATGAGGTGAGAGATGATCGCCGGGCTGTACGCGACGCGATGGTTGCCGCCGACGCCCTGGAGCGAGACGTCGTCCTTCGCCTGCTGGATGCGCTCGAAGTAGTCCTTGTCGCTCGAAGCGCCGAGCGAGGTGGCGTTCCACTCGAACGCGCGCTTCGCGTCGGTGGCGCTGAACGGACGACGCGCCTTGCGGTCCTCCGCGGTGCGGTCCGCGTACATCTTGCCGAACATCCGCTCGAAATCGTCCTTGCCGTACCACGTGCGAAACAACGGGACGGTGGCGGGCTTGTCACCGACCTTCAGCGTCTTGTCGGCGATCTTGATCGGCGAGAGCGCGCGCCCGACGGCCTTCCATGCGACGGCGCGACGAGCCTTGCGCGAGCTCTCGAGCTCCTCGAGGCGGGTGCGCAGCGTCTTGTCGGCGGGGTAGTCGGCGGCTTTGCCAATCGCCTTGCGCTCGAGCGGGCGCAGCTCGCCCTCCTGGGCCTGAGCGCCTTCGAAGTCGTCGGCAGCGGTCGCGCTACATCCGGCCGCGGCTGCGAGCGAGAGCGCGAGGGAGATACTCAGCAGCTGGCGAGAGACCTTGATCATGGCGTCGGCGTCGCCTCAGTTTGACGGATCGCCCAGTCGGATGCAGCGATGAATTCCTTTTTCGTCGCGCCGCTCGCGTCGCGCACCAGGAAGTACAGCCAGCCGTCGGACCTGAAGTGCGGGAAGATCGCGAACTGCCCGGGGTTCATGTGGGTGATGCGCTGCTTCTTGCCGGTCACGAAATCGGTGATGAAGATGTCCGACGCACCCTTGTCCTTGTACTTCGCGAACTCGGCGTCCGAGGCGAAGTCCGCGCGCGTCAGGTAGTGGTGCGTGACGAGGAAGCGCTCGTCGAACGAGAAGTTCGCCTTGTTGCCCGCCATGCAGATGCGGCCGATGGGCTTCAGCGAGAAGCGGTAGCCGTCGCCGGCAAAGGTGCCGCTGACCTGGCGGACCTGGTAGCCGAGCTGGCCGTGCTCGCCCGCGACGCGCATGCCGAGCATCGTCGACGAGCGCGACATCATGATGTCGCCTTCGAAGGGCGTGTTGAGCTCGACCGACTGCTTGACCTGGTAGCCCGCCTCCGCGTCGTTGCCCTTCGCGAACATCACGCGGATGATCGCCTTCGCATCGGGGCCGAACGTGGGGTCGAGGTCGTGGTCGCTTGCGGTCTGGCCGGGGTTGTCGCTCGCGAACTTGCCGTTGACGACGAAGTGGTCGGCGACCGAGTTGTCGCCAATTTTCTGGCCGACGGTCTGGTAGAGGCCGATGGTGTCGAGCTTGGAACACTGCGGCTCGTTGAAGGTCACGCGCGTCGTCGCGGGGTTCGTGAGGAGGCTCTGCGCGCAGAACACGCCGCCGTTGGACGTGCCCTGGAACATGAAGCCCTTGTTGTCAGGCCAAAAATCCGGGTCGTACTTGGCGGACGCCGCGATGTCGCGCGTCTTGGGGCCTCCCGCTGCGAGCGAGGCCGAGAGGTCAGCGATGACGGCGCCATCCGTACCGCCGCCCGACATGCCGTTCGCGACGAAGCGACCATCGGCCGAGGTGCGGGTCCAGTAGAACGTGTGGTAAGCGAGCTCGCGGAGCACGCGGACGGTGGCGCCGTCCTGGGCCCAGCCGTTCGCGTAGTCCTTCGTCTTCGAGTCGGCGAAGATCTCCTTGCCGTCGAAGGTCTGCTTGAAGCAGTCGAGCGGCTTCGCAGCCGCGTCGCACGCGAACATCGGGACGCGGTTCTCCTTGTTCACCGACGCCCAGCTCTTCGTCTTGATCTCGCTCGCGTGCGCCTTCAGCGCCGCGAAGTCGTCGGTGCAGGTCGTCGGGCGGGGGGCCTCCTTGAGGAGGTCCTTCAGCGCCGGCATGCCCTTGTCGAGCCACGTCGCGACGGTGTTGTACTCGCTGGCGCTGAGGCGGTCGTAGTCGGCCTCGATCGGCATCAGCGTGTTCGCGCGGAACTTCGCGAACTCGTCGTCCCTGCCTTCGAAGAGCTTCGAGAGCATCTGCGCCTGCGCGTAGGTGGAGGGCGAGCGGGTCTTGTCGACCGACGCGCTGCCGCCGAAGTGCGAGCCCGCCGTGAGGAAGCCGAGCTTCGCGGGCGCGAACGTCGACGTCGGGTCCGCCGGATCGCGGCGCAGGTAGTTGATGCGCTCGTCCTTCGACTTCGACTCGTCGGAGAGGAACGCGATCGTCGTCTTGTAGTCGCCGGCCCACTTGGTCAGGGTCGCCGTGTTCACGTCGTGGCAGCGGTTGCACTGCTGCTGGGCGTTCGCGACCTTCGCTCCGAGGATGGCGAGGGCCTTGGTGCCCAGGTCCGCGTCGCTCAGGGCCGAATCGGCCGCCTCGGTATCCTCCTCCGCGGCGACGGAGCAGGCCACTCCGACCGGGCCGACCACGAGAGCGAGGAGGGAGACAGAGAGGAGGGACCGCATGAGGTTCCCGTGTGCACCCTGTATGCCACCCGATTCTAGTGTAGGCTTATGTAAGTTCAATTCGCCGAAGGGCTGTTTCTCCTGTCGCGGAAGAGCGTGGAGCGAGACGCATCGGAGAGCACGAAGAGACCTGCAGTGACCGGTGATGGACGGACGATCCGGGTCGCGACAGACGATTCCGTCAGGAGCGGATCCTCCTCGGAACTCGCGAGACGGGCCGAAGCGGGCTACTTCCGGGAGATCATGTCGAACGC
>JAYSXP010000590.1:0-8738 GCA_043717125.1 Polyangiaceae bacterium | reverse complement strand
GGCGGCGGCGGCGGCGGCGGCGGTCGCTGGTAACCAGCAACTCGTCACAGCACGTCTCTAACGAAGGTGGCTCGTCGGTTCTTCCGGCGGGCCTACTTTCGTTTTGTAGGTAATTTGCCCGTGAATCGTGGCCTTTTTGTCGCCTGCGGCTGGGCTTGTCGAACGCAGCCGCGTCGGGGGGCGTGACAGTTTGCTACTATCCAGAGAGTGGAGGTTTTGACGCATGGGTTGGTTCCGTACGCGCGCTAGCGGTGTCGTGGGTTTGACGTTCCTTCTCGGCGCGACCTCCTCGTGCGGAGGAAGCAAGCCGACGCCGATGACCCCGACCGAGGGCGGCGGGGCTTCGAATGACAAGGGCCCGGCCGAGGTCGGCAAGGCGGCCCCCGATCTCTCGGTGAAGACCGTGAACGGCAAGGGCGAGATCACTCGCGATTCGCTCGCCGGCAAGGTCGCCATCGTCGACTTCTGGGCGACGTGGTGTGGGCCCTGCAAACAGTCCTTCCCGAAGCTCGAGGAGCTCGCGAAGCAGAACCAGGGCAAAGTCCAGGTCGTCGGCATCTCGGTCGACGACAAGGCGGACGGCGTCGCGGACTTCGCCAAGTCCAACGGCGCGACGTTCGCGATCGGCTGGGACGACGGCCACGCCATCGCCAACCGATGGAAGGTCGATTCGATGCCGACGACCTACATCCTCGATAGCAGCGGGACCGTCCGCTATATCCACGCCGGCTATCACGACGGTGAGGCGGACACGATCGCCAAGGAGCTCGCCACGCTCTCCGCCGAGCCCGCTTCCGGCAAGGCCAAAACCGATGCGGCGGCGACCGACACGGCGACGCCGCCGAAGACCGACGACAAGACTGGCGACAAGACCGCCGGCGACAAGACCGCCGGGGGCGGCGACGACGCCGACAAGACCGACGAGCCGAAGAAGAAGCCCGTCAAGGGTACGAAGCCCAAGGGTGGCGGCAAGAAGCCGGCGGGCAAGAAGAAGCCCCCCGCCGCTCCGGCCGGTCAGTAGATTCGCGCTTCGCGCCGGCGGTCGATGACGAAGGCCGCGCGCATCTTGCGGACCTCTGAAAGTCACCGTAAGTGGCGCCCCAGGTGGCTCCGCGCTAGCGAAGCACCAAAGGGCGATGGTCGAAGCATGATCTCCGGTGGAAGTGATCGCGTGAACCACGTGGCGGGCGTCGCCCGTCGCCCGTCGATCCGTCCGAAGCCCGTGACTCCGCCCCGTGCGTCGCTCGCCCCGACGCCGACGTGGACGCTCCCGCCCGTGCGCCCGCCCGAGCCTCGCGTCGCGAAGCGCCCCATCCTCATGCTCGTCGAACAAGACGACCGCGACGAGGTCGTCGCCGACCTGCCGTCGCTTGTCGTCCCTCCGAGAGCGCGCGCGTGGAGGCAGCCGCGCACGCTCGCTCTCGCGATCGCGTCGGTGCTCGCCGCTGTTTTCGCGACGACCGCTGGGGTCTGGACCGCGAGCGCCCGACGCGATGCCGCCGAGGCGACCCAGGCCGTCGGCACGACGACGCTTGCCTCCGCTTCGCTCGCGATGCCGGCCGCCCCCGTCGCTGCGGCGTCCACGAACGCAGCGGCAACGCCGGCGTCGCCCGCCGTTCCGGTCGTCGACGTGAACAGTCTCCCGTCGGTTCCGAATCGCATCGCGAGCGGCGCCTCGCGCTGATCAGCGCGGCTCTCTCGTGCGCGTCGCGCCGCCCACACCCACGCTACGTCCGTACCAACGCGAGGCGATCGACGCCGTGCTCGTGGCGCGTCGCGGCGGCGTCCGTCGCATGGTCGTGTGCCTGCCGACGGGTGCCGGCAAGACGGTCATCTTCTCCCATCTCGCGCGGCTCGCGCGTCGGCAGGTGCTCGTGCTCGCGCACCGCGAGGAGCTCCTCGGGCAGGCGCGCGAGAAGATCGAGCGCGCGATGGAGGGCCTCGCCGTCGTCGCCGTCGAGCAGGGCGCCCGCCGCGCGCCCGCGGACGCGAAGGTGCTCGTCTGCTCGATCCGCTCGCTCCACGAAAAGCGCCTCGCGCAGGTGATCGACAAGCGCGACTTCGGCCTCGTCATCTACGACGAGTGTCACCACGCGGCGGCCGACGACAACCTCCGCGTCCTCCGGCAGCTCGGCGCGTTCGACGACGACTGGGACGGTACGCTCCTCGGGTTCACCGCGACCACCGAGCGAGGCGACGGCAAGGGGCTCGACAAGGTCTTCGAGCGCATCGTGTACACACGCACCCTGCCCACGATGATCGAGGACGGTTACCTGTCGCCCCTTCGCGGGTTCCGGATCTCCACCACGGCCGACCTCACGCGGCTCTCCTCGAGTGGCCTCGACTTCGACGAGGAGGAGCTCGCCGAGGCGGTCGACATCGAGGAGCGCAACGCGCTCGTCGCCCGCTCGATCCAGGAGCTCGCGCGCGACCGACGGACGATCGCCTTCTGCGTCACCGTGAATCACGCGCGGAACCTCTCTCGTGCGCTCAACATGCTCGGCGTCCCGGCCGGCATCGTGCACGGCGCGATGCCGAGCGACGTGCGCGCGAAGGCGCTTGCCGATTTTCGCGATGGCCGCACGCAGGTGCTCACCAACGTCGCCGTGCTCACGGAGGGCTTCGATGACCCAGGGGTCTCGTGCATCGCGATGGCCCGACCCACGCGCTCCGAGGGGCTCTACGCTCAGTGCATCGGTCGCGGTACGCGCCTCGCGCCGGAGAAGAAGGACTGCCTCGTCCTCGACTTCGTCGATCTCTCGGCGCTGAGCCTCTGCACGTTGCCGTCGCTGTTCGGTACGCCACGCGACCTCGATCTTCGCGGCGAGGACGCAAACGCCGCGCGCCGCGCGTGGCAGCAGATCCTCCTCGACCATCCCGGCTTCGAGCTCGAAGCAGGCGCCCTCACACTCGGCGAGATCCAGGCGCGCGCGGCGAGCTTCGACCCGCTCGGTCTCCAAAGCGATGTCGAGGTTCGCGCCATCTCAGGCAACGCGTGGTTCTCGCTCGGACGTCACGGCGTCGGCCTCCACTTCGAACGAAGGCCGGGTCGGATGTCCGAGGTCGTGGTGCTGAAGCGGCCGGGGAAGGCGCGCGGCAAGGCGTGGGAGATCACGCTCGACGGCAAGGTGATGGATCGCTACTCGCGTATGGAGGATGCCGTTCAGGGCGTCGACTACGAAATCTCGCGCATGGGGCGCGCTGCAACAGCGTCGGCGATGGACAGCGCACGCTGGCGCTTTCCGAAGGAACGGAGCGAGACACTACGCCTCCAGGTATGGAAACGAGTCGTTGGGCGCTGAGCTAGGTGCGGTTCCGCGACGCGGTCTCGGAGCTGCGATGTTCGACATCTCGTACTGCTCGAGCTTTGGATGCTTCACCTCGTCGAGCAGCGGGAGGTTCACCTCCTTCAGACCGACAGCGTCGCCTCGAACTTGCCGTGGGCCTTCGCACGCTCGAAGAACCATTTGCCGAGCGGGAGGCCGATGCGGCCGCGTGCTCATGAGCACGACCTTCGCTCTCGAATTGGGCGGTGGTTGCTCCACCTCAGCGCGTGCCTGAGGTGCGGCACTTGCGGCTCTCTCGATGGCCGCGCGCTCGGCTGACATCCCGGCCGTATAAAGACGGCGTTAAGATTCGCCCGACGACCGTGACAAAGCGCGCGATCGTCGCCCCAGGGTGACATCTTGCGGCCTGATGTCCCCTGCGGCTCCGTCCTCCACGCGCAGTCTCCAGGCCCACCATCCCCAGGCCACGATGCGCGTGCTCGTCTGGGGTGCGCTCGGCGTCGTCTTCGGCGACATCGGCACGTCCCCTCTCTACGCGATGTCGGAGACCGTCTCGTCCCACCTGATGGCCACGCGCGGCCTCAAGGAGAAGGTGACGATGACGTTCGGCCAGTACTACGGCCAGGATGAGGTCTTCGGCTGGACGTCGCTCTTCTTCTGGGCGATCGGGATCGTCGTCTCGCTCAAGTACGTCATGCTGATCATGCGTGCCGACAACCACGGCGAGGGGGGCATGTTCTCGATCCTCGCGCTCTTGAAGGACAAGGCGGCGAAGCTCTTCGAGGCGCGCGGGATGTTCGTGATCGTCGTGCTCGCCGTGCTCGGCTCCGGGATGATCCTCGGCGATGGCGTCATCACGCCGTCTCTCTCGATCATGTCGGCGTGGGAGGGGCTCGAGGTCGTCACGCACCGGTGGTCGCCGTATATTCCGTGGCTGTCGGTTGCCACGCTCGTCGTGCTCTTCGCGATCCAGCGCTTCGGCACGCACCGTGTCGGCGCCATCTTTGCTCCGGCGATGGTCGTGTGGTTCGGGGCCCTGGCGGTCATGGGCGCGCACAGCTTCGCGAAGCACCCCGAGATCATCGGCGCGATCAACCCGGCGTACGCCGCTCGCTACATCGTGAAGTTTCCGCGGGCTACGCTCTACGTCATCGGTTCGGTCGATCTCTGCATCACGGGCTGCGAGGCCCTCTACGCCGACATGGGGCACTTCAGCCGTCCCGCCGTGCGCCGTGCCTGGTACTGGATCGTGTGGCCCGCGCTGGTCTTGAACTACCTCGGGCAGGGCTCGCGCATGCTGGGCCCGGAGCCGATCGTGGACGGAAACGTGTTCTACGCGCTCGTCCCGTCGACACCGGAGTTCGTCTACCCCCTTGTCGTCATCAGCTGGTTCGCCACCATCATCGCGAGCCAGGCGCTCATCTCGGGCGCGTTCTCCCTCATCAGTCAGGCCATGCAGCTCGGGCTCTTTCCGCGCGTGAGCGTGGTGCACACGAACAAGCAGATGGAGGGGCAGATCTACATCCCCGAGGTGAACTGGATCTACCTCGCGCTCTGCATTGGTCTCGTGATGGTCTTCAGGAACTCGCACAACCTCGCGCCTGCGTACGGCCTGGCCGTGACGGGGACGATGGCGTTCACCACGATCCTCTTCTTCCTCGTCGCCACGCGCGTCTGGATGTGGAATCCGTTCGTCATTGGTTTCGCATGCCTCGGGCTCATCCTCGTCGACATCACGTTCTTCGTGAGCAACGCGACGCAGGTCTTCGAGGGCGGCTACATCACGATCCTGATCGCTCTTGCGGTGACGTTCGTCATGCTCACCTGGCGCAAAGGGCGCGCCGCGCTCGGTGACATCCTCCGCAGCGCGGCGCTACCGATGGAGCTCTTCCTCGCGAGCCTGAAGGAGGAGAAGCCTCACCGCGTCAAGGGCACCGCGGTGTTCATGACGAGCAATCCCGGAGTTCCTCCGTCACTGACGCACTACTTCAAGCACTCGAAGACCCTGCACGAGAGCATCGTCTTTCTCACCGTGCAGACCAGGCATGTCCCTGAGGTCTCGGACGCCGAGCGCATCGCAACGGTCACGGACTACGGCGAGGGTCTCCACGGGGCGACGATCGCCTACGGCTTCATGGAGACGCCGGACATCCCGCGTATCATCGGCGCCATGAACGCGAAGGGAGTTCCGGTCGACCCGAAGGACGTCTCGTATTTCCTCGGGCGCGAGTCGCTCGTCTTCACTGGAAATTCCAGGATGAGCCTGCCGCGCAAGGTATTCTTCAAGATGATGAGCCAGAACGCAGTCGCTGCGTCCGCGTTCTTCAAGCTGCCGCCGGGCCGCGTCGTCGAGCTGGGGATGCAGATCGAGATCTGAAGGTGTGACATCGAATGGGTGAACGACCGGATCCCGATGCACTGCTCGAGCGTGTCCAGGAGGACGAGAAGCGCGCGAAGCGCGGGCGACTGACGCTCTTCTTCGGCGCTGCGCCAGGCGTCGGCAAGACGTACGCGATGCTCGAGGCGGCGCGCTTCGAGCGCGAGGACGGACGCGACGTCGTCGTCGGGATCGTCGAGACGCACGGCCGCTATGACACCGCGGCGCTGCTGCTCGGTCTCGAGATCGTGCCCCGCAAGAAGCTGGAGCACCGCGGCGTCGTCATCGAAGAGCTCGATGTCGATGCATGCCTGAAGCGAAGGCCGGGGGTTCTGCTGGTCGACGAGCTCGCGCACACGAACGCCCCCGGATCGCGTCATGCCAAGCGCTGGCAGGACGTGGAAGCGCTCCTCGAGGCCGGCCTCGATGTCTACTCCACGCTGAACGTCCAGCACCTCGAGAGCCTGAACGACGTCGTTGCGCAGATCACGCATGTGGTCGTCCGCGAGACCGTGCCCGACGCGGTCCTCGAGGGAGCCGACGAGATCCGTCTCATCGACCTGCCGATCGAGGAGCTGCTCGAGCGCCTCAAGGACGGCAAGGTGTATCTCGCGGAGCAGGCCGAGCGCGCGGGAAAACACTTCTTCCGTCCGGGGAACCTCATCGCGCTTCGCGAGCTCGCGCTCCGCACCACGGCGCAGAGTGTCGACGCGCAGATGCGCCGCTACCGCGAGGAGCACGGGATCGACAAGACCTGGGCCGCGACCGAGCGGCTGCTCGTCTGCGTCAGTCCGAGTCCGTCGTCGCCGCTCGTCATTCGGGGCGCGCGTCGCCTCGCGCGCAGCCTCCACGCCGACTGGATCGCCGCGTTCGTCGAGACGTCGGCCTCCCTGCGGCTCAGCGCGGCCGATCGCGCGCGGGTCGCCGACAACCTGCAGCACGCGCGGACTCTCGGCGCCGAGACCGTGACGCTCGCGGGCGAAGACGGCGCCGACGAGGTGATTCGCTTCGCGCGCATGCGGAACGTCACCCGCATCATCGTCGGTAAGCCGACCCATTCGACGCTCCAGGACCGCCTCCGTGGATCGTTCCTCGAGTCGCTCGTCCGCCTGAGCGGCACCATCGACGTCCACGCGATCTCGGGTGACGACGAGAAGAGCGGCGAGAACCCGCGTGTGCCCGAGCCGGTGCGCGCGCGCAAGGGTCAGAAGGCTGCAGGCTTCGTGGCGGCGGTCGTCGCGGTCGTCCTCGCGACGCTGATCGGGCACACGGTGTTCTCCGAGCAACTCGCGGACATCGTGATGGTCTACCTGCTCGGGATCGTGCTCGTCTCGCTGCGCTGGGGGCTCGGTCCGTCCCTCTTCGGCGCGGTCGGCGCGGTCGGTGCCTTCGACTTCTTCTTCATCCCGCCCTACTACACGCTGGCGGTCGCGGACCTCCGTCACTTCGTCACGTTTGCCGTGATGTTCTTCGTGGCGGTCGTGATCAGCGGGCTCACCAAGCGCGTGCGCGATCAGGCGGAGTCGGCGCGTGAACGCGAGGTGCGAACGGCGAGCCTCTACGCGCTCAGCCGCGCGCTCACCGCCTCGAAGACGCGGCGGGAGGTGCTGCTCGCAGGCACCAAGCAGATCCAGGAGCTCTTCGGCGGTCAAGTCACGGCTCTCGTTCCCTCGCCAAGCGGCGCGCTCATCTCCTCGGTCGACGGCGCGTGGACCTACGAGGCGGACGAAAAGGAGCGCGGCGTCGCCGAGCTGGTGTGGCAGAGCGGTCGTGCTGCAGGGGTAGGGACGGACACGCTCCCTGCATCGCGTGGAACGTACCTTCCGATCGTGGGCTCGGAAGGGCGGCTGGCCGTGATCGGCATCCTTGCCGGCGACGACCGACTCCCGGACGCGCAGGAGCGCCACCACCTCGACACCTTCCTCGCGCAGATCGGCTCGGCGCTCGATCGCGTGCGGCTCGCGCGTCAGGCTCAGGCGGCGCAGCTCACGGTCGAGGCCGAGCAGCTCCGCAACTCGCTTCTGTCTTCGGTCTCCCACGATCTCCGCACGCCGCTTGCGATCATCACCGGAACGGCCACGACGTTGACCCACGAGAAGCTCGATGCGGCCACGCGTCGCGATCTCGCCGAGACGATCGTGCAGGAGGCCGAGCGCTTGAATCGTCTCGTGCGCAACCTTCTCGACATGACGCGCGTGGAGGCGGGCGCGCTGACCGTCCACAAGGAATGGCAGCCAGTCGAGGAGGTGGTGGGCTCGGCGCTGGGGAGCGTCGAGACGATCCTCGGGACCCGCCCGGTCAAGACGGATCTCTCTTCCGACCTGGTGGCGCCGTTCGACGCGGTGCTCATCCAGCAGGTGCTCGTGAATCTGCTCGAGAACGGCGTCAAGTACGCCGGCGCGGACACGCCGCTGACGATCTCTGCGCGTGGTCGCAAGCGCGAGGTCGAGATCGTCGTCGCGGATCGCGGTCCGGGCCTCCCCACGGGCGACGAGGCGCGGATCTTCGAAAAATTCTACCGCGCGGAGAAGGGAAGAGGCGGCGGCGTCGGCCTTGGACTGACGATCTGTCGTGGCATCGTGACGGCGCACGGCGGTCGGATCTGGGCGGACAATCGCGACGGCGGCGGCGCCGCGTTCCACTTCACACTTCCCATCGAGGGCGAGCCGCCCAAGCTCGACATGCCAGACTCGCCGCGAAGGGAAGAGACGAGTGACTCATGACGGATGTACCGATCCGTATCCTCATCGTCGAGGACGAACCGCAGATGCAAAAGTTTCTCCGTACATGCCTCGCGGCGGAGGGCTACCGCATCGTCGAAGCGACGAAGGGACAGGAAGGCCTCGACCTCGCGCGCACGCACAATCCCGATCTCGTCTTGCTCGACCTCGGTCTGCCCGACATGGACGGCACCGAGGTGACGAAGGGCCTCCGCGAGTGGAGCGCGAAGCCCATCATCATCATCAGCGCGCGCGGCCAGGAGGACGACAAGATCCGGGCGCTCGACGTCGGGGCGGACGACTACCTGACGAAGCCGTTCGGGACGGGTGAGCTCATGGCCCGCATCCGCGTGG
>JAYSXP010000589.1:0-8760 GCA_043717125.1 Polyangiaceae bacterium | reverse complement strand
CGCGGTCGGATACGAGCCCGGTGCGAGGGCCGGCGGCGGAGCCGCATAGGGCACCGGGGCAACGCCGCCCCTTGCGCCGAGCGGCAGCGTCCCGGATGGCGGCTTCCCCGTCGTCGGAAACATCGGCGGCGGCAGCGCGCGCGCAGAGCTTCCCATGCGGGCCGTGTCGGGCGCCCGGCTCGCGGGTGGTCCGACGCCGGGCATCGGCGCGGTCATCCCGAGCGGCGGCGCCGTGAGCGCAAGCGTGCGGTCGAGCGGCGGGAACGAGGACATCGACTTCGCGGCCGCGGGCGGCTCGTCGACCAGGGTGACGCCGAGGTTGAGCGGCACCGACGGGTCGAGCGGCAGCGGAGCCGGCGGAAGATGACCGAGGCCCTTCGCGAACGGGTCCGCGAGCGCGTCGACTCCGAACGACGGGACCGTCCCCGGCGCAACCACGGGAACGCCGCCCGGCGGGTCCGTCTTCGGAAAGACATTCGGCGGCACGTTGCTCGGCACGCTTCGCAGGACGTCGTCGATCGAGTCTCGGTCGGAACGCGCCGCCCTTCCGGGCACGAACGCCGGCACCGTCGGTCCGGCGCCGCGGTTCGGTCGCGGATCGCTCTCCGAGGGCTCGAGCAGCGCGGCGAGTCCGCGCACCGACGGCGGCGCGACCTCGACGCCCACCAGAGGTGCCGCTGGCTTCTTCGCGCCGTCGGGCGCGATCTGCCGCGAGATCCCCTTCGCCGCCAACCCCGGCGGAGGGGTCGGCCGCGGCGCAAAGCCCGGCTTCGTCGCCACCGTCGGACGCACGTAGTACCTCGCCTGGTCAGGCACGCCGAACGTCATTGTGACGGGTGGCGGAATGCTGGTCGCGGACGGCTTTGGATCGTGCCGCACGAGCGCGAGTGCCTTCGCGAGCGCCTCTCGCCCGTCGCTCTCGGGCACGACACCGCGCAGGATCGAGGCCATCTCCTCGGCGGTGATGGTGCGCTTGTCGCTGCGCGGCTCGAGCGCGCGCTTCACGGCATCCCGAACGCCCTTGTCGAGGTCCGGCCGGAGCACGTCGATCGACACGATGCGCGGCTCGGCGAGCTCGCGTAGCACCTCGATCTCCGGGAGCGCACCGCGGATGAACGCGCGGCGCTTGGTGAGCAGCTCCCAGAGGATGATGGCGCCGGCGTAGAGGTCGGCGCGCGGCGTCACCGTCTCGCCCTTCACCTGTTCGGGCGCCATGTATCCGAACGTGCCTCGGATGAGGCCGACGCTGCTCTGGTGGCTCGCCCCCGTAACCTTCGCGACGCCAAAGTCGGCGAGCTTCACGTTCCCGTCCCACGGGATGAGGATGTTCGAGGGATTGACGTCGCGATGGACCACCGGCGCGGGCTCTCCGGAGTCGTTCGTGGCGCCATGCGCCGCGGCGAGGCCGGCGAAGAGACTCGACGCGACATGGATCGCCGTCGTGTCGTCGAGCTGCTTGCCGACGGCCTTGAGCATCCCGCGCAACCGGCTGAGCGGAGGACCGTCGATGTACTCGAGGACCATGACGAGCTGCTCGTCGTTGGCGAAGAAGTCGTAGAGCCTGACGATGTTCGGATGCGATAGACGCGCGTACGCCGCGGCCTCACGGGCGAACATGCCCTTCACGTCCGCGTCGTGCGTGTACTCGGGCAGGAGCAGCTTGAGGACCACCGAGCGCTCGAAGCCGTGCGGGCCCTCTGCCTTCGCCAGCAGGACGTCACTCGTCCCGCCGGTCGCAAGCTTGCGTACGACTCGATAGACGCCGATGCGCTGTCCCGTGCCTTCCGTCTTGTCCACGCGGGCTCCCACGCTTGCGCGCCGCGTCAAGCGTACCGGACGCGAGAGCCGAAACGCTACTCTTGCTTCGGTTCGGCCTGACCGCTCAGGTCCTTCTCGACGTCGTCGAGCAGCTCGTTCGCTCGCGCTTCGTCGATGCCGAGGCCTTCCGCAAGCGCGTTGAGCGTGTCGTTCTCTTCGTCCGCGATCGCATTGTCGGCGAAGGCAACCGCCGCCGCGAGGACGAATGCGACCTCTCCGCGAGCCTTGTCTTCGTGCATCGAGGCGACGACTTCCTTCATGCGCGCGTCGCGGCCCTCGGCCTCGACCCGCTTCACGGCGTCCTCGAGCATCGAGTCGATCTGCACGCCGCGGATGGCGTCGCCGGAGAGGTTACGGAGAGCGCCCTTCAGGACCTCGCGCTCCTCGGTGCCGACCGCGCCGTCGGCGCTCATCATCAAGTACATCGCCTCGCAGAGCGGGCCGTACTCGGCGACGATGTTGAGCATCTCCACCGCGTCGGCGGTCAGGTTTGCCTCCGGCGCCACGAGCGACGGGCGCTGGCCGCGGGCCTGGAGTTGATCACGGAGACGGGCGACAGTGGAATTCGTGAGCCAGATCATCGGGAAATGAGGCTACGGAGGCGCCCGGCCCAGGTCAACGGCCGTTCGCGCCCGCGTCCCAGACGAAGTGAGGGTACTGCTGGGGCATCGGCAAGCCGAACGGTCGACCGCTGTCGACGCTCGCTCCGGCGTCTCCCCCGGCGACCGCCATTGCATCCGCCGTCGCCCTAGGGCTCGCGTCCGGCGCCTTGGCGCATGCACACGCCAGCGCGCAGCCGAGCGCCGCGACCGCACTCCTCATTGCGCCGTCTTCGAGAAGGCGACGTGCGTATATCCGTCCGCGTTTTCGCCATACGTGATGAAGAGCGACCCGCCGATCAGCGCCGTACCCATGTAGTCGCCGAGCCATTTCGGGCTCGCGCGATCCGACGTAAAGGTAAGGTCGGCGCTGACGGGCTTGCTGACGCCCCACGTCTTGCCACTGTCGCCCGACCGCACCGAGCGCACGCTGCCGGTCGAACCATCGACGTCGCCGGCGTAGTACGTGAGCGCGAGCTCGCCGGTGGCCTCGTCGAGCGCGAGCGAGCCAATGTTCTGCAGCTTCGTCTTCGTGTCGCTGGCGGTGACGTCGGTGATCGACGTGCCGTTCGTCGTATGGATGACGTGGTACTCGTCCACAGGCGCGTCGGCCCCCGCGGGCTGCGAGGTCCACTGGCCGTATCCGATCCACACGTCGTCACCCCTGGCGACACAGGTCGCCGGCGTGATCGACGAGTCGATCACGTATGTCTTCGTGTTGGCGACCGGCCACGTCACGCCGTCGTCGTCGCTCCAGTGGAGCTTCTGCGCGAGCCCGGAGCCCTCGACCGAGAGGTGCGTCGCCCATATGCGCGTCCCTGCCCTCGGCGCGCAAGGAACGACGAAATTCGCCTGATTTCCGCTGGTCGACGTGAAGATCGGCGACTTCGTCCAGGTGCTGCCTCCGTTGGTGCTTCGGTGCGCATTGAGGACGGAGTTGCCGCCGCTCGCCGACTGCATGCACGTGATGAGCACGGTGCCCGCAGCCGTGACGGTGATCCACGGCTTGTCGCCGCTCGAGAAGGCGTCGACCGCGACGGGCGTGCCGAACGTATTCTGCCCGGCGGCCGCCTTCGCGACGTAGAGCACGAAGTCCGACGCCTGCCCGCCGCCGCTACGCACGAAGGAGATCCACGTCGCGTAGAAATTCCCCTGCGGATCGGACGCGACCACCGGGTCCGACGACTCACGCCCCGTCGCGTCGCCCATCGACCTGGGCGTCGTCCACGTCGCGCCGCCGTCGCGCGAGAACACGTAGCCGATGTCGCTCTTCACGGTGCCGAGGTTGATCCAGACCGAGACCATCCCGCCGTCCGGGGCGGCAGCGAGGTGCGTCTCCGCCTCGCTCTGGCTCTTGCCGCCCTTCGAGATGATGGTGTGCGAGTTGAGGTTCGTCGCGGCGCAGCCGCAGAACCCGGGGCTTCCGTTCGCGTCGCATTCGGTCTTGCCAGGGTCGCCGTTCGTGCACGTGCAGTCGACGGATGCACCGGGCGTGCACTCCCCGGCCCCGGCCTCGCGGCCGCCCCCGTCGACGACGGCCTCGGGCGTAGGGTTGGCGCGGATGATCGTCTCCTCGCTGCACGCGACGGATCCGCAAGCTACGACGAGAGCAAAGCCGAGCAGCGAGCCACAGAGTCGGAACTTCATCGGCCGCCACTCTGCCGTGACCGGGCCTCCGTGTCACGTAGCTCGGCGCCGCAGCAGTCCTTCATGTCGTACCTCGTGATCCCGCCGCCCACTGGACAGGCGAGAGCCGTTCGCGTTGCGGTTGCCTTTTGCTGGACGGCCTCCACCACCATGGGTGGAAGATGCCGGCATGAGCCTTTCGTCGGCGCGCGTGCGCTACCTCTCCGCCATCCGCGCGATCCTTCCGTCGCTCGTCCTCGCCGCGTGCAAGGATCCTGCGCAGCCGCCCGGCACGGCAGACGGCGCGACAGCCACTGCCACGACGTCGCCGGAGAAGGTGCAGGGCTACCCGCCCAAGCCTCACATTCCCTCGTGTCCGAACGGAGCCTTCTGCGTCCCGGAGAGCGGCAAGGTCGACGCCGATGCCTCCGCGCCCGCCCCGTACGCGAAGTGCGCGGCGACCGCGACCCATCCCGACGACGCGAAGGACTCGGGCTACAAGCCTGACCGCTCGATCACGTTCAACCCCAACGGCACCGCTGCGGCCCGCGAGAAGGCCGCTACGGCGTGCTGCTACACGTGGATCACGCCGTGCGCCGGCGGTCGCGCGTTCCGTGACGCGACCGGTACGCCGTCCGTCGCGCGCACGATCGAGCGCGCCGACTGGAGCGCCGCGATCGGCGCGCTCGCGACCGCGCACCTGAGCGACGCACAGCGTGCTGCGCGCGCGGATCAGTGGACGCGCGAGGCGGCCTTCGAGCACGCGTCGATCGCCTCGTTTGCCCAGCTCACGCTCGACCTGCTCTCCGTCGGCGCGCCGCCGGACCTCCTCGAGGCCGCGCAGCGGGCGACCCTCGACGAGATCGAGCACGCGCGGATCACCTTTGCGCTCGCGACCGCCTACGGTGGCCGTCCCGTCGGCCCGGCGACCCTCGCCGCGTGGCCAGGTACATCACGCACCCTCGCAGCCCTCGCGAGGAGCACCTTCCTCGACGCGTGCGTCGGCGAGTCGGTCGCGTCTGCGGCGCTCGCCGAGCAATCGCGCACGACGAGCGATCCCGTGCTGCGCGTGCTCCTCGCGACGATGTCGAGCGACGAGGAACGCCACGCCGATCTGGCCTGGCGGATCGTCGCCTGGACGCTGCGAACCGGCGGCGCGGAGGTGGCGCGCGTGCTCGACGCGGCGAAGGACGAGATCGTGAGCGAGCTCGCCTCACTTACGCAGGACGTGGCGACGTCATGGCGGCGCGAGACCGAGCTCCGCGCGACGGTGCTACGCGAGGTCGTGCTGCCGTGCACCGTCGCGATGCTCGGCGCGGTCGACTACTTGACCGCGGGGCGACAGACCGTATCGATGCACGCTTCGCTGCCCTCGCACTGAGAGCTGTCCGCGCAGCCCTGGCGCACCACGCGTGTCACCCACTGCGCGATGTGGTTGCCGCTCGAGAGCTCCTGGAACGGAAGCCAGAACGCAGGGAACGACGCGTCCTTGCCCTGCGCCGCCGCGTCGGGATCGAACGCGGCCATCCAGATCTGCGCGTTCTTGTCGGCGCCGAGGCGTAGGCCGTAGGCGCGGCGCGTCGAGAAGGTCAGCCACATGAGCTTCTTGCCGCGATACTTCTGCTCCCGGACCATCCACTTCGGCCAGGAGTCGCCGTGGGTGGAGCCGGCCCGCGCGAGCGCGATGGGCGAGCCTCCCGCGGCAGAGACGGCCCACAGCGAGGCGTCGGGCGCATCGTACGAGCTCTTCGTCTCGCCCTTCGCGTTCGTCCCGACCGAGCCGCGATTGAAGACGACGAACGCGCCGTCCGGCGAGTAGCTCGGATAGAACGCGTTGTCCGCGCCCGCGGCGACGAGACCGATCGGGCTCCCCCACGTGCTGCCTGCGCTCTTGATCACGAAGAGCGAGGCCTCCGAGACGCCGGTCGCGCCGCAGATGGCGCCGAAGCACGGTGGGCTCTGCTTTGACTTGGCGAAAACGATGCTCGTGCCGTCGGGCGACCAGTCGGGCATCGCGCCGTCGGCGACCTTCTCCGTGAGCGCCGCGCCGGTCGCGCCGTCGCGCAGCGAGAGCGTGACGCCATTCGAGACCATCAGCTGCTTCTTGTCGGGTGAAAACGAGAAGAAGTTGGCGCCGCTCCCGCCGGCCGCGCCGCCCTGCGCGAAGACCATCGACTTGGTCGCGACGTCGAAGACCTTGTACGCAGCGGGCGTGGGGATGTCCAAGCCGAGCGAGACGCGCTCGCCGTCGCGTGAGAGGACGTGACAGCCGACGCACTGCCCCGCGCCGGCCTTCGGCGCATTCATGAACGTCTCGGCCTTCTGGCCGCTCACGCCGAACTCGTAGCGCATGGTCGCGCCGGCGCCCGCGTTCCAGTAGTAGAGGCCGCCGAGAATGTCCTCCTCACCGAACGCGATCGTCTGCGTGGCGGAGGCGCCCACGGATGCGCCGCCGGCCTTGCTCGTGCCTCGCACCGTGGTCGAGAGCGGGTCGTCACCGCGACCGGCCGACGCAACGATCCCCCACACCGTGGGGTCAGGCGCATAGGCGCAGCCCGCGCCGATGGGATTGCATGCAAAGTACACGCGCAAGTCCAGCAGCGAGCCTTTTACACCGAGCTCGAAGAGGTCGTTGCCGGCGCCCGGCTGGTAGTGCCATTCGATCTCGTTCATGTTCGGCGGCACCATCACGCCGTCGGCCGGGTAGACGAGGGTCGGCTTGCGCGCCGGGTCGACCGCGCCGGCGAACTTCGCGGCGGCGTCGGCAGGCGCGCCGTCGACGACGATGTCCTTCTTCAGGTGGATCCGGAGCGCGGCCTCACCCGACAGCGTGCGGAGATCGGCATGGACCGTCGCCTTGCCGACGGCATTCGGTGACGCGGTCAGCTTCGGGCCTGCGAACGTGGCCTGCACGGGGCCCGCGTTCTGGACCATGCGGAAGACGGCGTTCAGCGTGACGTCCTGGCGCGTGCCGTCCTTGTTCACGATGAACGCGTGGTAGTCGACCGTCGGAAGCGGCTTGCCGTCCGCGACGGCGATGTCGGTGTCGGCCGGCTCTACGACCAGCGAGCCTTCGCCGCCGAGCGACGGGTCGCCCCCTACGCCGCCGCTGCTTGCCGGTGCCGTGCCGTCGTCGTACCCGTCGCGCCCGCTTGAGCCACAGGCCGCCGCGCCTGCCACGACCCCCAGCACCAACACTGCTGCGTACATCCGCATGTCGAGGGTATTCCACCGCAGCGCCCCGGCGGGTGAGTCTCCGCGCCATCCCATAAGACGATGTAAGAGCCCCCTAAGCGCCCGCGAGAGAACGCGGAGGCGCAGGGCCGCGAAGGAACGCGGAGTTTTCTTGGCTCGAGACATGCGTCACACACGCGCGTGTCTCGAACAAATTAATCTCCGCGCGTCTCCGCGCCCCCGCGTTCTCTGAGGGCCTGAATGGGGGCCGTTACTTGAAGAGCTCTTCGAGGTCGTTCTTCGTGAGCTTTTTCGCGCCGCCGATGTCCTCGCTGAGGACCGCGCCCACGAGCTCCCGCTTCTTGCCGCCAAGCTCGAGGATCTTCTCCTCGATCGTGCCCTTGGCGATGAGCTTGTAGTTCGTGACGACCTTCGTCTGGCCGATGCGGTGTGCGCGATCGGTCGCCTGGTCCTCGACGGCCGGATTCCACCACGGGTCGAAGTGGATGACCGTGTCGGCGGCCGTGAGGTTGAGCCCCGCGCCGCCCGCCTTCAGCGAGATGAGGAAGATCGGCGGACCGTCCTCGCGCTGGAAGTTGTTCACCTTCGCCTGGCGGTCCTTGGTGCTGCCGTCGAGATACTCGTACCCGACGCCGTCCTCCTCGAGCGCGCGCCGGATGAGCGTCAACATCGAGACGAACTGGCTGAAGACAAGGACGCGATGCCCTCCGGCCACAGACGTCTGGATGAGCTCGCGGAGCGCCACCAACTTGCCCGAGTCCTCGTCGCCGAACTCGCGCGGGAGACCAAGGAGGCGCGGGTCGCACGCCGCTTGACGGAGACGCGTGAGGCCCGCGAGGATCTGGATGTGGCTCTTCGCCATGCCCTGACGCTCGACCTCGCCCATGACCTGCGCGCGCACTTCCTTGAATACGGCCGCGTAGAGCGAGGCCTGCTCGCCGGCGAGCTCGCAGTACTGGTCGGTCTCGATCTTCTCCGGGAGATCCTTGGCGACCTCGGACTTGGTGCGGCGAAGGATGAACGGGTGGATCGTCGCGCGCAGGCGCTTGGCGGCCTTCTGGTCGCCGGCGTCGATGGGGCGCGCGTAGCGCTCCTCGAACTTGTCGAGCGGGCCGAGGAGGCCGGGGCTGACGAAGTCGAAAATCGACCAGATCTCGGAGAGGCGATTCTCGATCGGCGTGCCCGTGAGCGCGAGGCGCCGGTCGGACTTGAGGCGCTTGGCCGCGCGCGCCGTGGCGCTGAGCGGATTTTTGATGTTCTGCGCCTCGTCGAGGATCGCGTAGCGCAGGTCGAGCTTCGCGAGCAGCTCCTCGTCACGACGGAGCAGGGCATAGCTGGTGATGACGATGTCCGCATCGTCGAGCTCGTCGGAGCGCTCCTTGCGGTCCGCGCCGTGCCACACCATGTGCGTCAGCGAGGGCGAGAACTTGTCGAGCTCGCGCTCCCAGTTCGTGACGACGCTCGTGGGCGCGACGATGAGCGCCTTGAACTTCTTCTTGCCGTCGGCCTTCGCGTCCTTCTC
>JAYSXP010000588.1:0-24666 GCA_043717125.1 Polyangiaceae bacterium | reverse complement strand
TGCACACTGTTCCGGGTGCGCACTCCAGGGTCTCCGGTGCCTCGAGGAGGCGGACGACGAGCGAGGCCGAAGCCCGCGCGCGGTCGACGATGACGTTGAAATCGCGAACCGGGCCTGCGGCGAGCGTGCCTCGGACCTCCCATTCGCCGGCGAACGCGCGCGGCTCGAAGGGTGCGCCGAGGTCGAGCCTCCCGTGTACTGCGCAGTCCAGCGTCATGCCGGCGCCCGCGAGCAGCATGATGTGACGATCGTAGCCAGGGAAGCGCGAGAACGGTCCGTCAGCCGCGACGTCCGCGACGCTGATGCGGTAGAGAAACCGTTCGCTGGAGAGACCGGCTCCGTCGGGCTCAATGACCAGCTCGGTGGTCGTCCCTCCGCCGTTGCGCCAGGGCATGACGCGGTAATCCTTGGGCGTGAGGTGGCGAACGGGGGAGGCGAGCCCCTCGGCCCAGTGACAGTCCGGCCGCTCGCGCGCGAAGAACGCATCGTACTCCGCGTCCTCGGCGTAGAAGCTCCGCTCGATGCCGCGCTTGCGCTCGCCGACCGTGAAGAGCCGGCAGTCGGACGCCCCGCGATTCACGAAGCAGTGCGCGATGCCCGTCCCCGCGACGAAGCTGACGACATGACCCCCGCGCAGCGACACCTCGATGGGCTCCTTGCCGGGCTCGACGAGACGAACGACGCACTCGCCTTCGATCACGTAGACGAGCTCCTCCTCGTGCGCGTGCGCATGGGTGAAGCTCGAACGCTCGCCAGGAGTGAGACGATCGATCCCGAAGCCGAGGTTCGCGCTCCCTGCCGCCTTGCCGAGGTTGCGCCAGAAACCGACGCGCTCCTCGTCGAACGGCGCCGGGTAGTGCCCCTCGACCTCCGGGACGTCAGGAGCGAACACGATGAACGACGGTTTCATCCACGCCCAGGGTGCTCGCTCATGCGATCTTGCTCGCTCGATAGACGTCGTCCACGATCAGTTCGACCCCGAGGCTCTCGACGGCGACGCGCCCGCCGGCGATCGCGACCCGTGTCGTCCACTCCCCATGATCTGCGCGCCGATGCACGGCCACGCGCCGCTCTCGGTGCGAGACCACGATGTATTCGCGTAGCGACGGGATGGTCCGATAGTGCTCGAGCTTCGTGCCTGTGTCGTACTCCTCGGAGGAGTCGCTCGTGACTTCCAGGAGGATGCTCGGGTTGAGCGCGGTCGCGACCGGGCTCGGCCGATGTTGTTCGAGTGGCCCGCAGATGACGGAGCCGTCGGGAAAGGTCGCGAGCCCTGCAGCCTCGACGTAGACACGGAGATCCGACGTGTGCGTGCGGCAGGGTCGGTCTCCGACGGCGTTCCCTAGCGCGCGAAGGACCTCTGCGGCGAGCGCGGAGTGCTCTTCGGAGCCACCCGCCATTGCGTAGATCTCGCCGTCGAGAAACTCGTGCTTCGTCGGGCTTCCGAGCTCGAGGGCGACGTAGTCTGCATAGGTGTATCGGTGGACGCGCGTGGCGTGCGACATCGAGCTCGATCGTAGCATGCCGCTTACCCAGGCGTGCGTCGTCGCTACGCGCGCCGGCCCACGCCCACGAGGTCCGAGAGTTGCTCTACTGCCCGCGCGATGTCGGGCCTCGTGGCGAGGAGCGTTCGCATCGGATCGCCGTGCTTCGCGACGCGCGCAGGCACGGTCCTCATCGTGAAGGCCCTCGGGTCGAGCGACGACTCGACCTCGTCCCAAGACAACGGCGTAGAGACCGTCGCGCCCGGCACGGCGCGCACCGAGTAGGGCGCGACGATCGCGCGCGTCTGTCCGGTCTGCCCGGTGTCGACGTAGACGCGCTCCCCGCGTCGCGCGACGACCCGCTCCATCGTCGCGATGTCCGGCAGCTCCTCGACGAGCAGCTTGCCGAGCAGGTCCGCGAGCGCGCGCGCCGTCGTGAAGCTCTGGCCCTCGCCGAGCGGTACGAGCACGTGCAGCCCCGATTGTCCGGACGTCTTCGGGAAGCTCGGAAGCCCGATGGCGTCCAGGTGCTCGTGCAGTCGCTTCGCGAGTGTGACCGCGTGCATGAGCGACGACTGCTTCACGTCGAAGTCGACCGTGAAAAAGTCTGCTTGCTCGAGCTTCGGCACCCGACACGCGAGGATGTGGAGCGGGATGCACGCGAGGTTGGCGATGTAGAGGAGCGTCGAAGCGTCATCGAGAAGGAAGCCTCGCTTCTGCTCGTCGCCGGGCTCGCCGACGGACAGCGTACGGACCCACGGTGGCATCCCGGGCGGCACGTTCCACTGGTAGAAATTCTTGCCGGCGATTCCGTCGGGGTAGCGAACGAGGATCACGGGGCGATCTGCGAGGTGAGGGAGGATGACCTCCGCGATGCTCGCGTAGTAATCGCAGAGGTCGCCCTTCGTGTAGCCCTCCTCTGGCCAGAACACCTTCGCGCGATTCGTGACGCTCACGTGCCGGTGCACGGCGGCCGCGTCGGACGCGAGGTGATCGATGGTGACCCGCGAGCGTGGCGAGGCTCCGGTGTCGCGAGAGATCCACTCGGTCTTCTTCGGGTCGATGGTGTAGGGCGATGACTTCTTCTTCGCGACGACGGTTGCGACTCCGAGCTCCGAACAGAGCGCGAGGATGGGAGCGAGCGCTCCCTCGAGCGGAGGCGCGCCGCGAACGAAGCCGATGGCGGGGAGCAGTTCCGCGAGGAGCGCGCGTCGCGTGTCGAGCGGGAGCGGTCGGACGTCGGCGTCGCCCAGGGCGAGGAGATCTTTCGCAATCAGCAAGACGGGCGTGAGCGTCGTTGCACGATGCGTATCGAGCTTCGCGATCCTCCCGACGCGCTGCGCCAGGAGCTTCGAGCTCGGATGACCGCTTGCGTCGAAGGCGACGAGCTCGCCGTCGATGACGACGCGTCTGCAGGGAAGCGCACGCAATGCGCGCACGACGTCGGGGTAAAAGTCCTCGATCGACTGCGCGGTCCCGTTTGCGGTCCACTGGCGAAGCGACACCATGTCGCCGTCACGGACTGCGAGCACGCGAACGCCGTCGAGCTCTGCGTCGTAGAGCCAGCCACCCGCCGCGCGCGGGAGCACCGCAGTCTTCGTGCGTGGAGCGATGAGCGGCGATCGTTCGGGAGCGAAGAGCTCACGCGTCGTGCGGGCGGTGAGCCGTGGCGCACCGCGCCCGTGCGCACGGTCCACCTGCGCCTCACCGATGCGCTCTGCATCCGGCAGCTCTTCCACGGTGAGCCCGGAGAGCACGGAGCGCGGGAGCTCTTTCACGATGTCGCGCTCCTTGCTCGCGTGCTGGTCGGCTTTCTTGAAGAGCAGCCACTCATCTCCTTTCGCGGACTTCGTCAGCTTCACGAGCGCGTAGCGGCCACGCAGCTTGAGCCCGTGCAGCTCGACGTGGATCTTCCCGTTCGCGATCTCTTCCTCGGCGGGCCCCTCGAGGTAAGTGACGACGCCTCGATCCCAGGCAATCATCGGACCTGCGCCATACTGCCCCGGAGGAATCACGTCCTCGAAGTCGAGGTATTCGATCGGGTGATCTTCGGTCTTCACCGCGAGCACCTTCTCCTCGGGGTCGAGGCTCGGCCCGCGCGGCACGGCAAAGCTCGCGAGGACGCCGCCGACCTCGAGGCGCAAGTCGTAGTGCCGCCTCGTCGCATCATGCAGGTGAACGACGAAGGCGCCCGAGAGCGTTCCCTCGGTCGTGCTGGCGGGGACGTCTTCCCCGAAGGGCTCGTTCGTCGCGTCGGGACGCCGCTTGCGCTGGTAGTCACCGAGCTTGGATCCCGCGCGTTCCTTCATGACGAGCCGCGTCGCAAAGCGTAGCCCGACCCTCGAATCGGATGCGGGATGACGACAGCATGTGCGTCCCGCGCACCACGCCGCGCGGCAAGC
Organism: Polyangiaceae bacterium; assembly: GCA_043717125.1. Taxonomy (GTDB): domain Bacteria; phylum Myxococcota_A; class Polyangia; order Polyangiales; family Polyangiaceae; genus Labilithrix. The sequence goes on along the minus strand of JAYSXP010000588.1, from coordinate 20,780 downwards.
ATTTCACGCTTGGGTGCGAAGTGCGCTGCGCACGCGCACCGCGTCATCGGGCATTTATGCCGGATTCGTGACCAGGCCCCGAGGGGCACGTAGTTTGCGTCTATGAGCGCCATGTTCGCAAACAAGGAAGTCGCGACGCGTCATCTCCCCATCGCGCACGGGCGTGTGGCGAAGGCCGAGAAGACCGACCGCGCAGGCGATGGGCACCGCGAGCCGCGCCGCGTCAGCGAGACGCGCCTCCAGGTGGCCGTCGTGAGTGAGCGCAAGCGCGACGATCTCGATCCGTACGCCGACGTCCCCTGCACGGATTGAGCGACCTCGAGCGTCTCCTCCCTCTTCTCCCGCGCGCAGGAAGGGCTCAGCGGCGCACGATGAAGACCGTCAGGCTCCCCGCCATCAGCCGCTCGACAGTCTGGTTCGTCGAGACGAGGTTGCGCTCGGCGGTATTCACGTCCTCGCGCGACCGTCCCGGATCGTGGACGTACGCGAAGACGGGCGCGGCCTCGAGGGCGCGTCGATACGGCGCATGGCGATCTTCGCCGGGGTTCGTCGGCACGACGACGAGCTCCTCCCGGAACAGGTACGTCAGGCGATACGACGTCCAGTAGTCCGCCATTGCGAAGCGGAGATCGCGCGCGCGCAGCATCGAGAACAGCGTGTAGTCGTCGCGCAGCTCGGGGGTCTCGGCCACGGGTAGCGGACCGTGAACGAACGGTCCGTAGCCGACCCATCCTGCGATCGCGGAGGCGAGCAGGTGCGGCGCGAAGATCGTCGCGAAGCGCCGTGCGCCGAGCGCGTGCGCAGCGGGCGCGACGGCGAAGGGCGTCATCAGTGTGAGCACCGCGAGGTACCGCATCGAGAAGTGATCCATGGCCATCACGGACACGAGGAACGCAGCGATCGCGAGGGGGAATGCCAGCGCGCCGGTGAAGCCAAGGCGGCGGACGCTGGCGGGCACAGTGCGGCTTCGCGCCGACGCTAGCCCGTACACCACGAGCCCGCCGAGCAGGAGCGCGCCGAGGCTCCCGAGCATGCGGAACCACACGGGCGCGTCCCAGGCCCGGTAGTCCATCACGTGACGTGCATAATACACCTTGTAGCTCAGCGCCCAGGGCAGGCACTCGTCGGCGAGGAGGCGCCAGTGGTGCGCGAGCATGCCGGTGGTGAGGCCCATCGGTCCGCTCTTCGCGCCGGAGAGGCGATGAAGGACGACGAACGGCGCGAGGCCCGCGACGCAGCCCGCGCCGAACACGGCGAGACGCCTCGCGCTCGCGGCGAGCTCGTCGCGATCCCAGGACACCATCGCCGCATAGAGGCCGACCAGCGGCAGGAGCAGCATCGGGTATGGATCCGCCGACACGGCGAGGGTCGCGCAGAGGCCGCCAGCTGCCAGCCACCTCGCCTTCGAGCCCGCGGAGACGCGCGCCGCGGCCACGTCGATCGCCCAGAACGCGGCCAGCGCGAGCGTCAGCGACACCTGACGCGGTGGATACAGCGCGTAGCTGTGGACGGAGCTCGGGCTCACGATCATCGGCATCGTGAGCAAGAGCGCTACCCAAGGCGCGAAGCGCCGCCTGAGGATCGCGAAGACGAAGAGCGTCGCCATCACGTGCATCGAGAGCGCGGAGAGCATCAAGACGAGCGGCGACGGGCCGAGCAGCGCGAAGAAGAGCGCGGCGACGAGGGAGTCGGCAGAGGTCTGATAGCCGCTCCCCCAGAGGAACGGTGAGAGCTCGCCCCGGAGCATGTGCATCGCCTGGAGCCCGACGACGGCCGCGTCCGAGTTCGTCGACCGCGCGTTGAGCAGGGGAGGCAGCCGGAACGCATACGATGCCGCGAGCAGGACGACCGTCGGCAGAGACGGTAGGAACGCGCGGCGGCGCGAGCTTTCGGGAACGTCGCTCATCAGGGAGGGAGGAAGCGTTTCTCCACGGCAGCGTAGTCCACCTCGACGTCGAGGCGCGCGAGCACCGAATAGAACCCGAATTGCAGGCGGTTCATGAAGAGCATCTCGCCGGGCATCGCGAACATCTCGGCCTCCGGGAGCTTGCGTGCCGTCATCGCCATCGACTTCATCTCGTCGACGAGGCTCGCGGCATACCCGCGCGTGATCTTGTAGGGCGACTTGAAGAGCGGCTCGAAGCAGAGGCGCGAGTAGGCGCGCGCGAGGCGCTCTAGCTCACCCGGTCGCGCGTCGATCAGGAGCGAGACCTGATCGCTGAAGTCGCTCTCGTCGCGGGCGACGGCCGCGCGATGCAGCGCGTGCGCGTGCGGGCGCTTCGCGTGCGGGATCACCTGCACGCATCCGTAGTCGAGGAACGCGATCCGCCCGTCGTCCTGGAAGAGATAGTTGCCGGGGTGGGGGTCAGCGTTGAACATGCCGCCGACGAGGTTGCCCTTGAAGACGAAGCGCCACAGCGTCTCCGCCCAGGCCCGACGCGCGTCCTCGCCCTCTCCGAGGACCTCCTCGAGCGAGCGGCCGTGGACGAGCTCGGTCGTGAGCACGCTCGCCGACGAGCGCTCGGCGACGAACCGCGGGATCCGGATCGTCGGGTCGCCTTCGTGCAGGGCCGTGAACGCGACGAGCCGTTCGGCCTCGAGCGCGTAATCAAGCTCCTCCCGGAAGCGCGTGCGCATGACGTCGAGGTGCGTCTTCGTGTCGAAGCGACGCGCGCCGAGCATGGCGCCCATGCCCTCGAGGATGCCCGCGTTCGCGAGGTCACTGTCGACGGCCTTCCGGATGCCGGGGTGCTGGACCTTCACCGCGACCTCGAGGCCGCCCATCACGTCCTCGGGCAGCCGCGCCCGATGGACCTGGCCGATCGACGCGCTCGCGAGCGGCACGTCCTCGAACGATGAGAAAAGAAGGTCGATGGGCGCTCCGAGCTCGGTCTCGATGACGCCGCGGATCTGCGCCGGGTTCGAGCGCGGCGCCTGCGACCGCAGCATCTTGAGCGAGGCCTCGAAGGCGTCCCGCTGCCCCTCGGGGACGATGCCGTCGACGTAGCTCGCCATCTGCCCGAACTTCGCTGCGAGGCCGCGCATGGTGCCGAGCACATCCGCGGCGCGATCGGCAGCCGCCTTCCCGCCATCGTCACCACGGCTCAGGATGGCGCCCGCGCCTGTCTTCAGGCCGAGCGCCGCCAGACGCGCCATTCGACCGAGCCGCCCGCCGGGAACCTTCTTCTCCATGCCGAGGAACTCATCTAGTGCGGCCGGGCCGCCGCGACCATGGGCCGTCGTCCTCGGGACGGCGATTCCATGCTAGACACGTCTGCGCCGACTCATGGACGAGGTCTCCGAACGCTTTCTCTCGCTCGCTCAGCGCGAGCTCTCGGCCGATGATGTCCGGCTGCTTGCCCCCGGCGAGTCGCCTCCCGTCGCCGCCAACGTCATCGTGGCGCGCCTCGAAGACGGCCGCCACGTCGTGGCCAGCTTCGGGACCACGCCCACCGAGCCGGAGGCCCTGACGCGTCGGCTCGCCATGCTCGCCGGCACCTTCGCCGAGGCCCTCGCCGCGCCCAGCAAGTCTCGCATGCCGGTGGTGAGCTCCCTCCACGAGGAGCTGAAGGCGCTCGCGCTTCGTGCTCGCGCCCACGACGTCGTCGTGATCGACGGCGACTCGCCGGTGGTCTGGGGCTGCGCTTCGATCTCCGCCAAGCCGCGCGCGCGCAACGAGATGCTCCTGCGCGACGTCTCGACGCGCGAGCTCACCTCGTACGACGATTCCGCGCCCGGTGCAGGCCTCCACGCGGTCGCCGCCTCCGACGACTCCGGGCCGCTCCAGGATGCGACCGCCCCGACCGGCAACCTCCGTATGGCCCCGCCGCCGGCCGAGTCGGCGCCGCTGCTGACGAGCCTCGACCAGCCGCACGAGTCCGGCGAGCACGAGCACGACGACGGCGCCCACGACGAGCAGGAGGAGCCGGAGATCACGCGCCGCGCGATCGCCCTCATCCGCGCGCTCCCGCAGCTCGATCTGCTCCACAAGGGCAGGCACGTGCGGCATGTATCGCGTGACGAGTCGTCGTACCTCGTCCTCTCGTTCTCCTCGATCTACCTGCTCTGCATCGTCTTCAACGGCGAGTTTGACGAGCTCCGCGCCGAGCGCGCCGCGCAGGAGTCGCTTCCTCGCATCGAGCGACTCGTCCTTGCTCTGCCTCCGCTCGATCCAGACCCGCAGCCGATGGGCTCGGTCGTAGCGCTGCGCCGCCCACGTCGGAGGTGACGCCTTGAGCGCGGGACACGTACCGCCCATCTTCGTCTCGCACGGAGGCCCGTCGCTCGCCGTCGATGCCGAGCGCGGTCGCGAGCTCGGACAATGGGGTCGCGACCTCGGCAAGCCGCGCGCGATCCTCGTCATCAGCTCACACTGGAAGGCGTCGGCCCTCTCGCGCGGCTCGACGGCAGCGCGTCCCGAGCTCGTCCACGACTTCGGCGACGATGCCGCGCAGGTGGTCCCCGATGCGCTGCGCAACGTCAGGTACGACGCGCCCGGGGCACCCGACCTCGCCTACGACGTGCACTCGCTCCTTGCCGTCGAGCGCGTCGGTGCGCGCGGCTGGGACCAAGGCGTGTGGTCACCGCTCGTGCACCTCTTCCCTGAGGCCGATGTGCCGGTGCTCCAGCTCTCGCTCGTGGTCGGGGCGAGGCCCCGTGCGCTCTTCGCGATCGGGCGTAAATTAGGGGTCCTCGCAGCACGTGGGGTGCTCATGCTGGGCAGCGGCGGCGTCACGTATGGGCTCGCCGAGCTCGACCCGCGCCCCGACGCGCCGCCCGCGGACTGGGCGCGTGAGTTCGACGGCTGGGTCGCCAACGTGCTCGCAGACTCCGAGCTCGACGATCTTTTCGACTGGCGCACCAAGGGTCCGCACGCGCGCCGGGCGCACCCGACGGGCGCGCACCTCGAGCCGCTCTTCGTGCTCGCCGGCGCGGCGTCGCTCTACGATCACGCTGTCGGCTTTCCGATCCGCGGCTTCGAGCACGGCACGCTCAGCCGGCGCTGCGTCCAGTTCGGTCGCTGATTGGTTCAGCGCGTCTTCGGCCCCGCCTCCAGGCAGAGCGCGCTCGCGCGGCAGGCCGCGAGGCGGGAGAGCGTATCGACGGGGTCGTTGCAGCTCTCGGTGCGGATCGCGTCGGTGCACTTGTCGATCCCGTACACGTCGATCCCGCGCGGGCACTTGCCGGGGGCGAGGTCCGCGCCGACCGTCGACTGGAGGTCGCGCGTGCACGCCTCGTGGGTCCCGAAGTGCTTGTCGGACCCGACGTTGTTGCAGGCGGCCTCGCGCGCGCAGCGGGCGGCGGCGATGCGCTCGATGGCGCTCTCGCTCGAGAGGGCCCCGATGTCGGCGCCCGTCACGGTGGTCACTCCAACGCCGCTCCGGTCCGTGGCGCCTTGGTCGAACGAGCGTTCGGCATACCCATCGCGGTCGACGTGGTCGCGCTTGCAGCCCATGCCGGCGATCGCGGCAAGAGCCCCTAGGCACGTGGCCGCCGCGAGACTGCGATGCGCGAGCGTCGTCATGGTCGTCACCTCCGTACCGTTGCGATGCAACGGGGGTGCCTCGGACGACCCGAGCGGAAAGCGCCTGGTTTTACCGGGTTGAGCTCACCAGGGGAACCACTCGTGCGGCACTTTTTGCCACGCTGTCGGGCGGCGCGGGTCGCCGTCCGGCATCACGAGCGACCCGACCGCGTCGGCGTGCTCGTACACGCTGCCGATCGAGCGCGAGATGCTGTCGAGGTCGATGTCGCTGACGGCGCCGTTGCTCGTCGCCTTGTAGAACTGGACGGTGATGCGGATCGGGAACTTCGGGTCGCGCTCGATGAGGAGGCGGTGCCCCTCGTTGAACGGACCGACGTTCGGCCCGTGACCGAGCACGGCCTGCTCGACGTCGCTCTTGTCGGCGTCGTTGGCCGACTCCGCGGAGGCGCTCTTCTTGGCCGACGGCTTCATCGGCGAAGGCGCGGCCTGGGTCGCAGGCGCGGACGGCGGCATTCCCCCGGCACCGCCGGAGGGCAGCGCTCCACCGAGGCGACCGAGCTGCGCGTGCTTGAGCGGCACCTGCACGAGGAAGAGGACGTCGGCGCCCTTCTGGAGCGCGCTCCGGTCGTCCTCGTTCTTCGGGCCGCCCTGGGCTGCGATGCGCTCGGCCACGTCGGTCTTTCGCTCGGCGGTAAACGCCGCGCGCTGGCCCTTGTTGTCGAAGTAGAGCTCCTGGCCCCAGCCCGCGGCGGTCGCTTCCTCGGCCTTGTTCTCGATCACCTGCATGCTCGTGCCTTGGCGGGTGACGAGGATGGTGAGCACAGCGGGGGAGCCCGGCGCCGATTGGTAATTGAAGAGCACCGGGTTGAACTGCGCCTTGCCACTCTTCGGGATCGGCAGGAACACGGCCTGTGCGCTCACGAGGAAGTGCGAGTCGCGGCCGGCGAGGACGTTGCCGTCGCCGAGGATCGAATCGGGCCTCGCCGCGAAGCCCTTCAGGTTCTTGAGGACGTCGGTGAGCGGGATGCTCGTCAGGTTCTGCCCTCGCTCGTTGCCGACGCGGACGAAGAAGCGGTCCGACGGCACGTCCCCGGTGCGGTCGACGAAGTTCGGCGGCCGGATCACCGGCATGATCGACGACTCGAACCGCCCGCTCGGATCGCGACGACGAACCTGGAGCGTCAGGTCGGAGATGTTCGGCCCGAGGGCGGAGCCCTGTTTGCGGCCAGTGTCCTCGTAGGACACGTTGACGAGCGCGAGCTGGCGCCGGCGGACGCGGGACACGAGGTCCTGGTCCGAGACCATGTGGGTCACCTTCGCGATGGTCCGCTGGTACTCCTGGCTATCGCTCGGATTTTTGATGCCCCAGTCGGAGTCGTCGTCCCCGTTCTTCGGCCGGTCTCCCTCGGTGGCGAGGGGCGGTTCGCCGTCGCCAGCGATGGGTTTCGACCCGTTCGGGTCGCCACTCGGCTCCTTGACGACGATCACGCGCTCGCGCGTGATGCATCCGTTGCCGACCGCTGCGAGCAGAACCAACGACGTGAACAAGACGACTCGCTTCATGAGCTTTGAACGCCCTCCGCGACCCGAGCTTACACGCCAATCGCCGATCCGGAGCTCGACCAAAATCTGCACGGCCTAGCACCTGGAAATTGAAGCGCACGCCCTTTCTGCAAGGCGCCCACGAGAAGCGCAAGAACGGTTCCATCGACCCAAAAATCGCCTCATCAGGCTCACCTTTGATGGTTTGAGTCATTGACCGGACAGCATCCAAATCGTACTGCGAGGCCCTCCTCAAGGGACCCGATCCGCGATGGCACTGAATCTCAAAGGGAAGACGATCTTCATCACCGGCGCGAGCCGCGGCATCGGCAAGGCCATCGGCCTCCGCGCCGCCCGCGATGGCGCGAACGTCGTCATCGCCGCCAAGACGGCCGAGCCCCACCCGAAGCTCGAGGGGACGATCTACACCGCCAAGGCGGAGATCGAGGCCGCGGGCGGCAAGGCTCTCGCCTGCATCTGCGACGTCCGCTTCGAGGAGCAGGTCCAGGAGGCCGTGAAGCTCGCGGTCGCGACCTTTGGCGGCATCGACATCCTCGTGAACAACGCGAGCGCCATCAGCCTCACCGGCACGGTCGACACGCCGATGAAGCGCTACGACCTCATGCACGGGGTCAACACGCGGGGCACGTTCGTCTGCTCGCAGGCCTGCATCCCGCACCTCGCCAAGTCGGACAACCCGCACATCCTCAACATCTCGCCGCCGCTCAACATGGAAGCGCGCTGGTTCGGTCCGCACGTCGCTTACACGATGGCGAAGTTCGGGATGAGCATGTGCGTGCTCGGCATGGCCGAGGAGCTCAAGGGCCAGAAGATCGCGGTGAATGCGCTCTGGCCTCGGACCGTGATCGCGACCGCGGCCGTGCAGAATCTGCTCGGGGGCGATGCGACCCTACGCAGTAGCCGAAAGCCCGACATCATGGCGGACGCGGCGTATGCCGTGCTCACGCGGAAGAGCACGGAATTCACGGGGAACTTCTGCGTCGACGAGACGCTCTTGCGGGAGGCGGGCACCACCGACTTCTCGGCTTATGCGATGACACCAGGAATCAAAGATTCGGAGTTACTGCCCGACTATTTTCTCTGAAGCGGGAGCAAAGCTCACAATTCGGCCAGAAACACCTGGCAGGTTGTTCGCTTAATTCTAGGCTGATGAGGCGAGACGCTGGCACTGTGGGAGGATGCGACGTTCCATGAGAAGCCCTACGAAGCAGGACACAGATCGGCGCAAGACCGAGCGCCGTGGCGGAGAGCTGAAGACCTCAGCAGCCCCCAAAGGTGAGCGACGCGTCGTCGAGCAGCGGGGTGTCGTCACCTCGATGGTCGATGCACTCGAGGACATCCTCAAGTGGGAGCGCGCGAGCGAGCGAGCGATGCGCGTGGCGACGGCGCACAGCCCGACGAAGCTCGACCCCTCGAACTGAAAGATCGATCGTGATGCGCCTCGTCAGGAGACTTGGCGGGGGAATTATGTGGGTCGCGACTGCCGCGATGGCGACGCTCGTCGTGGACGCCTGCGCGAACGGGTCGGTCACGGGAGCCGACTTCAACGAGGGCGGCGTCGAACCGGACGCCAGCCGCGACGTCAACGTCATCCCGACGCCGAAAGATGGGGCTCCACCTGAGGACACCGGTACGACGCCGGTTCTAGACTCGGGGAGCTGCTCGCAGAAGGTCGTGATCAACGAGGTCAAGACCGCTGGCGCGAGCGCCAACGACGAGATGATCGAGCTGTACAACCCGAGCACGTGCGCCGTGCCGCTCGGGAACTGGGAGCTCAAGTATGAATCGGCGAGCGGCGGGACCGGGCTCGCGGGCCACAAGTTCGCCGTCGGTGACAGCATCCCGTCGAAAGGCTTTCTGGTCCTCACGCCGGGTGGCTCCACGGACTGGACGCCCGGAATGGCGGCGGGAGACGGCCAGGTCGGTCTTCTCGACGGCACCGCGAAGGTCGTCGACGGCGTCGCCTATGGAACCGTCACGGGCGGCAGTTTCAAGGAGGGCACGGCTGCACCGAGTCCTCCGTCCGGCGGCTCGATCGGCCGTTTTCCCAGCGGCGTGGACACCGGGAATAACAAAGCAGACTTCAAGACGTACACGACGCCGAGCCCCGCCATCGCGAACCCCTGATCTTCGCGCGTCGGCGTACTATCGCCATCGGCTTGTCGGACCCGTGGGACTCTCGTAGCTGCATCGTCTCGAGGGGCCGCACGGCGGCGCTGCTCTCCGCGATCCTGCTCGTCTCTCTCTTCGCATCGCGTAGAGCCTGCGCCGACGACGTCGACGCGGCACGTCGCGACTTCGCCGAGGGCGTGCGTCTGTACCAGCGTGGCGACTACGAAGGCGCGCGGCGTCTCTTCAGGCGGGCCGACGCCGAGCATCATGCGCCGTCGATCGTCTACAACCTCGCGGTCGCCGAGGAGCGCGCGCTTCGTCCTCAAGCTGCGGTGGATACGTACGAGACCTACCTCACGGAGGCCGGCGAGAGCGGCGAGTTCAGCGGAGCCGCCGTCGTCGCCATCGCGCAGATCAAGGCGCGTTCGACCCGCCTTCGCATCGACACGAGACCGTCCGGCGTTCGCGTGTTCGTCGACGGTGCTCCGCTCGTGGATGCTTCGCCCGCGACGCTGCTCGTTGCGGGCGGTCACCATGTCGTCGTGGCGCAGGGCGACGGATGGCAAGCCGAGGAGGACGTCGAGGCGAAGGGCGTCGGCGACACGCTCGCCATCTCGCTCTCTCCGGCCGCCGTTGCGGCGACCGGACCGTCTCCTTCGCCGCCGCCTGCCCCCGTCGCAGCGCCCGTCGTCGATCGCGTTCCCGAGCCCACGACGCCCGAGGTCCCCGACGGCTTCGTGTGGGGTGCAGCGTTCGCGCTCGCGCCGTACCACATGGTCGGAGCCGCGAAGGGGATGCCCAACGACCTGAGCACGACGCGTGTCGCTGCCGGCGCGATCCTCGAGGCCGGTCATGCCGTGACCGATCGCTTCGAGTTCCTCGCTCGCGGCTTTCTCGCGCTCGGACCGGAAGGGCATCCGAGCTACGCGTACATGGGCGGCCCCGGTCTCTCGCTGCGCCTCGGCTCGTCGCTCTGGCTCGGCGCGACGTTCCTCGGCGGTCGGTTGGAGACGAGGTCGAACGGTATCGCCTACGGGACCGATCTCGTCTTTGGTGCGATGGCCGAGGCGACCGTCGTCGTTCTCGCGAGTAAGTGGGGTCAGTGGATGGTCGGCGTGCAGCCGGGGCTGCTCCTCACCGACGATGGCCGCGACAATACGGCGATCTTCTTCCCGCTGACGTTCGGCTATCGCGCGTACTGAGTGATGCTCAGTACGAGACGGTGACGTGCGGGTTACCGCTGATGTACGTGTTCGAGCAGGTCGAGCCGCCACCGTAGCCGATGCCGAGCGCGTCGAACACGCCCTGGCTTCCCTCGAAGTCGTGCGAGACGCTCACGTCTTTGATCACGGCGGTCGTGCACACGTCGCCCTTGCAGAACTTCACCGTCTTGCCGCAGTACGCGCGCGACGGGCCCGAAGCCCAGTGCTCGGAGTCGACGCACACCGCGCCGTGACCGAGGCAGCCCCAGTTGACCTGTCCCGCGGGCAGGCTGCGCGAGTAGCTGTCGCAGCGATGAAGAAACGAACAAGAGCCCTGGTAGACGATCGAGATGTTCCTCGTCGTGGAGTAGTTGCCGCCGCTTGGTTCCGCGGGTGCGTCGGTGCTCGCGAGATAGCGGCCGAAGACCCAGCCGTCGTCGCCGTCGTAGCTCACGTGGTAGAAGCCGTTCTGGGGCGCGGCGACGACGACCTTGACGCTGGCACCGGTCGGGATCGTCCGGATGCGCGTGTTCGATGTCGACGGACCCTCGCGCACGCTCACGGCCGTCGTCGCGTGGAGCGTCGTCCCGACCGGAACGGACTCGCTGACCGCTTCGCCGGTCTCCGCGATGGGGGTCTCTTCCGACGCGCCTTCCGTACTCGAGCACGCGACGAGGGCAGTAAGTGAGAAGGCGACGACGACGAGACGGGCGAGGGAGAGTTTCATGGACGTCCTGGCAGGGAAGGAGGAGATGTGGGACCTCCTGCGACCGCCGTGCCAGGTCGTGGCGTGTAGGATTCGAGTGAAACGTCCTCACTTCCGAGGACTCAACGCAGAAAGCGGGACCTGGGTGGATCGCCGGGGAACGGCGCGGCTCACCGGTAAGGCGTCAGGCCATCCCCGCGCGTCATGTCACCGGAGCGTCTACTTGCCCTTGCTGGCGCAGAGCGGCGACTCGTTCGCCTCGGGGCTCCGGGCCCACTCCGCGGGCGTGCGCGATGTGATCGCGAGCGCGTGGATGCCGCCCTGCGAGGGCTTCTTCCCCATCATGTCGCCGAGCGCGCCGTACACGAGTTGATGCCGCTTCACCGCCGACACGCCCTCGAAGATCGGCGAGACGACGACCACTTTGAAGTGCGTCTCCGAACCCTTCGCGACCGAGTGCATGTGGCTCTCGTTCACGACCTCGAGGTGCTCGGGCGTGAGTTTGTCGCGAAGGATCGCTTCGACGTTCGCCTGAACGGTCATCGTGCGCGCATCACTGACCGCCGATGTACGTCTTCAGCTTGCGATGCTGCGACGGGAGGCGAAGCTTGCGCAGCGCCTTCGTCTCGATCTGGCGGATGCGCTCGCGCGTCAGCGAGAAGCTCTCGCCGACCTCCTCGAGCGTGTGGTCCCGCGGCTCGTCGATGCCGAATCGCATGCGGAGGATCTTCTCCTCGCGCGGCGTGAGCGTCTTGAGCAGCTGGCGCGTCTGGTCGTTGAAGCGCATCTGCGCGTACGCCTCGTCGGGCGGCAGACCCGAGTCGTCGGGGATGAACTCGCCGACATGAGACTCGCCGTCGCTGCCGACGGGCGTCTCGAGGCTGATCGGCTCGCGCGCGATCTTCATCACGGCGCGCACCTTCTCGACGGGAATGCCCGTCGACTCGGCCAGCTCCTCGGGAGTCGGCTCGCGGCCGTACTCCTGGAGCAGCGAGCGGCTCATGCGCGTGAGCTTCTGGAGGCTCTCGTACATGTGAACGGGGACCCGGATGGTGCGGCCCTGATCGGCGATGGCGCGCGAGATGGACTGACGCACCCACCACGTCGCGTAGGTGGAGAACTTGTAACCGCGCTTGTAGTCGAACTTGTCGACCGCACGCATGAGGCCGATGTTGCCTTCCTGGATCAGGTCGAGCAGCTGGAGGCCACGATTGACGTGCTTCTTCGCGAGCGAGACGACGAGGCGCAGGTTCGCCTCGACGAGCGCAGACTTCGCGCGGTCCGCCAGGCGCCGACCCTCGGCGAGGATCTGGAGCGTGCCGGAGGTCATCTTCTTCGCTCCGGGAATCTCGCGCTGGGTGATGCGGAGCTTCTTCTCGATGCGGTCGATGACGCTGCGGTCGAGCCGCAGCTCTTCGAGCATCTGCACGATCGCGTCGCGCGCGAGCTCGGTCTTCGTCTTGCGCGTGCTCTTCTTGGCGTTCTTGCCAGCCGCGGCCTTGGCCTCCGCGGCCTTGACCTGCTTCGTGCCGTGCAGCTCCTTGAGCGGCCGCTCGAGCAGGCGACCGATGCGGAGCATCGTGGCCTCGTCGAAGGCGTCCTCGTCGTCGACGTTGCGCACGACATCACGAACCTTGAGCTTGCCCTTGTAGAGGAGGCGGCTGATGTGGTCGAGCTCCGCTGCGGCGAACGCGGAGTCGACGATGGCGCCGATGATTCGCCGCTCGCCCTCCTCGATCTTCCGCGCCAGCTCGACCTCGCCCTCGCGCGTGAGGAGGGAGACCTGCGCCATCTTGCGGAAGTACATGTCGACCGCTTCTTCGGCTTCTGCCGGCGGCGTCATGTTCGCGATGGGGGCCTTCGAAAGGCCCGACGGGCGACGCGGCGCGTTCGCAGCGGTGCGAGGCTCCGCAATGGCATTGGTCGACAGCGTGGCGGCGGACTTCTTCAAGGCAATCGCTCCAGCAAAACTTCTAGAAGCTAAACGTTCGACGGACAGTCCCGATCTTCGAGCCTTGGAAAGTTTCCATGACGCTCTCGCTTGGGCGCTCTCTCTATGGAGAGTTGCGTGAGCAGTCGCGCTCGTTCGCGTCAACTCGCGTGTGCGCTCACCGAGTCGAAAACAGAGGCAGACCGAATCGCCCGAATTTGGCTGCCGATAAAAGTGTGGCACGTTCGAGGCGGACGGGCCAAAGTCGGAGAGAACCCTACATACGTACAGACCGAGTCGTGCGGCGATGGGCCGCATTCAGAAGAGGCGGTGTTCTGCTGCCGGGGGCGGTCCGTCGCTGGCGGCCGATCCCTGCAAGAGACGGTTTAACCCGCGATCGCGGGCAGATCGAGCTGAGCCATGATCATTGTAGGTGGCAGGCCAGGGGTAGCGCGGCATGGAGCCGGACGAGGTATTCGCCGCGGGGAATCTCGACGCAGCCGAGCGACTCGAGGTGCGGGTTCTGCACCTGAACGTCGAAGAGCGCGAAGCCCGCGCCGCGAAGCCGCTCCGCAAGGGTCGCGAACGCGATCTTCGAAGCGTCGGTCCGAAGATGGAACATCGACTCGCCGGCGAACATCCCGCCGATCGCGATCCCGTAGATGCCGCCGACAAGGACACGCTCGTTTCCGGGCGCGCGCTCCCAGACCTCGACGCTGTGCGTCCATCCGAGCTCGTGCAGCTTCACGTATCCCGCCTCGAGCTCCGGAATGATCCACGTCGCCTTCGCGCGCGTCTCGCCACAGAGATGCATCACCTGAGGGAAGTCGGCGTCGAGCGTGACCTCGTAGGGATGGTTGCGGAGCGTGCGACGCAGGCTCCGCGACCAGTGCGCCTCTTCCTCGAGCGGGAAGATGGTCCGAGGATCGGGCGAGAACCAGAGCACCAGGGGCTCGCCCTTCTCGGTCTCCTCGCCGTGAGGCCACGGAAAGATGCCGCTTCGATAAGCGCGGAGCACCGTGCCGGGGCTGAAGTCGCAGCCCATCGCGACGACCTCGGGCGAGCGCGGGCGTCCGGGATCGGGGAACCTCACGCGCGTAGGCGCGGGCTCGATCGGCGGGTACGGCGGCGTGATGCCCACGGCCGCAGCATAGCGCCCGCGAATCAGGGCTTCTCCTTGTTGTCCTCGTCGCCCGCCACTTGAGCCGGGGCCTCCCGATCAATCCAGCTTGATCGAGTAGACGAAGCTCGGCTTCGGCGACCTGAGCACGCGCTCGGTGATCACCTCGAGGACCCTCTTCTTGTCACCGGTGACGTCGACGAAGTCCTTCACGAGCTTCTCCGCGCGCGCCTTGTCGCCCTTGCCCTTGATCTGCGCGACCTCGGACATGAGCGTCTTGACGGCGGCAGGGAGCTTGTCGAGCGCGATCGAGAAGCAGCCCTTGTCCTTGTCGTTGGCCGCGTTCTCGTCGGCCTTCCACGTGATCGCGCCGCTCTTCATGAACGAGCCCAGCTGGATCGCTGCGAGCTGGCTGTAGCTCTGCGGGTGCTTGTCGCCGTCATACATACCCTGCGCGATGTGGCCGAAGGCCCAGACGATGTCGCGCACGTGCGCCTTCTCGGCCTCCTCCGCAGTGACCTGCTTCTTGTCGACCAGCCAGCTGGTGAAGTAGAGCGCGGCGGTCTGGGCCTTGAGCTCCTCGAGCGTGCTCGCGAGCGGACCGCCGAAGGCCTCGCGATCGATCTTGCCGTTCGCCTTGTACTGATGCGCCGGGCCGAGGTTGTGCGCGGCCTCGTGGAGCACGGTGCTCATCAGGAGCGGCTCGGGATCGGTCGTATACTTCGCCATCGTGTCCTTGCAGAAGAGCGACTCGGTCGTCCCCTTGAGCGCGTCGATGCTGTCCGGGTCGGTGTAGAAGTTCAGCATCGCGACGGTGCGCCCGCGACCCTCGTTCGCGACCGGACCGAAGTTCGGGAGCGACTGCCCGATGGTGGCGCCGCGCGCGGGGCGCGAGTCACCGGCGTTGAGCGCGACATCCATGAAATCGGGCAGCTTGAAGCTGACCTCGCGCGCCTTGTACGGAGGCCCGGCCAGCTCGGCGAGCGCCTTCTCCATGTCGGTCTTCAACGGGTCGAGCTTGGTCTGCCACTTCAAGGACCCTTGATTGATGAGGCCGAAGCTCACGTGGTAGAGCGCCTTCGTGCTGCAAGGCTCCTTGTACGTCTCGTCCGGCGCGATGCGCAGGTAGTACTTCGAGTTCTTCGCATCCATCTTTGCCCACGCCTCGTCGGCAGGCCACCACTTGTCGTCGGTGAACGCCTGCGCGGCCGCGAGCAGATAGACCTTGAGCGCCGGCTCCTTCTCGCCGAGCGCCTCGGCGGCCGCCTTGAGCTGCCCGCTGATCGCGTTCGTGTCCTCCTTGAAGGCCTCGTGGTACGGCACGGCCGCGAAGGCGTCCTTCGACGGCTTTCCGCCGTCGCTCTTCGCTGCGGCCGGCGCCGCGGTGACGACCGTGAAGGGATCCATCAGGACCTTCTCCTTCTTACCGGCCTCGAGCTTCGTGAGGTCGTCGCAGAACTTCGCGTTATCGAGCTGTGCGGCGGGATAGAGGCCGGAGAGCTTGCCCTTCGGCGCGTCCGGGATCGCGCTGCACGCGGGATCGTTCTGTGTCTGCGGCGCCTCGCACTTCGGGGTCTGGTTGCGGAAGAACATCGACGCGCTCAACGTGTCGCCGGCGGGCACCTTCGCGCGGAGGTCGAGCGTGCCTTCCTGCTTCGCATAGAGCCTCTCGATCAGCTCCGCGGCGTGCGTGATGTAGCCGACGACGCGCTTCTCCTCGGGCGAGGCGCTGACGAGGTCCGTCGCGACGAGCGTGACGCGTCCCTGAGCGAGCTCCTTCTTCACCGCCTCGCGACGGGCGATCTCCTTCGGATCGAGGCCCGCCGGCGTCGCCGTCTCCTTCGAGCGCTTGGCGATGCTCTCGATGTCCTCCTGCGCCTTCGTCGTGAAGCCCGTCGTGTCGACGTACTCTGCGAGCTTGGCTCCCGGAGCGATGCCCCAGTAGATGGCAAGCTCGTCGGAGTCGATGGCGCCGTCTTTGTTCTTGTCGGCGATCCAGAAGAGCGGAAGCGCGAGCTCCGCAGAGAGACGGTTGAAGTCCGTGCGCGTCAGCTTGTCCAGCTTGATGCCCATCGGCTTCGCCGGGGCGGCGTCGGCGATCGCGCCTCCCGTGGTCGACGCCGACGAGGACGGGGCCGGCGTCGGTGCCGGGTCGGGCTTCTTCTCGCATGCGGAGGCGGCCAGGGCGAGGATCATCGCGGTCGTGAGGTGCAGGATGCTGTGCGAGCCGGCGCGGAGGGTCATTTTCATCGCACGAAGGTTTTCGCGCGAGGTTGGCCGAGCGTCAACTGGTAGGCTCCTCGCGAGGCGTTGCACCACGATGCGTTTTTCGCTTCCCGTCGACTCCGAGGTTCGTGACCGGCTCGAGCAGCTCGAGATCCCGTTCAACGAGTTCGGCGTGGATCCTTATGGAATCTCGAAGGCCTACCTCGGTCCGTCGTTCACCGCCCTCCGGTTCTTCTTCAAGCACTACTTCTCCGTCGAGTCCCACGGGATCGAGAACGTGCCGCGCCGTGGGCGCGTCATGCTCGTCGGAAACCACTCTGGCGGCGTGGCCCTCGACGGCGCCATGGTCGTCGCCTCGCAGTTCCTCGAGATGAATCCGCCCCGCCTCGCGCAGGGCATGGCGGAAAAATTCCTGAACAAGGTGCCCTTCGCGTCGCAGCTCACGAACCGCTGCGGTCATCTCACGGGCCTCCCCGAGCACGCCGAGCGGCTCCTCGCCGACGAGCGCATGCTCATGGTCTTTCCCGAGGGCGCACGCGGCACCGCGAAGCTCTTCAAAGAGCGCTACTCGCTCGTGCACTTCGGCACGGGATTCGTCCGTATGGCGATGAAGATGAAGACGCCCATCGTGCCCTTCGCGTTCCTCGGTGGCGGCGAGGCGATCCCGACGATCTCCAACGCGGTCACGATCGGGAAGCTCCTCGGCGTCCCGTACATCCCGGTCACCCCGTGGCTATTCGCCGTGCCTATCCCCGCGAAGCTCGAGGTCTATTACTCGCCGCCCATGGTCTTCGAGGGAACAGGATCGGAGGATGACGAGGTCGTCCACGGGCACGTCGAGAAGGTGAAGGAGCGCATCGCGCAGCTCATCGATACCGGCCGCCGTCGTCGCCGTGGCGAGCCCGCTCGCGAAGCGGAGAGGGGGGCACGATGAGGGTCCTCGTTCCCGGTCTCAGCGGCCGCCTCGGCAAGATGCTCGCCGAGCGCCTCATCGAGCTCGGTCACGACGTCATTGGCATCGACCGCCGTCCGTTCCGCGACGCGCCTCCCGGCGTCGAGATGCACGAGGTCGACATCCGCAAGCGCGCCGCGGAGGACGTCTTCCGCAAGTTTCGCCCGCAGGCGGTCATCCACATGGCGACGGTCACGCACCTCGTCGTGCAGAGCGAGGATCGCTACCGCATCAATCTTGGCGGCACCCGCGCGGTGTTCGAGCACTCGCACACCTACGGCGCCGAGCATGTCGTGTTCGTCGGACGTCACACGTATTACGGCGCCGCTGCCGACTCGCCGCTCTTCCACAACGAGGACGAGCCGCCGATGGGCCTCGCCTCGTTCCCCGAGCTCGCCGACCTCGTCGCGGCCGATCTCTACGCGGGCTCGGCGCTTTGGCGCTATCCGAGCTTCACTACGACCGTCCTTCGCATGGTCTACACGCTCGGCCCGACCGGACACGGCACGCTCGCGTCGTTCCTTCGCGGCAAGCGCGTCCCGACGCTGCTCGGCTTCGATCCGCTGTTCCATTTCATGCACGAGCAGGATGTGGTGAGCGCACTCTGCACGACGCTCGACAAGCGGCCGCGCGGCGTCTTCAACGTCGCCGGACCGCAGCCCGTGCCTCTCTCGATGGTGATCCGCGAGACCGGGCGTACGAACGTGCCCATTCCCGAGATGATCTTCTCGATGATGCTCGGCCGTCTCGGCTTGCCGAAGCTCCCGACGGGCGCGCTCGAGCACATCAAGTATCCCGTCACGGTCGACGGCAGCGCGTTCAAGAAGGCCACCGGCTTCGCGCATGCGATCAACGAGAAGGGTGCCATGCGCGCCTACCGCGACGCGTTTCCGCGCCCCTCGCACTGAGTCACCGAGCACGCGCCAAGGTGCGGTGAGAACCTCGCTTTCGCGGTCGCGCCCGAGGCCGAGTGGCTGCAGTTCCGCGACCTCAGGTTGCGCAATGTTCTTCACTTCGGCCTGGATCCTTCGACCCCCACATATCCATGGGGCTCCCCGCTTCTCGACGAGATTCGACCAAATTCGCCGGTAACGGTCCCGACCGGGGATGGCGCGCCTCCTGCATCAGATGGACCCGTGCTGCCGTTCTCGAAGCGCCCTCCTCCCCCCGACGAGTACCTCCTCCGTTCCGGAGACCTCGAGGCCATGCGGCAGGATCCGTATTCGATACAGACGCCCGCGCCCGCGTCGTACGCGCCCACGTCCTCTTCGCCGCCCGTCTACACGCAGCCGTACGCGCATGCCCACGCGCAGCAGTTTCAGAGCTCGCCCCCGCCCGTGTTCGTCCGCCAGGCCGCGCCCACTCCGTACGGCTACACGGCGAACCCGCAGACGCAGCACCCGTACGGCCAGCGTAACGATCTCTCCGCGCCGCCCCCGCCGCACTCGCTCGCTCCGATGGCGATGAGCGCCGACTCGACGAATCGCCAGTTCGCGATCACGGGCAGCGGCGCCCAACACCTTACGATGAGCGGCCGTGACAAGCCGAGCATCAAGTGGGGCATCATGATCGCCCTGAGCGGCGCGCTGCTCGGCGGCGTGCTCGGCCTCGGAATGGATGCGCGCCGTCAGTCGGCTCGCGCGGCCGCCGCGGCCGAAGCGAACGATGCCGCTCCCCCCGCCGTCGTCGCGACGGTGCAGCCGGTGCAGCCGGTGCAGCCCGTCGTGATCGCTCCGACTGTCATTGCCCCGACCGTGGCGCTCGGCGTGCAGCCCACAGGCGTGCAGCCGCAGATCCTCACGCCCGCCCCCGTCGTTCTCGCCGTTGGTCAGGGCGTCGTCGTTCCGAGGGGTGCCGTCCGCACGAAGCCGATCGTGAAGCCCCACGGCTTCCTCGCCGCGAAGGTGACCTCGCCGTCGCGTCCCGCGCCGGAGCCCAAGGCCGAAGCGCCCGAGCCCAAAACGGCGAAGGCCGACAAGGCCGACTCGTCGAAGACCTTCAAGAAAGACGCGAACACGAGTGACGCGATGAAGATTCTCGAAGCGGCCAACAAGGACACGACGAACACGCTGTGAGCGCGATCATCTCGCGGAATCGCCGAGCTCGAGGCTGTAGCTCACGTACGTGACTTGCTCCGGGACCGGCAGCGGGACGCCGAGCGGCGCGAACGGCGCCGGCGTCTGGTTCTCGACCACGACGTAGTACGTCCCCGGCGGAAGCGGAAAGCGGAGGTTCGACTCGCCCACGGCGAGCGTGCCCTGCGTGACGACCTGCCCCGGCGGTGCGGCCATCGGCTGCGCACCCTCGTAGGCGCGACGCCATGCTTCGCCCACCGAGCGCTCGACGACCGTGAACGCCAGCGGCCCACCGTCGACCTTCGTGTGGAAGAAGAGCGCGGTGTCCTTGTTCGTGATCTGGAACGGGCCGAGGTAGTCGCGCGATTGCGTGGAGACCTGGGTGAGGTCGCTCGCGAGGACGACGCGACCCTCGGCGCTCCTGAACTGACGCGGCGGCTTCTGCGGCGGCTCGAGATGGCCGAGCGTGAAGTCGTCGCCGTCTTCCTGGCGGACGACCGTGAAGCCGCGGCCGATCTCGCTCGCGACGAGGCCGTTGCCGAGCGCGGTCGCGACGTCGCCCGCGGGCGTGCGCGTCGCGAGGTTCACGACCGGGTTCTCGACGCCGACGATGCGTAGGTCCGGTGGCGATACGAAGCGGCTGAACTTCCCCCAGACGTACGTGGAGTCCGATTCGAGGCGGAAATCGGGCACGTACTCGACCGTCATGCCGACGTAGAAGCCGACGCGTCGTGCGACGGGCAGCGTCGCGTAGCCCGTACCCGAGGCGCTCATCACGATCGCCTGCCTGGCGTCGTCGACCTGGACGTAGCACTGGCTCGGAAAGAAGCGCCCGACGCTCGCGTTGCCGAGCTGAGGCAGCTTCAGCGGGACGCCGCGCTTCAGCATCTCCGGGCAGATCTTCGAAGCGCCGAAGTTCGAGAAGAGCCACCAGCGCAGCTCCGGGCTGCCATTGACGGCGGAGCGTACGCACGGGCAGCCCGCTCCGACGAAGGCGAGCGCCAGGACCAACACGACCATGAATGCGCGCCGCATGAGCGTCGTGACGTTAACACGTCAGCGCGGGGGCGTCGTCGGGGCGCAGGCCGACACGCCGGCGCCGACGATGCGGAAGCCGCCGATGTCCTGCTTGACCGTCGAGAGGTTGCCGTCGGTGCTCGACTGCTTGGGCGTGAGGACCGTGTAGGCGGGCTGCACGGCCGTGTAGAACCAGAAGTCGCCGATGGTCGTGAGCTTCATCGAGGTGAGGTCGACCTTCGCGAGACCCTTGCCTGCACTCGTGCCCTCGATGCCAACCCCGTAGAGGTCTCGTCGGTGGCTCGAATTCGAGATTGATTCCGCGGGTGTCACCGCGCGCGGGCGCACGTCTGCCGACCTCCTGCCACCGGTCGCACGACTTGCCGTGGGCG
>JAYSXP010000587.1:0-8814 GCA_043717125.1 Polyangiaceae bacterium | reverse complement strand
GACGACGCCGTGCACGACTTGGGCAAAGACGGATCCACGTCACACCTTCACCGCGAGGTGAAGGAGACGCGGACAATTGCGCTCGATGTGGAACACTCGTCGTTGAAGTCATGAGCAAGACCGTGCGTCGAACCTGGGTCGTCGGTGGCCGGCACGCCTTTGCGTGTGGCGTCCTCGCGGCGTCGCTCTTCGGGCAAGGCTGCGGCTCGGGCGACGCGTCCGAGTTCACCGATCCGAATGCCAGGGGCACGAGCAGCGGCTCTCCGCCGGTCGGCCCCGGCTTCGAGATGAGCCCCGACGCCGGCAGCGACGGCGGTCAAGATCCCCTGAAGAACGCGTGTGCGACTGCCTCCGCCGAAGCGAAGCGACTCCCCGTCTACATGCAGTTCATCATCGACGGCTCCGGCAGCATGGACGGCGCGACCGGCAACGCTTCGCCGAACGACTACGTCGCGGGTGAGCGCGAGACCGACCCGCTGATGCCCTCGAGACAGACGGGCAAGAAGTGGATCGCCGTGCGCGATGCGCTCGCCGCCTTCTCCGACGACCTCGCCGCGAAGAACGACCCAAGCTTCGCGGTCGGCTTGTTCCTCTTCTCGAGCACGACCGTGAAGAGCGCGACCTCCGTCGACGTACCGATCAAGTTCGTCGACGCTGCGCAGTCGGCCGCTCTCAAGGCGCGCCTCGCGCCGCCGATCTTCGCGAACGGCGGCACGCCGCTCTGCACGAGCATCGACGGCCAGCTCGGCAACCTCAAGGCGTACACGCCGACGGCTCCGGTCCAGCCCGGCGGCAAGTACGTCCTCGTCGCGATGACCGACGGCATTCCGACCGACAGCAAGATGGCCTGCCTCGCCTCCGTCACCGCCGCGCGAACAGGCACGCCGCCCGTCGCGACGTTCGCGGTCGGCGTCGGCAACGAGGATGCGAGCCCCACGCTCGTCTACGACGAGGTCTTCATGAAGGACCTCGCGCAGGCCGGCGGCACGGCCGTCCTTGGCTGCAACCCGAACTGGGGAAACGCCGACAAGACAGGCACGCCCTGCCACTTCCAGATCACGCCGGGCACCAAGACCGCCACGCAGATCAAGGTCGATTTTCTTGCCGCGATCAACGCGATCCGCGATGCCGTCGCGAGCTGCGAGTTCCCGCTCACCAAGCCCGCGGGCGCCGGTGACATCGACCCCGCAAACGTGAACGTCGTGATGACGAGCGGCGGCGGCACGGACACGACCGTCCCGCAGAACATGACCGACGGCTGGGTCTACGATGACCCGACCAACCCTATGAAGGTCACGCTGAAGGGCAAATCGTGCGCCACCCTGAAGGCCGACCCGGCCGCGAAGATCAAGATCGTCGTCGGCTGCAAGACCCTCACGGGCGACGTCACGAAGTAGGTTTGATCGCGACGGTCTCACCGGCGACCGCCGCGCCTGCGTCGAGACCGAGAAAGCGCACTCTCCCCGTCGCCGCGACGCGCCCCGACGCGTCGGTGATCGTGCCCTCCCACACCTGGGTCTGCTTGCCGCGCGTGAGCGGCTTGGCCGTCGCGCGGAGGACGCCCTCGCGCACTGCGTGCAGGAACGAGGTGTGGTTCTCCAGCCCGACGATGGTGCGCCCGAGCGTCCTCGCGAAGAGGCCCGCACCCACGGACGCGACGGACTCGACCATCCCCGCGTAGACACCACCGTGCACGATCCCGTAGGGCTGGCGATGCGACGCGCTGACCTCGAGCTCCGCGACGACCTCGTCCACGGTCGCGCTCACGAACCGTAGCCCCATCGCGGCGCTCCAGCCGTCGAGCGACGCATTCAACATCCCGGAAAAATCTTCCGCCATGGCGCCCTAGCTTAGTCCGCTTCGCGGATAGGATCATCCGATGAGCGTGCAGCTCGAGGGCTTCGAAGTCCGCCCCATGACCTTCGACGGCGTGGAGCGCGACGTCTATCGACGCGGAACCGGCCCCGGCGTCATCGTCATGCACGAGATCCCGGGCATCACCCCTACCGTCGCGCGCTTCGCACGCATCGTCGCGGATGCGGGGTTCAGCGTCCTCATGCCGAACCTGTTCGGCACCCCGGGGCGCGCGATGAGCACGCCCTACGCGGCCGGTCAGCTCGCACGCGCATGCATCAATCGCGAATTTTCGGTCTTTGCCGCGAACGGAACGAGCCCGATCATCGCCTGGCTCCGCGCGCTCTGCGCGGCAGCGCACGCCGAGCTCGGCGGGCCGGGCGTCGGCGCGATCGGCATGTGTATCACCGGCAACTTCGCGCTCGCGCTGATGGTCGACGACACGATGATGGCGCCGGTCCTGAGCCAGCCTTCTCTTCCCATCGGACTGTCCCGCTCCGCCAAGCGAGGCCTGCATCTCTCGGACGACGACCTCGTCACCGTGAAGCGACGCGCCGCTGCCGGTGTCCCCGTGCTCGGCATGCGCTTCACCCATGACTTCATGTGCCCGGGCGAGCGCTTCGACCGGCTCCGCGAGGAGCTCGGCGACGCCTTCGAGGCGATCGAGATCGACTCGTCCCGAGGCAACCCGCATGGCATCCCGCGCCAGGCGCACTCGGTCGTCACACACGACCTCGTCGACGAGGCCGGACATCCGACGCGCGTCGCCCTCGACCGCGTCCTCGCGTTCTTCGAAGAGCGCCTGCGCCCGACAGCCTGAAGCGAGCGCGACCACCCACGCGCCACGTGCCGGCACGCGCGATGCGGCGCTGCGTGTCGAAAGCTCTAACGTTGGACGCCGATGACCGCCCGCAACAGCTCGGCCGCGGTCTCGCGGATCTCGCCGAGCCGACTCGCGAGGCCCGCCACCACGTGGACGAGGAGCAGCTCGTCGATGCCGCCGACGATCGCGGTCGCCATCGTCGCCGTCAGCGGGCGAAGGTCGGGGTGCTTCTTCCGAGTGCGCTCGACGAACTCGCGGAGGAGCGTGGCGAACTTCGTGTGCCCCGTCAGCCTGAGCTCGAGCGCACGCGGGCCGGCAGCATGGATCTCGAGCAGACACGCGCGAGTGAGCGCGGGGTTCTTCTCGAGCGCGAACAGATAGGCGTCGAGCCCCGCCTCGAGCTGCTTCTGCCACGACGGCGCAGGCGCCCTCAGGGCATGCTCGACCTCCTTGCGGAGGAGCTCTGTCGCCTCCGCGTAGAGCGCGAGGAAGCACTTCTCCTTGTCGGCGAAGTGCTCGTAGAACGTCCGCTTCGAGACACGTGCGTGCTTGACGATCTGCGCGATCGTCAAGAGCGGGTAGCCGTGCTCGGCCACCGCGGCCGAGAAGCCTTCGAGGAGCCGGAGCCGATGGATGTCCTGCCCCTGCTCCGCCGGCACCGCATGGTTTTTGCTCCCCGGACCTTGCATCCTGGTACCGGATGGTACCATGTCTTTTGGTACGCGCTGGTACCGTCACGATCGAGCACTTTTTCAGGGAGCCACACGATGAGGAAGACCAGGCCTCGGCAGCCTCGCGTCGCCATCGCCAGCAGCGGCTTCGGCAAGAGACGTGTCGAACGCTTCGATCCAGCGGACTATGCGCTCATGGCCCGACGCGCCCGACGCAATGAGATGACGGAAACCCGCACCTCGCGTGCGCACGCCACCTTGCAGGTCGCGGATGGCTGACTCGTCCGCGCCTCGCCGCGGCCTCTCCGATCGCCTCGGGGCGGCGCTCATGTCCGCGCTGTGCTCGCTGCCCGAGCGCGTGCAGGTCGCCCTCTCCGGCGGCGCTCCCGTCGTCATCGACGGTCAAGCGCTTGCACCCGAGCTCCAGCTCCTGCTCGCCGCGAACGACAAACGCGGACAGATGGCGCTCAGCACGCCGGTCGA
Source organism: Polyangiaceae bacterium (assembly GCA_043717125.1). Classification (GTDB taxonomy): domain Bacteria; phylum Myxococcota_A; class Polyangia; order Polyangiales; family Polyangiaceae; genus Labilithrix. The sequence continues at coordinate 4,983 of JAYSXP010000587.1, read as the reverse complement.
GCTGCGAAAGCAACAGAGCGACGCCGCACGGCTCATCTCGGGCCGACCGACACGCGTGGGCGCGGTTCGCGATCTCGATATCGACGGAGCCGCCGGTAAGCTGCGCGCGCGCCACTACGCGCCCGAGCGTGGGGAAGGGGCGCCGCTGCTCGTCTTCTTCCACGGCGGCGGCTTCGTGTTCGGCGATCTCGACACGCATGATGCGCCCTGCCGCGTGCTCTGCCGGCACGGTGGGATGCACGTCCTCGCCGTCGCGTACCGGCTGGCGCCGGAGAATCCCTTCCCTGCCCCGGTCGAGGACGCCCTCGCCGCGCTTCGGTGGGCCCAGACTCATGCGACCGAGCTCGGCGCCGACCCGGCACGCGTCGGCGTCGGGGGTGACAGCGCCGGCGCCAACCTCTCCGCGGTGGTCGCGCAGCTCGCCGTCGCGGACGGCGGCGTCGGCCCCGCGTGTCAGATGCTGATCTATCCGGCGGTGGATCGCACCAAGCAGTATCCGTCAATGAACCTCTTTGCCGAAGGCTTCTTCCTGACGCGCGCGTCGATCGACTGGTTCACCCGCCAGTACTCGGGGCCGCCCGGGCCGCACCTCCGCGACCCGCGTCACGGACCGCTCCACGCCGAGTCGCACGCCGGTCTCGCGCCGGCGCTCGTGGTCACGGCGGGGTTCGACCCGCTGCGCGACGAGGGCATGGCGTATGCGGACGCGCTCCTCGCGGCGGGCACCATCACGGTGCCGCGATGCTTCCACTCACTGATCCACGGCTTCTTCAACATGGTTGGCGTGAGCCCGGCATGTCGCGACGCCGTCATCGAGATCGCCGGCGCCACGCGAGCGCTCTTCGCGATCCACGCCGCGGAGTCGCGGCGCGGATCGACAGCGTCGGTTCGCCTCGACAACCACGGAGACACTCCCTCATGAAGTCGTTCTCGAACAAGGTCGCCGCCATCACGGGCGCCGGATCCGGAATGGGCCGCTCGCTCGCGATCAAGCTCGCCGAGCGCGGCTGTCACGTCGCCGTGAGCGACGTCGACGAGGTGGGCCTCGCCGCGACGGTGAGGCTCGCGGGGACGCACGGCGTCAAGGTGACGTCGAAGCGCGTCGACGTCTCCAAGCGCGAGGAGGTCTACACGTGGGCCGACGAGGTCGTTGCCGACCACGGCAAGTGCAACCTCATCTTCAACAACGCGGGCGTCGCGTACGGCGCGACGGTCGAGGGTTGCGACTACGACGACGCGGAATGGGTCGTCGGCATCAATTTCTGGGGCGTCGTGTACGGCACGAAGGCGTTCCTGCCGCACCTGCGCGCCTCGGGAGAAGGGCACGTCGTCAATACGTCGAGCCTCTTCGGTCTGCTCGCCTTCCCCGGGCAGAGCACGTACAACGCGACGAAGTTCGCCGTGCGCGGCTTCACCGAGGCGCTCCGCATCGAGCTCGACATGACGGGCGCGCCGATCAGCGCTACGAGCGTCCACCCCGGCGGCATCAAGACCAACATCGCGCGCACCGCGCGCATGAGCAAGAGCGTGGCCGACCTCGGCGTGAAGGACCTCGCGAACAGCCATCACCAGATCGAGAAGCACTTTCGCGTGACCGCCGACGACGCCGCCGAGACGATCCTCCGCGGCGTGCGGCGCAACGCTCGTCGCGTGCTCATCGGTACCGACGCGAAGGTCTACGATCTCGTGCAGCGCCTGATCCCGTCGTCCTATCAGTGGATCGTCATCAAGGCCGCGAGCTTCGCAATGAAGCAGTGATGGCGGTGCCAGCGGCTGGCCGAGCGCGCACGCTCGACCCGCCTTTCCCGAGCGCAAACGAGGTCCTCAGTTGCGCGGAGGCGCCGGATCACAGCGGTGGGTCGTGACCGATCCGGAGCGCGCGGATCTTCTCGGCGGCGCGCGTCGGGATGGGGACGGCGTGACCCATGAGGAGCAGTGACACCCGAGCGACCGGAAGGCCGACCTTGCGCGCGAGATCCTTGCGCGTCGTGCCGCTCCCCTCGACGCGCTTGAGGATGGCGCGCAGCTCGTCCACCTCGCGCGCGGCGACGAAGCGACGTGGGAGCACTACCTCGTGCACGCCGTCATCCGGCACTGGACCTTTCAAGGCTTCGGCGCCGACCTCGTCGCGAAGTCCGCCGAGCAGGGCATCGACGTCTTCGGCGGTGAGCCCGCGCAGCGCCTCCGCCGACGCGTCGGCGCTCTCCTCGGCGTTCGCGATCACGGCCGCCGCGAGCTCCCTCTTCTTCTCCTTCAGCAGACCGATCTTCTCCTCGATCGTTCCCGCCGCGACGAGCCTCACCACCGTGACGGCGCGCGCCTGCCCCATCCGGTGTGCGCGGTCGGTCGCCTGGTCCTCCACGGCGGGGTTCCACCACGGGTCGCAGTGGATGACCGTGTCGGCAGCCGTCAGGTTCAGCCCCGCGCCTCCCGCCTTCAGCGAGATGAGGAAGAGCGGCGCCCCGCCGTTCTGGAACTGGGAAACGATCGCCTCGCGGTCGACGCTCGAGCCGTCGAGATACTCGTAGGCTATTTTTTCGCGATCGAGATCTTCTCGCCAGAGCGTGAAGAGCTGGACGAACTGCGAGAACACGAGCGCACGACGGCCCTCGGCGACGAGCTCGCGCACCAGCTCGAGGAGCTCGCCGCGCTTCGCGCTCTCGTTCGCGGGGACGCTCGGCTCGATCAGCCGCGGGTCGCAAGCCATCTGCCGGAGCCGCAGGATCGCGGTGAGCACCGACATGCGGCTCTGCGCGGCCCCGCGCTTCTCGATGTCCTTCTTGACCGACTCACGCAGCGTGATCGCGAGCGCGTCGTAGAGCCGCTTCTGGCGAAGACCGAGGACGCAGGTGCGAACGACCTCGGTCTTGGGGGGCAGGTCGAGCAGCACCTCGGCCTTGGTGCGCCGCAGCACGAAGGGTCGAACCAGCGCGCGGAGCTGCTCGGCAGCGACGCCGCGTGGCTCGTTGGCGATGGGCTTCTCGAAGCGCTCCTCGAAGTCCGCGCTTGTGCCGAGCAGCCCCGGATTCACGAAGCTCATGATCGATCGAAGCTCGCCGAGCCGGTTCTCGACCGGCGTCCCGGAGAGCGCGAGGCGCATGCCGGAGGAGAGCCGCTGCGCAGCGCGCGCGGTCGCCGTGACGCTGCTCTTCACGTTCTGCGCCTCGTCGAGCACGACGCACCGGAAGCGCACTGTGGCGAGGCGATCGATGTCGCGCCGGAGGACCGCGTACGTCGTGACGACGAGGTCGGCAGCGCCGATCTGCCCGAGCTTCGACGCGCGCGACCCGCCGTGCAGCACGAGCACGCGCAGCTGCGGGACGAAGCGCTTGCACTCGCTGACCCAGTTGTGGGCGACCGAAGTAGGACACACCACCAGCGACGGCGCGTCGCCGTCGTCGTCCTTCCAGCGCGCGAGGAAAGCGAGCGTCATGAGCGTCTTGCCGAGGCCCATGTCGTCGGCGAGCACGCCGCCCGCACCGAGCTCGTGAAGGAACTGGAGCCAGGCGACGCCCGCTGCCTGGTAAGGACGCAGCGTCACCTCGAGCCGCGCGGGCAGCAGCGGCTCGGCGCGCACCGCCAGCGTTCGGAGACGCGCGCGCAGGTTCGAGACGCGCTCGTCGGCGTGACCTCCGAAGCGCTCGATCCACCGATCGACGCGGCCGAGCTGATGCGGCGCGAGCCGTGCACGCCCCTGATCGTCGAAGAGCGAGGCCGCCTCGTCGATCAAGGAGAGGACCTCGCCTTCGATCTTCGAGAGCGTCCCGTCGGATAGCGCGACCCAGCGCCCGCGTGCGGCGAGCGCCGCACGGAGCTGGCGCAGCTCGACCTTCAGGGCGCCGGCTCTGAAATCCAGCTCGGTCTCCAGCCAGCCCGAGGCGACGCCGACCTCGACGTGCACGCCCACCGGCGGACCGACCTTCACACGCGCGAGCGACTCCGCAACGAGGATCTCGACGCGCGGCGCCGTCGCCTTGCGCACCTCGACGATGCCGGTCTGCCAGAGGTAGACGGCGCGCTCCTCGGCGGCGCGACCGAGCCCATCGTCGTTCGTCGCGTCGCCCTCGTCCATCCGGTCGAGCCCCGCGGTGCGCACCAGCGCGAGTGCGCGGTCCTCGGCTTCGAGATCGCGCCCGGCGACGTCGTGGGCGTTCGGAGCGACGCGCATCCGGCCTGCGCGATAGACGGCGAACAGCTCGCCGCGCACGTCGAGCGGCGTTCCGGTGAGCGCGAGCTCGAACGAGGGCGCCTCGAGCGGAGGAAGCCCGAAGACCTCCGGCGAAGGGAGTGCCACCCCGAGGCCTCGACCGCGGGTCAAGAGCGCACGCCCGACACGCTCGGCCGAGCGCGCCGAGAGCGGCAGCGAGGGCACGCGCGAAAGCCCCCACGCGAGATCGAGATCGACTTCGGGAGCGACCGGATAGAAGACCCCGTGAGCCTCGGACCATAGGTACGGAAACGGACCGGTGAAGAGCAGCGCATCGGCCGCGTCCGTGACGAGGCGGCCGTCGGCGGTGTACCAGCGCGCTACGAGCCGGCCCGCGGACGCATCCGGCTCGATCCGCGGCATCACGGCCGCGGTCGAGAAGCGAAGACGGCTCTTCCACTCGCGCGTGAAGATCGGCGACTCGTCTTTGAGGAGATGCAGCAGCATCGAAGCCTGGCCGCGCGTGGAGACGAGCACGTTTCGGTCGGTATGCCCCCGCGCCGTCAGCTCGACGAGGCGCCGATGCCTGGGGGGCAGGCGTGCCTCGAGCACGTCGCGCGGCCGAAGGAGCGTCCGTGACTTCGGTCGTCGAAGGCGCAAGACGAGCGCGGGCCGCTCGTCCGCCGCGGCGAGGCCGGCGGACCGAACGACGTCGACGTCGATCTCCAGATCGACGAGGACGTCGCTCGACGGCAGCCAGTGCGCCAGCCGCTCGTCGAGCGTCCTTTCCTCGTGAGCCTGGAGACGAAGCACGCGCAGCTCCTCGAGGAGCTCGG
>JAYSXP010000586.1:0-8815 GCA_043717125.1 Polyangiaceae bacterium | reverse complement strand
GAGATCGCGAAGCTGCTCGTCGCCGGATACAGCGGCGTGAACGTCGCGGCGATCTCGGGCCTCTCCGAGAACACCGTTCGCACGTACGTCCGTCGCCTCTACCAGAAGCTCGGCGTCGCGAACCGCGCGGACCTCGTGCGCAAGTTGATGTCGCCCGAGCCGACGTCGGCCGCCCCGTCGTCGATCCTCGCGCCGCCGCCCGACTCTTCTCTGATCGACGGCGACGACACCCTCGATTGACGTCAGGTCGGCCTAATGCAGGCCGGGGTCATCACTGTCGATGAAGATGGCGTCGGTCTCCGTCGAGATCGGCTTCAAGATCGACATCAGTGACGCCTTCGTCTCGGCCTTGATGTCGATGAACTCCACGCCGAGACCCGTGAAGGCGGGCTCTTCGATGCGGCGGCGCACGATGACGTCGAACGCGATGGACGGATGGCCATTCGAGTGGACCTGCAGATGCGCGCGCGTGCCGACGGGCATCGCCGACTCGGAACGGATCGCCATGCCCGTCTCCGAGACATCGCGCGTGCTGAGACGCCGCCCATCGATGATGACCTCGAGCTGGAGCTTGAACCGCTCCGACGAGCGCCGCACCTTGTCCGTCGCGCTCGCCGACGCGGTGCCCGCCTTCTGGCGCACCTTCAGGTCGTAGACGAACGCCTCCCAGGCCTTCGACTCCTGGACGGGCCCCCAGAACTGCACGCCGATCCCCGGGATGACCTCGCCGGTGCCAGGGGGAACCAGGTGCACGACCATCGCATGCGCCGAGACGACCTCGCCGCCGGGCATGTCGAACGCCACCCTCACGAGCTGGCGGAGCGAGGGCGGCGCATCCGTGCGAAGAAACGCGCCGCGGAAGCTCACGTCGTTCGTGAGGAGCTCGACGTTCTGGCCGCGGCGGACCACCCGGGCGACGATGCGTGCGGGATAGCGAAGCTCACGCCGCTTGTTCTCCTCCGTCACGCTCGACAGGCTACGCACGCCTCGCCTCGGAGGGAAGACTCTGCGCCGCATCCTTCATGGCGAAATCATGCCGCGCTCAGCGCTGGACCGGCCCGAGGTGACGGTTTTCCACATGCAGCGGCCGAATCGTTGCGGTACGCCGCCGCGCCCCATGCCCTCTCAGAGCTCGAAGAAGGTCGAGACTCCGCTCGCCAAGGCCGCCGTCGCGCTCGAGGGAGAGCGCATGAGCCTCGACAACGAGAAGGCGATGCACCGCGCGAAGGATCCGAGGTCGCGGCTCGCACCGAGGCCGAAGCGCTCCGCCACGCTGAAGCAGCAGCTCCTCACGGCGCGGAACAAGATCCTCCTCGCTCAGCGCGACGTCGCGGGCCGAACGCCGAGCGGATTCGCGCTCTGCGCATGCCGGCCGCCCGCCGTGCATGCCGCGAGGACGATGATGCCGATCGCCGAACCGACGAGAAGCGCACGCCGCAACGAGCGAGGAGACCAACGGAGGCCGTCGTGATGCGCCATGCTCGGGCAGGGATGCAACCGGGGGACCAAAGTGGTTGAACCACTTTTGACCTGCAACCACGGGGACTTGGCCTCCTCGGTACGTCAGGTTGGAGAGCGTCCGCGAACGGCCATTCACGACGCGGCCTCGTTTACCGCGGCCGTTCGTTCACACTCAGGTGCCGCTGCCCCCGCCGTAGAGCGACTCGGCGATCTTGAACGTGAGGGTCTCGAGCTCCTGGTAGCTCGAACGGATGTTCGTGAGATCGCCACCCGCCTCGAGCAGTCCACGGAGACGCTTGCAGCTCTCGCTCGCGCTCTCGATCATCACTCCGTCGACGAGGTCCTGGTAGCCCTCGAGCGCGGCCTCGGTCGTGTAGAGGAGCGTCTCGGCCTGGTTGCGCAGCTCGGCGAGCTCCTTGCGCACGGCGTCCGCGGCCTGGTGGCGCTCGCCTTCACCGATGATGCGCTCGATCTGCTCCTTCGTGAGACCGCTCGTCGGCGTCACGTTCATCTGTTGCGAGCGACCGGAGCCGAGGTCCTTCGCGTCGATGCTGACGACGCCGTTCGCGTCGATGCGGAAGGTCACCTGGATCTTCGGGACGCCGCGCGGCGCCGGGGGAATGCCGGTGAGCTCGAAGTGCGCGAGGCTGGCGTTGTCCGCGGCCATCGGGCGCTCGCCCTGGAGGATGTGGATCGGCACGAAGTTCTGGTTGTCGACGGAGGTGGTGAAGACCTCGCTCCGCTCCGTCGGGATCGTCGTGTTGCGCGGGATGAGCACCGTGAACACGCCGCCGCCCGTCTCGACGCCCATCGAGAGCGGCGTGACGTCGAGGAGGAGCATCTCGACGTTCGACTCGTTGTCGAGCGCGGCGCCCTGGAGCGCGGCGCCGGCCGCAACGACCTCGTCCGGGTTGACGCCCTTGTTCGGATCGCGGCCGAAGAACTCCTTGACGGCCTTCTGCACGGCCGGCATGCGCGTCATGCCGCCGACGAGGACGACCGACTGGATGTCCGACGGCGCGAACTTCGCGTCCTTGAGGCACGCGCGGCACGGCTCGAGGCTGCGCTCCACCAGCTCCATACAGAGGAGCTCGAGCTCGGTGCGCGTCATCGTCTTCTGGACGTGCAGAGGCTCGCCCTTGGAATTGGTCGCGATGAACGGGAGGTTGAGCTCGGTCTCGAGCGACGAGGAGAGCTCGTGCTTCGCCTTCTCCGCGGCTTCCTTCAGGCGCTGGAGCGCCATGCGGTCCTTGCGGAGGTCGACCTTGTGCTCCTTCTCGAAGGACTCGGCGATGGCATCGACGATGCGGAGGTCGAAGTCCTCGCCGCCGAGGTACGTGTCGCCGTTGGTCGCCTTCACGGAGAAGACGCCCTCCGAGATCTCGAGGATCGAGATATCGAACGTGCCTCCGCCGAGGTCGTAGACCGCGATGCGCTCGGACTTCTTCTTGTCGAGGCCGTAGGCAATGGCGGCGGCCGTGGGCTCGTTGATGATCCTTCGGACGTTCAGCCCGGCGATCTTGCCAGCGTCGCGGGTCGCTTGCCGCTGCGCGTCGTCGAAGTACGCGGGGACGGTGACCACGGCCTCGGTGATCGTCTCGCCGAGGTAGGTCTCGGCGATTTCCTTCATGCGCACGAGGATCATCGCGCTGACCTCGGGCGGGGACATGTCCTTGCCCGCGACCGAGACCCAGGCGTCGCCGTTGGGCGCCTCGATGACCTTGAAGGGGCTCCGATCGAGCTGGTGCTTCACCTCGTCCGACCGGTACTTGCGGCCGATGAGGCGCTTGACCGCGTAGACGGTGTTGGTCGCGTTCGTGACGGCCTGCCGCTTGGCGGCCTGGCCGACGAGCCGCTCGCCGCTCGCGGTGAACGCGACGACGGACGGTGTGGTGCGCGCGCCTTCGGAGTTCGGGATGATCTTGACGTCGATCTTTCCCGTCGGGCTCTGCTCGATGATCGCGACGCAGGAGTTCGTCGTGCCGAGGTCGATTCCGATGACCTTACTCATTTCCGCTCCCCCCTCGGATCAAGCATCGGGTTCCGCGCTCTTGGCGGGCTCCTTGCCGCCTTCGTCAGTGGGCTTGGGCTTCGCGACGACGACCATCGCGGCGCGGACGAGCCGATCGCCCTGGAGGTATCCGGGCTGGACCTCGGCGACCACCGTTCCAGCGGGGTGCTCGTCCGTCTCGACCTGCTGGATGGCCTCATGGAGACCGGGGTCGAAGAGATTGCCGACCGTCGGGACCTTGGTGATTCCCGACCGACCCAGGGTGTCGGTGAACTGACGGAGGACCATCTTGAGGCCGTCGGAGACGGGCTTCACTTCGGTGGCCCGCTCGGCGCTCGTCATGGCGCGCTCGAGGTTGTCGAAGACGGGCAGCAGATCCTTGAGGAGCTCCTCACGGCCGGCCTTGCGCGTGTCCTCGAGCTCCTTCCGCGAACGCTTGCGGAAGTTGTCGAAGTCTGCAGCCGAGCGCATCCATTGATCCTTGAAGCGGAGGGCCTCGGCCTTCGCTTCGGCGACGGGATCCGCTGCAGCGGGAGCCGCGGTCTCTTCTCCGGCGCCTGCGCCTTCGGCGCTCTCCACGCTTTCTGCCTGCTTGGGCGCGCCAGTCTCGTCGGTCGCGCCGTTTTTCTCGTTCGTATCGGACATGCCTGTTTTGCGACTATACCGAATAGCTTCCGGAAGATCGCTAGCGTAAGTGCGGCCTCCGGCGCCTGTAGCGGCGGGCTCCCGGGTTGGCTAAGCGAGGGGGGATGCACTCCGAGCGCGGTCCCGCGGCCTCACTTTCGAACGGCCTGCCCGAGCTCAACCCGCCGCAGGCCGAGGCTGTCGCTCATGTGAGCGGGCCCCTCCTCGTGTTCGCGGGCGCAGGCAGCGGAAAGACGCGGGTGATCACCTATCGCATCGCCAATCTGGTCGCGCGTGAGCGTGTCGCGCCGTGGCGGATTCTTGCCGTGACGTTCACGAACAAGGCAGCCGGCGAGATGCGGAACCGCCTCGAGCGACCGGACTTGCTTGGCGCCGTCGCCCGGGATTTGTGGGTCGGGACGTTCCACGCCACGTGCGCGAAGTTCCTGCGCATGTTCCCCGAGGCCATCGATCGCACGAAAAGTTTCGTCATCTACGACAGCACCGATCAGAAGGCGGTCATGACGCGGGCGCTCCGCAGCCTCGACCTCGACGACCGTCGCTACCCGCCGAAGCAGGTCCTCGCCCGCGTCCACAAGGAGAAGCAGGAGGGGCGCGGCCCGGACGAGATGAACCGCGACAGCTTCATGGATGACGTCCTTCAGAAGGCCTACGCGAAGTACGAGGACGCTCTCCGCGCCGCGAATGCGCTCGATTTCGAGGACCTCATCCTCGGCGTCGTCCGCATCCTCGAGGCCCCTTCCGATGGGTCGGTGGGCGTCGAGGTGGTCCGCGCCAAGGAGGCGCTCCAGAAGAAGTTCGACTTCATCCTGGTGGACGAGTTCCAGGACACGAACCAGATCCAGTCGCGGCTCATCAAGGCGCTCGCGGCTCGCACGCGCAATGTCTGCGTCGTGGGCGACGACGACCAGTCGATCTACCGGTGGCGAGGCGCGGACGTCCGGAACATCCGCGGCTTCCGGAAGGACTACCCGGACGCGAAGGTCGTGAAGCTGGAGCAGAACTACCGCTCGACGAAGCGCATCGTCTCCGCGGCGCTCGCGGTCATCGCGCCGTCGCCGACGCGCGAGCCGAAGGAGCTCTGGACCGACAACGACGACGGCTCGCCGATCCGCGTCGTCGCCTGCGCCGACGAGCGCGACGAGGCTGCGTGCGTCGTCCGGACGATCAAGGATGCTCGCGATGCCGGGATCTCCCCGAAGGACGTCGCCGTCTTCTACCGGGTTCACGCGCAGTCGCGCGTCCTCGAAGAGGCGCTTCGTGCCGTCGACATGCCGTACCAGATCATCGGCGGCACCAAGTTCTACGAGCGCGCCGAGATCAAGGACGCCATCGCGTACCTCCGCGTGCTCGTCAATCCGAAGAGCGACGTCGACGTCGCGCGCATCATCAATACGCCTGCGCGCGGCATCGGAAGCACGACGGTCGAGCGCGTCGCGACGTATGCGAGCACGCAGCGGATCTCGCTCTTCGAGGCGCTCGAGCGGCTCGAGGAGTTCTCCGAGGACGTGGGCTCGGCGCCGCGAAAACGGCTCGGTCAGTTCCGCGAGCTGATGCGCGCGCTCATCGAAGAGAGCAAGTCACGCCCGCCGGCCGACGTGCTGCGAATGGTACTCGCGAAGAGCGGGTACAAGACCGCGCTCGAGGCCGAGGACACGGCGGAGGCAGAAGGTCGCCTCGAAAACCTCGCAGAGCTCGAGGGGTCGATGCACGACTACGCGATCGAGGCCGAGGCGCGCGGTGAGGAGCCGACGCTCGACGGGTTCCTCGAGCGGGTCTCGCTTCAGAGCGACACCGACAACCTCGACAAGGACGGCACCGTCCGCGAGCGCGTGACGCTCATGACCGTGCACGGCGCGAAGGGCCTCGAGTTCGAGCTCGTCATGCTCACGGGAATGGAGGAGGACATGTTCCCCTACCGGAACCAGGAGCCGAAGACGGCCGAAGAGATGGAGGAGGAGAGGCGCCTCGCGTACGTCGCGGTGACGCGCGCGCGTAAGCATTTGGTCATCACGCATACGAGGCAAAGGCAGATCTTCGGGATCACGCGGCTCGGGACGCCGAGCAGGTTCGTCGGGGATTTGCCGCCGGAAACGGTGGAGCACCTGGAGACGCCGGGGGCGAGAGCGACGACCGGACAGGGGCGGTGGATGGATCGAGGGGAGTCGACGCAGCCGACCTCGTGGAGGAATCCGAGAGCGGGCACGGGCACGGGCACGTGGAGACATCCGCAGGCGGCGCCGCCTCAGAGCATGGCGTCCGTGGCCCGGGAGCCGGGGGAGAGGTTCGTGGAGTATGAGCAGGGGAGTGAGGGAGGGGAGGGGGTGACGATGCAGCGCGGGATGACCGTGAACCACGAGAAGTTCGGGCGCGGCGAGGTGCTCAAGGTGGTGAGCGTCGGTGAGCCGGCCGTGGTCGCTTTCTTCCCAGGATGGGGCGAGAAAAAGGTGCTCGCCCGTTTCCTGAAGCGGGGGTGACCGGCCGGCGCGCCCGAGCACGCGTTGAACGGGACCTCGCGCTTGTCGTTCCGGCCGCTCGTGACCATACTCGTGACCATGAGTGCCAAGCCGAGCCCGCGCGTGATCAAGGCGGCGGAGTTCAAGGCCAAGTGCCTCGAGCTCATGGACGAGGTGGCGGCATCGGGGGAGACGATCGTGGTCACCAAGCGCGGCAAGCCCGTCGCCAAGCTCGGGCCGATCGGTGAGAAGCCGGCCTCGCTGTTCGGCTTTCTCGAGGGAAACTTCACCCACGTGGGCGACGTCGTCTCGCCCGTCGACGTGGACTGGGGGCCTGCGGAACCTGACGTCCGGTCTCGCAAGGCGAGCAAGCGGTGATCCTTCTCGATACGCACGTCCTCGTCTGGGTCACCGAAGGAAGCGCGCGTCTGGGAAGGCGAGCCAAGCGGCGCATCGAGCAGGCGTTCCACGACGGTCAGGCCGCGACGTCGGCTTTCTCCTTCTGGGAGATCGCCACCCTGATGCTCGCCGGGCGACTGCGCGGCTCCAGAACCCCCGACGAATTCCGCGCTGCCGTGGTGCGTGCTGGTGTCCTCGAGATTCCGGTCGACGGTGAGATCGCCATCCTGTCGAGGCGGCTCGCGGGAATGCACGGCGACCCTGCCGACCGTCTCATCGTCGCAACGGCGCTCGCCCGCGGCGCAGTGCTCGTTACGGCCGATCGGAAGATCCTCGCGGCGAAGGGCGGTCCACAGCGCCTCGACGCGCAGGTCTGAGGAGGTTCTCTCGGGTGAGCCTGGCTAGAACCTCTGGATCATCCGAGATTTTGGTGGGTGGGGTTGAGGCCCCCAGGTGGTGCGATGAGGCTGCACAGTTCCGCGGGTACGCTCCCTGCTCTGGTAGGGAACGATGGCGATTGGCATTGCCAGCGCTGGCGATTGGCCGTCCGGACAAGGCCCCGCATGGTGTCCCGACCGACCGTGTGCGTTGTCCCTGGGGTACTGAACGCACGGGCTCGCATCGCGCAACGCGACCTCCGGTGCGCTGGGACTGCGCCGCCCGCCTGAAGAGCCATGGGGCGCTGCCTTAAGAGCGCATCGTGCTCGCAGTTCCGCGCGCGTGAGCAAGCCACACGAAGCGAAGCGCCATGTGGCACCGGCGATACACCCCGATGATGCCCGGAGGATACGCCCAGCCACACCTCTCGTTTCCCGCGACAGCACGTTCACGTGCGGCCGCGCTCTTGCGGAGAGTTCCGCGTCGAAAAGTTTTGGCACGGCAAGTGCTTCGGCGCGCGCATGCGAAGCGTTCGTTCTCTTCTTCCGACCTGTGTCGTCCTCTTTTCGTCTGCCGTCGTCAGCGTCGTCGTCGCGGGTTGCAGCAGCTCGGACTCGAGCGCGCCCGACACGTCGCCCGACGCCGCCGTCGACGCGAGGCGCTCCGCCCCCGACTCCGGCGGCCCGGACGACCCCGACGCGGCCGATTCGGCGACCCCGAAAGAGGCGGGACCGATGGGACCCACCGTCGCGCTCGCGCCCGCGGCCGATCAGCTCGCCGACGCGCTGTGCGCGTTCTATCAACGCTGCGCTCCGCAGTTCATCTCCGAGTACGCGGGCTCGCTCGCCAACTGCAAGACCGGCGCATCGCTCGGGGTGAATGGCGGTTACTTTCCTGGCGCCCTCTTCGACAAGGCCGCGTTCGACAAAGCGACCGCCTGCTACGGGGCGCTCTCGTGCGACGCGCTCTACGGCGGCGCCTACCAAGTTGCCTGCACTGTGCCGCTCCCGGTGAATGCCGGCGCGGTCGGTGCAGAATGCAACCAAGCGAACGACTGCGCCTCGAGTCTCTGTACCGGCAACACCGCGAGCGCGTGTGGTCACTGCGCGGCGTCCACGGTCGTCGCGGTCGGCGCCCCATGCGACGCGACCACGGGCACGATCTGTCCGAACGGTGCATACTGCATCGATAAATGCATCGCGGTGGTCGGGCTCGGCGCGACGTGCGACGGCGACGGCACCAACACGCTCAACGCGACGCAGGTCTGCGGCTCGGGCCTCTCGTGCGTCTTGGGCAAATGCGCGAAGGCCGCCGGCGTCGGGGCCGCCTGCACGAAGCAGAGCCAATGCGACACCACCAAGCTCGTGACGTGCGACCAGGCCGCTAGCCAATGCGTGGCGATCACGTTCCTCGACGTGGACGCGCCGTGCATGATCTTCGGCTCCACGACGGAGTGCGGCAAAGG
>JAYSXP010000585.1:0-8818 GCA_043717125.1 Polyangiaceae bacterium | reverse complement strand
CGGAAGGACCACCGACGAGGAGCCGGCCCCGCCCGGCATCCTTCCCGGGCGCGTCGTGCGCGTCTTCGCCAACGACGGCGAGGAGTTCGTCGCCGTGGTCGTGTTCGCGAACGCCGAGGAGGTCCACCTCCTCATCGACGGCACGAGGCTCCGTCGCGTCCCGCCGAGCGCCGTCCACACCTACGATGGCGCGACCCCGAGCTCGATGTCGACGATCGCAGCCGACGCTCAACTCTTCAGTCGCCTCACCGAAGGCGCCAAGATCCGGTACGCCGACGACGAGGGCGGGCTCCTCGAAGGCAAGCTCGTCGAGAAGTGCCGCTACGGCGCGCTCGTCGTTCGCGAGGACGGCGCCGTGATCGCCGTCGGCTTCCGGAAGCTCTGGCCGGCGACCACCAGCGCGACCGGCGCCGCGTAGCCTGCTCGTGAGAGCGGAGCTCGTGGCGATCGTCGATGCGCTCCTCGTGGCGAGCGCGGACACGCGCGAGGTGAACCTCGACGCGCTCGGCGCTGCGATCGGCGCGCGCGCGATCACGTCCGTGGAGATCGACGCGATGATCTCGGCCCTCGAAGCGGCGAACCGCAAGGTGGTCGGCCCGGAGGGCGGGGCGGGCGAGGCCTGGCTCAAGGCGGTCGTAGCCGCCGCGCGGACGCTCGGGCCCGAGCTCGGCCGAAAGCCCACCGTCGCGGAGATCGCGGCGCGCTCAGGGCTCTCCGCGGCCGAGGTCCATCACGCGCTCGCGCTGCTCAAGGTCATGCAGCGCTGAGAAGCCGAGGGGCTCCGCTGCGGAGCCAATGGAGCGCTTCGCCGAGCTCTGCGCGGGCGCCGCTCTCGATCACCTCGCCATGCGCCATCACGAGGCGATCGAAGTCCCATGCGAGGACCTCGGCGATGCTCGCGGCAGCGGCCGCGCGATCCTTCGTGGCGAATCTCCAGACACGGCTCTGCGCGACCCTCTTCCACGCGCCTACCAGGCGAAGGAGGAGCGGCATGAAGCCCGGGCACGCGTGGACGTTGAAGACGAGGTCGGTGACGACGAGCGTGCGCGACGCCGGGTGGAAGAACACGTGCTCGTCGAGCCCCGGCACGCCGTCGAACCGAGCGCGTCGATCGCGCGAGCCGTGTCATCGTCGACAGCGAGGGGCGAATGCACGACGAGGCGATCTCCCGAGAGCCGGAGGATGGTCGCGCGCGCAGGAAGCCGCAGACCGCCGGGAAGCCGGAGCGCCTCTTCGATGGCCCAGAGGTCCGTGGAGATGGCATGGAGCATGGTGGTCGTTCCCTTCGTCAACAAGTAAAGTTTAATTGACTACTTAAGTCAAGTAAACTTGACTACATTCATGACCGTTCCGCCCGACAAGCTCCGCGTGAGGCTCGAGGCCAAGAAGGCGCAGAGCACGCTCCAGCTCCTCTTCAAGGCCGCGCGCCTTCTCAACGAGCGCGCCATCGCGCGCGTCCGCGAGCGCACGGGCAAGCCGCTGCGGGTCTCCCACACGGCGCTGCTACCCCTTCTGGATCTCGAGGGGACGCGGCTCACCGTCCTCGCCGAGCGGCTGGGCGTGAGCAAGCAGGCGGCAGGGCAGCTCGTCGACGAGCTCGAGGAGATGGGCTTCGTCGAGCGCGCGCCGGATCCCGCGGACGCGCGCGCGAAGCTCGTTCGGTTCAGCAAGCGGGGGCAGAAGAGCCTCTTTGAGGGGCTCGCCGTCCTCGGAGAGCTCGAGGTCGAGCTCCGCGCGATCGCCGGGGTACGGCAGCTCGGGGTCGTTCACGACGTTCTCGCGGCTGTCGTGGCCGCAGAGGAGGCGCGCGCGACGCCTTGAATAGATATACTTATTCGAGCCTTGGAGCACTTTGTCGATTTGTCACACCACATCACCTTGCGTAGGCGCATGTACGTGCCAGACCTGCGGCCATGTCGTTTCTGACGAGTCGTCTCGCGTCGCTCTCCCTCGTGGCTCTCTCGATCTCCTTCGCGGCCCTCGAAGGTGGCTGCGCGAGCGAGAGCGCGGCCGACACCGCCAACGCGGGCGACGGGAACGAGGCTGACTTCGCGCAGGAGCTCAAGTCGAAGAGCGACGCGCAGGTGCAGGCCGAGATCGAAGCCGCCGCCGTCGGTGCGAACTACACGAGCGAGAGCGACTACGGCTTCACGTTCGTGTCGGCGAAGCTGAACGGCGAGACGTCGATGACCCAGGCGCTCGTGCGCGCCAAGGTTGCTTCCTTCGTCGACGCGGATCCGAGCACGGACAAGCCACTCGCGGAGCTCTACGCCGAGACACGCACCTGGACCGAGTGGAAGAAGGGCTATTCGGCCTGCGTCCCCGACCAGTCCCCCGACCCGGCGGACTGCGCCATCATCCAAAAGATGGATGACGTGCTGGCGAGGAACCTCCGCGGCATCAAGGTCTTCTACTTCGGACGCAACGGGTCGCGCGGTCATGTCGACGGCGTCGGCGTCTCCGTGATCATCGTGGGCCGCACTCCGAGCGGAAACCTCGCGGGCGTCCGCACGATCGCCATCTGGACCTGAGCTCTGGCGCATTGTTCCGAGGTGGAACAATCGGTTCAGCGGGTCCGAAAGGTTGTGAGCGTCGGCTTCGCCCCGAGGGCGGCGGCTGCCCGCGAGGTCGACAATTTCCCGCGATGATAGATTGCGGGGGTGGACCCCGCAGCCGCACGCAAGGCGCTCCAACGCGTTTCGGAGGCCCTCGGGGCGCTCGAGACCAAGTCGAAGCTTCTCGAGGAGGTCGCGTGGGGCCGCGAGGTCGAGGAGCGATTCTTCGCGCACGACGCGCGCGAGCTCCCTCGCGTCGACTACGAGATCGACCGGCCTGCGCTCGAAAGCGAGAACGCCAAGCTGCTCGTCGTGCAGCGGTCGATCGCCGGCGACCGCCCCATCCCGGTCTTTTTGCGCGGTGTGCTGCAGTCGAATATCGATCGCAACCGGCTCCTCCTCGCCACCGGAACGACCGACTTCGGGCGCGTGTCGATCGAGGTCTACGGCGGCGCGAGCACGGCCTTCTTCGGTCTGCCGCTCACGAATCACGATCTCGCGAAGCACCTGCTCGAGCGCCTCGCCGTTCACGGCTGGGACGAAGCAAGCGCGACCGAGGACCCGACGCTCGATGCGCCGGCGCTCGTGACGTTCCTCGAGGAGCGGATCGCGAAGCGAAAGGCGCCCGTGAAGGTGGTCCTCGATCCGCAGTGCACCTCGAAGGCGATCGCCGGCATGAAGCGCGTCCGCGTGCGACCCGATGCGACCTTCACGACGTGGGAGGCCGAAGGACTGTACCGCCACGAGGTCGAGACGCACGCGTACACGGCGCTGAACGGAGCGGCGCAGGAGCATGCCGCACTGTTGCGTTCCGGTGGCCCGCGCTCGACGCCGACGCAAGAAGGCCTCGCCGTGTTCGCCGAGCTCTACCACCATGCGCTCGCGATGCCGCGCCTGCGCCGGCTCGCGCTCCGCGTGAAGCTGGTCGCGATGGCGGAGGACGGCGCGAGCTTCCTCGACGTCTATCGCGTCCTCGTGAAGGACGAAGGGCTCACACCGCGCGAGGCGTACCTCGACGCGGCGCGCATCTTCCGTGGTGGCCCGCCCGAGGGCGGCGGCCCCTTCACGAAGGACGCGTGCTACCTCGCAGGTCTCGTCCATGTGCATGCGTTCCTCGCGACCTTCGTGCGCGCCGGCTTCCGGGACGAGTGCGAGATGATCGTCTGCGGACGCTTCGCACTCGACGACATCGGCGCGCTCGTCGAGCTCCGCACGATGGGGCTGCTCGCGCGTCCGAAGTTTCGACCGCGCTGGCTGCGCGAGTGGAGCACGCTGCTGCCGTACTTCGCGGTGTCGTCGTTCCTCGGCGGCGTCGACCTCGCGCCGGTCACCGCTCGTTACGCGAACGTCATCGCGCACGCAAACGCCGCGCGAGCGCCTCGCTAGCTGGCTACGGAAGCTTCACGCAGCGAGCGCCGACGGCCCCGTGGTTCCGATCCGCGCCCGAGCCGAGGCCGACGCTCCGCTGACCGTAGGGATGCGCCGCCTGACGAGCTGGCTGCCCATGTGCTCGACGCCTTCGAGCTGATCGGCGCAACCATGGGCGGTCCGGCCGCGGCTCGTGAGCGGACGAGGGCTCCGCGCGCCAGCCACGGATCAAGGACGTGGGTCGCGCGAAGCGCAACACCCGCCGCCGAGGCCGAACGAGAAGCTCGGAGAGGCCTGCGGCTCGAGCGGCTGGTCGTTTCCGTCGACGAGGTCGAGGCTTCCGTCGGGATTCGCACGTACGCGCGGGACCGCCTCGAGGCACGAACTCCGCGAGATCTCGAAGGCGCGCGTCGCCGTCAAGGCAAGCGGACCGGAGACGAAGACGTCAAACCCACACTGGAGCCCGCCGCGCGTGTAGACGTGCGCAGTACGCCCATCCGGCAGCCATCGTGAGATCAGGTGCGAAGGGCCGAAGAGGTCGAGGCCGCCGCGGCTGAAGAAGATCGCGGTCTCGCCGGCGAGGACGACCGCGGCCTGCAAGACGAGGGCAGCAAAGACATAGAGGACCTTGCCGCGAAGGCGGAGCCCGCCCCACGAGGGCCGCACGCGGCGCGCGATGAGGACGACAAGCGCGACGAGCGAGAGCGGCAACGCGAGCGCGAGCGCGTCCTGCGTCCACCCGACCGAGGGTATGAAGCGGACCGTGCCGGAGGTGCCGAAGAGGGGCGGGCCGATCGCATCGAAGACGGCGACCGAGGTGACCACGGCGGCGACGGCGGCGACGGAGCGACCGAGAGGGCCGAGAGGGCCGAGCAGCGTGCGGAGTTTCGGCCGGACGATGCGCAGCGGCGGCGGTGTGCGGCCGGGCGTCCGATAGACGTCGTGGGCGGTCGAGCGGGCCTCTGGATCCGTCACGCTCCTCACGTCGCATGGGGCAACCGCGACGCCGTTCGGTTTCTTCCCGGGGCGGCTCTTTAGCTCCGGTCGGCCGTGCCGATGCCCTCGCCCATGCGGAGGAGCACCTCTACACCCTTGCGCGTGCTGTCGGCGAGGTCGGCGTCGACCTTCACGCGACCGGGCTCGAGCACGAGGATCACGGTCGAGCCGCCGAACTCGAAGAGCCCCTTCTCGTCGCCGGCGGCGACGGGGCCGGGCGAATACGTCTGCACGATGCTGCCGACGAACATCGCGCCGATCTCGAGGTAGGCGACGCGGCCGAAGGCGGGCGAGTCGATGTATGCGATGTCGCGCTTGTTGTGATCGAGGATGGCGTGACCGCGCGTGAGCGCGATGGGGCTCACGCTCTCGAGCGGGCCGGCGACGGTGCGCGATGCGGAGGCGACGCCCGCGCACGGGAAGTGGAAACGGTGGTAGTCGGATGGGCAGAGGCGGACGATGACCACGGTGCCGCCGGCGAAGCGCGCGGCCTCGGCGTCGTCGGCGAGAAGATCGCGGAGGGAGATCGAGTGCCCTTTGGCGGGAAGGAGCGTGTCGCCCTTCACGTCGACATAGGCGAACGTGCGGCCGTCGGCTGGGCATGCGAGGCGCTGCGGATCGGCGATGACGGGACGAGCACCGGGGCGGAGGCGGCGTGTGAAGAAGTCGTTGAAGCTCGTGAAGCCTCCCTCGGGCACGACGTACTCGCTCATGTCGATTGCGAGGTGGTCGACGACGCCGGCGATGGAGCGCTTGCTGAGCGAGCTCGACTGCCACATCCCGTAGAGCTTGCTGGGCGCGAGACGCGTGAGCATGGAGCGACGGAGAAGGCCGCCGAGCGCGCTCTCGTAGACCCAGCGGACGAAGCCCTCGCCGAGGACGACCTCCTCGCGCAGCTCGCCGGAACGGCGGTCGAGGTACTGGATGGCGTCAGCGCGCGGCACGAGGCTTCATAACATGGCCGCGCGCGCTCGGTAATTTCTCCCCGGGGCGGCCAGGTTTTCGCAAATTGGCAATCCTGCTAGACCGTGATCGCTCGGAGGAGTGGCCGACGGGTCTGAGGCAGCGGTGTTGAAAGAGCTGCCGACTGCTCCTCGCGCGTGTCGACGCACTCGCTCTGAACCTCACGGAAGCAGGTACATCAACCAGCCTGTTCGCGTGGTTGGGACAACCCCGTACGGGTTTGGGGCGTGCGCGCAAACGCGACAGCGCGCGACTCGTGGCGACCAGAGAACGACGTCCGCCGCCTGAATGGCGTGCGAAGGGTCCGCGTCGCGATTTCCATCCGCCAGCACCGCGATACCGGCACGCGATCCGAGCCCCTCCTCCACGGCGCTCACGAAATCGCGCGATGGCACGACTACCCGCCCCCGAGACCTGCAGCTCGCTCGAGCCCCCTCGAACGTGACGCTCCACGCGAAGACGGCGTCCGGCGCGCCGCCGACCGACGGGGGGCCTCCGTCACCCGTGTCCAACGTCTCGACCGAATGGACATCCGGCCAGTGCGAGATTGGCTGCCCCATGAACATCACCAAACACGCCGCAGGGAGTCGCATCCACATCCGTCATCGCGCCGCCTGGGCTGGTAGGCGCGACGTGACCTGGTTCTCGGACGTGACTTGGCTCTCGGGAGAGGTCCTCTCCGCCGAACGCCGCGACGGCCGAGAGCGCTACGTCGTCTTGCTCGACGACGGGCGCCGCCTCGTCGGCTTCGACAGCGAGGTCCGCGCGCGACCGCCGCTCACCTGGCTGCTGGACACGCTGCCCGACGCGGCGTTCGCATCGTGAGCGCTCCGGGCTCGGAAGGGCGAAGACGCGCCATCGGCCAGGGACTTCCGGCCCTGACGCGAGCCTCACCTCGAAGTCCGAACTCCAACGGCCGCTGACGGGCACATGTCCTCGCGGAGAGGGCGCGGCGAGGGCGCGGCGAGGGCGAGGCGGGCGCGTGCCTCCGGTGACGGCCTGCGAGCCCACGTGAGCCCAGTCGACCTGGGCCTGCTCCCCGATGAGGCGCTCGGGCCGGAGGTACACCTCGCCGCGCGGGACCGGCCGCACCTCGGCCACGTGACGATGGTGCAAGCCGCTCTGCGCGAGAACGCGCTCGATCGTGTCGTGGTGCCGCCCGATCACCACGTGACCTCACGGCGCTCGCGGGAGCCGCGGAGCTCGCGGACGCCAGCGACACCTCTCGGGGCTGCGTTCGCTCGGTCGAACGCGACCGGAGAGCACGCGTCGGCAACGGGCACATCGATGGGCGTCGACGGGCGGTTTGATGCTGGGAATGGCTGGTTCATGGGGCGATGGTTCCTCGGGCAGCGCCGTCTCCGTGATGGAGGCCGGCAGCACCGAGGTCGTCGACGAGCTCGATTCCTCCGTCGAGATCGCATCCGTCACATTTCGCCTTCCGGCGCGCACGAAGATCAGCCTGACGTCGACGCCCGGAGCTTCAGCGGCGCCCTTGGACGGATCCAATTTCGGCGGTCTCGGGGATCCACGTCGCGCCAGCCTCGGATGGCGGCGGCGGCGAGCAACGCGAGCGCGGCGACGCGCAGGGTCTCGTCGAGGAGCTCTCGACGCCTGCACCATCACGGTTCGTCGAGGAATCTGCCGAGGCGAAGAGGCGCCGCCGAAGTCAGGACACCAGCGGGTCATTCCGATCGCCGTCCCGTTGCTGGCGTTGCTCGAGACGGCGAAGAAGATCCTCCAGTCGCCGTGGGGACCTGTCGCTCCATCGTCGCGAGACCGCATCTGGTCGCGGTTCGGCCTCCGCTCGGCCTACCGAGATGCAGCGGCGAGAGCCCGCATCACCGGGCGGCACTTCTTCGTGACGGAGATGTTCCGCCAGGGCGCCTCCGCCCCGACGGTGCAGGCACTCGCAGGACATTGCCACCTGAGCGTCACGCGGCGATACGCTCACACGAATGAGGTTGACCTCAAGGCGGCCATCGCGAAGCTCGGTGGCAACAGCGTGGAAACGAAGGAAACGGCGGCGTTGACGAAGGGCCAGAAACAGAGCAGAAAGAGCAGCAAGTAGCAGTACTTGGAGGAGTGGCCGAGTGGTCTAAGGCAGCGGTTTTGAAAACCGCCGACGGTGCAAGCTGTCCAGGGGTTCGAATCCCTTCTCCTCCGCTATTTTCTGCACGATTCCTGCTCGGTGCTCGGTGACGACTCCGGTCGGATCCGGACACCACGGGACATGAAATCCCCTTCGTCGTGGTAACGGCGAGGTAGCGGCGGCGGTGCGCTGCCACGCGTTACCACGCGGGCCCATCGGACCGCCTACGACGGCGCGCCCAGCAAGCGTGGCGGCACGCCGGTGAGGTACGCCGCTTCGATGGCGCCGTCGACCATCTGCCCCACGGACTTCCCGCTGGGCAGCACAACGTCCGCAAGGAACTCGCGCTCGACGGTCGAGTAGCCGCCCCGACGGCTTCGAGCTTGGCGCGAAGGAGGAGGAGCAGCCCACGCCGCGTCGTGCCGCCCCAGGCATTCGGCGGCGCCTACCGTCGTCTACTCTCGATGAAATCGAAGATCGATCTCCCCGACGGCGGCGCCGTGACCGTGGGTCATGATCACGCCCTCGGGTTCTTCTGCACCCTCGTCCGCGGCACGCACCGGTACGACTACGACGCTCTCACCGAGGGCTACGAGCGTCCGCTTCAGGGACTCCTCCACTGGCTGGTGGTCCGCGACGTCTTCAGTGAGGACGACCTCGACGAAGCCCTGCTGGCGTACGCCGACGACATCGACGACGAGCCGCTTTCCCCGGGGGCGGCGTTGGCGCTCCAGGTGATCGAGGCGCTTAAGGCGGCTGCATCTCAGTAGTAGGCGTCGTTCGAGGACCGGCACGGGTGGAAGTGCCGTCGCATTGTTCCTGACAACATCCGGTAGTCCTCACG
>JAYSXP010000584.1:0-8834 GCA_043717125.1 Polyangiaceae bacterium | reverse complement strand
CCTCGTCGAGCCCGCACGCGGCAAGAGCGTGCGCGAGGCCAAGCCATCCACGGGGCGGCGACGCGGCGGTCGTCCTCATCATCGCGGCGACGAGGCGCGCCGCGACCGCGCGCACCTCGACGTCGCTCGTGGTCAGCGCGGCCTGCGCGACCGTCCACGTATGCGGCGGAGGACGCTCGACGCCCGGAGCCTGCTCGATCGACTCGGCGAGACGGCCGAGCGCGTGAGCGGTGCGCGGCCACGCCTCGTCACGCATCGCCACGACGGCATCGAGGAGCGCCGTCCACTGGGGATGGGCCGCCGTGCGCGAGCTCTCGTACGCCTCGAACCGGCCTCGAAGGATGTCGCGTGCACGTTGATGCAGGATCGCGAGCTCGGCGTCGGTGCGAGAAGCATCGGCGAGAGCGGCTTCGAATTCGATGTCGTCCTTCTTCTCCCTGGCCCTCGCGAGCCGCTCGATGGCACGCACGGCATCGCGCACGTAGAGCATTTCCTTCGCGATCGGCTCACGCGCGAACAGCGCCACGAGGCGGTCGGCCTCGAGCGGCGTGAGCTCGTCGTTCATGTCGTCGGCATGATGAGCCGCGAGCACGAGCGCACGCCGTGCGAGCGTCGCGGCAGTCGCGGGTGCGCCCGCGGCCGTACCGGCGGTCACGACGTCATCGAGCAGACCGATGGCGCTCGCCCTCGCGAAACGACTCGGCGAACGGAGGAGCACGCGCGCGACGACGATCCGCTCGGCGGGCACGGCGCCTTCGAGGCTGACTCGCTTGGCCTCGTCGATGGCGGCGGCCAGCGTGTCCGCGGAGCGCGCGAGCCACGCCGCCCGCCGGACGCGACATGCGTTGACGAGCTTGGCCGCGCCTTCTCTCTCGCTGACGGCGAGCGCGTCAGCGAATGCGGCGATGGCGTGCGGGTCTCCGGCGACGTCGAGACAACGAGCCAGCGCGTAGAGACCACGGCCGGTCCTCGCGCGCATGCTCTCCGACCGCGCGAGCTCCGTCGCCCAGCCACCGAGCCCGGCGCGCGCGAGCGCTTTTTGCGCGGCGAACACCCCGTCCCAGAGCGACTCGTCGAGGCGGTCGACGCTTCGCCATAGCTGCGACAGGTCGCGAAGCGCGTCGAGGTCACGAACCTTGGTCGCACAGCGGAGGCCCCCGAGGATGGCGCGGCCGCGCAGCTCCGCGCTCGCGGTGCTGGACGCGAGCCGGCGCCACATCTTGAGGGCTGTCCCGGGCCCTGCCGAGCGTTCCAGCCGCTCGGCAGCGCCGACGGCGACGTCGGCGGAGAGGCTCATACGCCCCTCACCCAGCGCCGCGGTCGGTGACGAGACCGATCGACGGGAGGCGCTCCACGGCAGCCTCGATGCGATCGATCTCGGCGTCGATCTGCTCGAGCGTGCGGCGCGCCGCGGTGGCGTCCTTCGGCTCATCGCCGCTGATGGCCTTCAGCGGCTTCGAGACGCCGTCCTCGAGCCACCTCCCGATGCGCTTCTGCTCGGCCATCTGCATCACGCGAATCTCGTCGGTCGTGCTCGGCACCATCTCGGCGAGCGTCTGTTCGAGCCGCTGCACGCGCCACGTGAGGTTGAGCGTGCGCCGCTTCAAGTATGCGGGGTCGTCGAGGCGGAGATTCGAGAACTCCTCCTGGTAGGCGGTCTCCGAGAGCGCCTGCGCCTCGTTGAAGCAGCGACGCCACGTCGGACCATCCCCCGCCTCGTGCGCGGCCATCGCCTTGTCGTAGAGGGGGTCGATGCGCTTGTCCCACGCGGCGCGATCCATTCCCATGAGCGCGGTGCTCGATCGATAGACGACGCGCCGGAGAACGTTGAACGCATCCTCCATGCGCTGCATCGGCGGGACGAGCCCCTCGGCCGCGCCGCCGTGGAACTCGTCGACCACGTGACGGAGCTGCTGGCAGAGCGCATCGAGCTTGTCAGGATCGGTGTGAAGCACCTCGCGGATGCCGACGACGAGACGATCCGCCTCGCGGCCGAACTCCGAGCCGAGCCCTCCCCATAGCGAGCGCTTCGCCTTGTCGGCCTGCTCGAGGAGGCCCTCGACGTCGATCGTTCCACAGCTGGGGCTCTGCGGTGGCTCGATATGAGCCTGGATCTGCTGCGAACCGACCGTCGCCTTGGCCTCGAGGCGCATCGACTCGTCACAGCCGAGGATCACCTCGACCGGGCTTCCCACCGGCAGCTCGCGCGGTACGTCGATCACGAGCGTCTTGATGGGGAGGCGGTTCTGCAGGATGCGGAGCACGACGGAGCCGCTCTGATCCGCGGTGAAGAAGAGCTGCACGACCTGCGCGGGGAGGCCGGTGCCGCGCGCGAGCAGGACCTTGCGTTCGCGCTTGCCGCCACGCACGACCTCGAGCGCGATGTCCTTCGCGACGACCGACGCGCGGCTCAGCGACGTCGGTCGTGGGCGGAGGTCTCCGCGATGGATCGTGAGCGGAAGCTCGGCGACAGCAACTCCGACAGACGACTGGAGCGCGAGTGTCGCGTGCGTCTCCTCGGCCTCGCCGAGCGGGAGCTCGATGCGCATGGGTTCCTTGGTGATCGCGGCCTCGCCGAGCGCGCGTTCCCCCTCCCAGACCGCGAGCTGCACGGCGCCCTTCGGTGCCTCCTCGACGGTGAGGCCCAGGCGCAGCTTCGAGCCTTGAGCGATGAGCGGCGTCGTGATGCGGACCTTCACGCCGGTGTCGCCGAGCAGCGTCCCGCCGATGTGCGCGGCATGTACGGCGGCTCCGAGAGCGACACACGTGTCGACGTCGTCGCGGAGGGGCTCCTTCCCCTCCTTGCAGAGCTTCTCGGTCACGCGGCGAACCACCAGGGGCACGCGGGTCGAGCCGCCGACGAGGATCACGTGCTCGATGTCCTCCAGGCCCACGTTCGCGACCTCCTTGGCCCGCGCGATCGCGCGATCGCAGCACGCGATCGTCCTCTCGACGAGCTCGCCGACGACGGCCTCGTAGTCGACGCGCCCGACGTCGCCGTCGTAGGAGACGGACTCGCCGGCCTTGTCCTTCATGAACTCGCTCTTCGAGACGTGCACGACGTCTGCAGTCGAGAGCGACTCCTTGATCTCCTGCGCGAGGTGAATGAGGCGCCCGAAGAGGCCGCGGTCGTCCTCGCTACCGTTGACGTCGAGCTCGAGCGAGTGGCCCTTCGTGACGAGCTCCTTGCGGAGGTGCTCGGCGTAGCGGCGATCGAGGTCGTCACCGCCGAGGTAGTTGTCGCCGTCGATGGCGAGCACCTGGTACTCGCCGCCGAGACAGCGGAGGATCGAGACGTCGAATGTGCCGCCTCCGAGGTCGTAGACGAGGAAGTTGCCGTCGTTGAGCCGCCGCTTCCATGTGTGGAAGATCGCGGCGGCCGTCGGCTCCTGCAGGATCCCGATGACCTCGAGGCCCGCGAGCTCGCCGGCCTTGCGCGTGGCCTCCACCTGCGGCGCGTCGAAGTACGCGGGCACGGTGATGACCGCGCGCACGACGGGCGTGTCGAGCAGCACGGCGCCGGCCTTGAGCGGCTTGGCCGCGAGCGTCTCCTTCATTCGGTCGCGAAGCTCGATCAGGATCTTCGAGGACACCTGCTCGGGCGTGAGCTCGTGCGGGCCGATCTTGACCGTCGCCTTCTGGCCCATCTTCCGCTTGATCGACTCGACAGGCGAAGCGGCGGTGCCGCGCTTCGATCGCGCGGCGTGACCGACGAGGAACGCGCTCGCCTTCTCGTCCCAGGCGACCGCCGACGGCACCGTCTTCCGGCCGAAGCGATCGGCGTAGATCACGAGGTCACGCTCCGAGGGAGGCAGCCACGCGATCTCGGAGTTGGTCGTCCCGAGGTCGATGCCGACGGCGCGGTCAAGGAAGGGCATGCACCGATCCTATCCTCTGCCGGCCGGCGGTCACACCCACGGATCGTCCTCGAGCGGCGGCGCGGCGAGCTCGGCCGGCAGGGCCGTCACCGACGCGGGGAGTGCCGCCACTGCGCTCGGGCGCGCGGCGAGATCGCGGAACTCCAGCTCGTTGACCTGCTGCCAATTCGCGCGAACGCGTGGCAGTGACGGCGGGGAGCCGAGCGGAGCGCGCGTCTCGGGATGAGCCTCGAGCGCGGCACGGAGCCTGCGCGCGGGGTGGAGGGTGAGCTCCTCCCACGCCGCGCGGATCCGTTCACGCTCTGCCGGGTCAGTAGCGTCCTCGGCGAGCTCCTTCAAGCGCTGCGTGATGGCTACGATCCCGTCGCGCGGATCGAGCCCGTATCGCTCGAAGGGGTTGTCCGCCGGCATGAATCGATCGAACGTAGCTCAGAAATTCTTCGCCGTGAGGATCGCCTCGTAACCGTTGCCGAGCCCGTCCTCGAAGTGCCACTTCACGGGGCCGACGCCGCGGCACAGCACGGTGTACGAGGTGTAGTTCGAGACCGTGGTGGCCGACCAGCAGTCGGCAAACGTCCCGGCAGGCGTCGTGATGGATCCCTTCGATTCCCACTTGTAGTTGCGGGAGCCGTCCGTCCACGTGTGGCCTACCGCGACGGGTGAGTCGAGCGCCGTCTTCCAGCCGCCGCCGAGGTACGCGAACACCCGATCCCCGTCGACCGAGTACTTGAAGACACCCGCGTTCTCGCAGAGCGACTGCACCGAGACCGCCGTCTTGCCGTCGACCGTCGACTGCGCGAGCGCGCTCGACACGAACACGCCGTTCGAGCACGCCGGGTAGAAGCCGAGGACGGTCACGTGGTACGTCCATGCGTGGCCCACCTCGATCGGATCGATGCGTGTATCCTTCACGCTTCCGTCGACCTTGGACGACCCGTCGGACCCGGTCGCCGGATCGGTGCCGCCGTCGGTTACCGGATTCGTGCCAGCCTCCCCGAGCGTATCCGTGCCCCCTCCATCCGCGGCCGTTGCACCTGGGCCTGCGGCGAAGACGCCGCTGGAGTCCGAGCCGCCACACGCCACGAGACCGAGACCGAGACCGAGAACCACCGCCGTAAGTCCGAGAAGAAGCTTCATATTTCCTCCGAGGTACGACGTGGGTGGGGGCACCTGTTCTCTTTTATGATCCGGTCGTCGCCCGGCCTACGATTTCCCACGAAGCGCCAGGTCGTGTGCAACGCACACGAGACAGGCTCCCTCGGGCGGTCCACTGCGGGTCGCCTCTAGAGCGAGATTCGACCGCGCTTCACGCGCTCGAGCATCGCCTTCGCCTCCGGTAGCTCGCTCGACTGCGGATAGAGCTTGTCGGCGCGCGCGAGGAGCGCCTCGACGCGCTCGAGCGCGTCCTTGCGGGCGAAGATCACCATCTGCCGCATCGACGTGAGCGCCTGGTCGACGAGCAGCGATGCGAGGTTGAGGCGCCCGTTGCGATGGGACGGACAGAGACGGACGGCGCGCTCGGCGAGCTCGTGCTTGGCCATCAAGCTCTGTTCCATGTCCGTCAAGAAGACGAACATCTGCGCGCATGGGGCGGCGAACGCGATCTTCGTTGGGTCGTGCTCGATCCGTCGCGCCATGTGTTCGATCATCGGGCGGAACGGAACGAACGTCGAACGCAGGGCGTCCCATGCGCGCGCGCGATAGAGCTCCCATCCGACGGTCGCGAGACGATCGACGACGAACTGCTCGACGGCCTCGTCGTTGTCGGACCACGCCCAGACCTCGAGCGCGCGCAGGAGGATCGCCCTGCCGCTCGTCGTCAGCTCGCCACGCATGTTTGCCTCGTCGAGGGCTTCACCGACGACCGCGAGCGATGCGTCGAGCGCGGCATTGCGCCAGCGCTCCGCAGCGTGCAAGGCGCGCCGCGTGACGTCCTCGGGAACGCCTCCGATGCGCGCGGCTTCGCCCACCCACGACAGCGCGAGGAGCGCCGCCCGACCGGAGGGCGCGAGGTCGCGGGAGCTGCTCTCCGCTCGCTTGCCGAGGTCGGCCACGACCTCGAGCGGAACGCGCTCCGGAGCGATGAGCACGCCAATCTTGTCCTTGGCTTTGCGCGCATCACCGAGGATCGCGTCCTCGAGCGCTGCGAGATACGTGCGCTCTTCCCCGAGCGCGAGCCACGCCGCGAGCGACCGCATCCATGCGTTCGCGGCCGCGTCGGGGAGGACGCTCTCGAGCACCGAGGCGACCCTGGCGTAATAGAGGGCGATGTGATGCAACATCGAAGGAGGACGCGCCCGCATGGGAGGCGTCTCGATGAGGCGCGCGAGCTTGGTCACGTCGCCGTCGAGAGCCGCGCGAACCGCCATGTCACCGCCTGGAAGCGCGCGCGCAGCTGCGATGAGACCGGCGGCACGCGGGTGCGGCACGCTGAGCGCGGCGAGGTTGCCGACGTGATGGTGGAAGAGCCGCGAGAGGATGAGCTCGTCCTCGAGCCTCCCGAGCAGTGCTTCGTCCTCCGCCCGCCACACGGTTGAGAAGCTACCAGCTCTTCGAGGATCGGGGATGCCGGCGGCGGCGGCTCGGCTAGAATAGGATCGTGCCGTACCGCGTTGCCGCCCCACCGGCCCCCGAGCCCGTCGAGACGGACGACCCATACGTCCTCGTGCTCCGCGCGCAGCGGCGCCGTGCGAGGCTCGTCAGCGCGCTCGTCGCGCTCGTCGTGGTCGGTGGCGCGATCACGACCGCACGCTCCGGGAGGTCACCTCGGCGAGCGCCCATGCCCGAGGCGGCGCGCGTCGACAGCGCGCGCGCCGCGATCCTCGGCGCAAGCGTCCGCGCCGCGTCGGCGCAGTCGCGCTTCGAATCCGGTGTGCGCGAGGCTATCGCCGACGCGGTCGTCGCGCGGCCCGATCTCGGGCCATGCCCGATCGAGCTTCCGGTCGCGTCGTCGCTGGCGTTGAGTCGCCCGAGCTTTCCGCTCCTCACCGTCCAGGCCGCCGAGCTCCCGGGCTCGCTGCCGAGCCAGGCCGTCGCCGGCGTTCTCGTCGACGTGAGGCGCGCCGAGGCCCACCTCGCCGCGGGCAGGTTCGAGGAGGCGAAGCTCTACGGGCGGGCTCTCGATCGGCCCGAGCGCTTCGCCTACGACGTGGTCCTCGTCATCCGCGCCTCGAAGCAACCGCACGCGCTCTCGGGCAGCGAGTACGAGCCGGGCGCGGTCGAAGGGCACGCGTACGTCTACGACTTCGCGGCGGGGCGCGTCGTGTGCACGGCAGAGGTCTGGGCGAGTAGCTCGAGGGCGATCGGTTATGTCTACTCGGACCGCTCTGACACTCCGGCGTCGCTCGGTCCGGTCGCGCGGATGAGCGACGCCATCGCCGACGACATTCGCCTCCAGACCGAGCGCGCGGTGGTCGCCGCCGTTCGCTGGCGCGCGGGGCCGCGCCTTTCGCTGACCGAGCGCTGAGACCTACTCGAGGCCCATGCACTCCGGCTTGTAGTGGCGGTGGCCGACATCATCGAGGGTGTACGGCGGATCGCACGATTGGACGGCCTTGCGCGCCGTGGGCAACGGTGTCGGCCCGACGAACGGTGCAGGGCGGGCGGAAGCGGAAGCGGACGCAGACGCAGACGTCGATGCAGACGTCGCGCTCGGCGGCGCGGAAGCGGTCGGCGTAGCCTCGGGCGCCGGAGCGTGTTTGACGGTGCTCGTCGGAGCGACCGACGGCAGCGTCGAGCGCGGTGACGGAACCGGAGCCACGGAAAGAGCGGCGGCAGGCGCGGCAGCCGCGGGCCGATGGAGGAGCGCGTACGTCCCGAGGAAGAGCCCGACGATTGCGAGCATGCACGACACGCCCATCACCGCGAGCATCAAGCGGCGAGTCTGCATGTTCGCATCGGGCGCGGCGGGCGCGTCATGCGTCGTCTGCGAGTGCGCGAACACGGCCGAGGTGCTCGGCACCTCGTGGTGCGGAGGAGAGAGCGGGTCGAGGTGGACCGGGATGTTGCCGTCTGGGTAAGCGGGCTCTGGAAACGCCAGCGACGGCGGCGGAGCGGTGGCGATCGGAACGAGAGTACTCGCGGCGCGCTCCATCGCGGTCACGAGGTTCGAGCGCGCCTCGAGCACATCGTGCGCGAGTCGCTCGACCCACTCGCTCACGTCGGTCGTGGACGCGAGGCCGATCTTCCGCTCGAGTTCCAGCGCGAGCTCACGCGCCGAGCTGTAGCGCTTCTTCGGGTCGGTCGCGAGGGCACGCAGCACGATGGCGTCGATCTCGGGCGAGAGATGTGGCGCGACCTCGCTGGGCCTCGTGAAGTTGCCCTGGACGACGCGTGTGACGATGTCGACGTCCTTCATCCCGTCGTGCAGGCGCCGCCCGCAGAGCAGCTCCCACAGGACGACGGCTGCCGCGAACACGTCGGTGCGGCGATCGACCTGACCGCGGATCTGCTCCGGGGCCATGTACGCGAGCTTGCCCTTGATCTGACCTTCGCGCGTGACCTGGGCGCGACCCGCGGCCTTTGCGATTCCGAAGTCGAGCACGCGCGCGGTGCCGTCGGCGCCGACGATCACGTTCTGCGGAGAGACGTCGCGATGAACGACGCCGAGCAGCTCGCCGTCGGGTCCCTTGGTCTCGTGGGCGGCATGAAGCCCGAGCAAGACCGCGCACATGATGGCGGCGACGATGCGCGGAGGAACGGGCTCACCGCTCTTGCGCGCCGTGCGCATGAGCCGCGAGAGCGACTCGCCGTGGACGTACTCCATGACGAGGAAGAGCCCCTTGTCGCCCTGGACCACGTCGACCATGGGCACGACGTTCGGGTGGCGAATGCGCGCGACGATGCGCGCCTCGTCCATGAACATGGTGACGAACTCCTGATCCTTCAGGTAGTGCGCGTGCAGCCTCTTGACCGCGACCGTGCGCCCGAAGCCCTCGGAGCCCAGCAGGCGTCCGA
>JAYSXP010000583.1:0-8838 GCA_043717125.1 Polyangiaceae bacterium | reverse complement strand
TCGCGCCCGGTCTCGCGATCATGGCGAGCGTGCTCGGCTTCAACATGCTCGGGGAGGGCCTGCGCGATGCGCTCGATCCGCGCAAGCAGTGACCTCGTGCGCGCGACCCTCGTCGCGAGCGTTCTGTTCGGGTCGATCGGTTGCTCGAACGAGCTCCCTGCCCCGATCCCCGCGGCCGACCCGAACGGAAGCATCGCCTCTCCCCGCCTCCCGAACCGCGGCGGGATGCTCACGACGGCCAGCTTTGGTGACATCCGCACGCTCGACCCCGCCAACGTCGGCGACGGCCTCGTTCCCCAGATCCTCGAGTCGATGTTCGCGGGGCTCATCGACTACGACGTGGACGGAAAGATCGTACCCGACCTCGCCGAGCGTTGGACCGTCTCGGAGGACGGGACATCGTTCAGGTTCGTCCTCCGCGAGGGCGTTCGCTTCCACGATGGCGAGGAGCTCACGGCCGACGACGTGAAGCGGTCGGTGGAGCGCGCGCTCCACCCGACGTCACCGAACCCCTACGCGAGCTACCTCGCTTCGATAAGTGGCTTCGCTCGCTTCGCGGCGGGCAAGGCCGAGCACCTCGATGGCGTCACCGTGGACGGTCGGTACGTCGTCACCTTCAAGCTCGACGCGCCCGACGCCGCGTTCCTTCCGTTGCTCGCGATGCCTCCGCTTCGCCCGGTGTGCCGGAGCGGAGGCACGCGGTACGTCGACACATGGCACCCATGCGGCACGGGGCCCTTCAAGCTCCTGCCCGGCGGCTGGGACCACGGTCGCCAGATCACCGTCGTGCGCCACGAAGGGTACTTCCGGGCAGGGCTCCCGTACCTCGACGCCGTGCGGACGCTCTTCCACGTCAACCTCACGAGCCAACGCTTCAAGTTCACCGTCGGCGAGCAGGACATCCTCCGCGATTTTCTCTCGCCCGATCTCCTCAAATTCCAGGCCGATCCTCGCTGGAAGCCCTATGGCGAATACGAGCTAGACAAGCAGGTGGCCGGCCTCGCGATGAACACGGAGATGGCTCCGTTCGACAACATCGAGGTCCGGCGCGCCGTCTCCTCGGCGCTCGATCGCGAGCAGCTCGTCTTGATCCGCGCGGCGAACATGCGCCCCGCGAACCTCCCGGTGCCGCCCGCCGTCGAGGGATACGATGCGACGCTGAAGGGCCAGACCTTCGACCTCGCCGCTGCGCTCGAGCACATGAAGCGCGCCGGGTACCCGTATGACCCGGTCACGCGCACCGGCGGCTACCCGCACGCGATCCCGTACCTGACCTACTCGCAGGGCCTCGACGAGTACATGGTCCAGGTGACGATGCAGCAGCTCGCGCGCATCGGGATCCGCCTCGACGTGCGCGTCGTGAACTACGCCGCGTTCCTCGCGCTGCGTGGGCGGCGCAAGCAGGTCGCGTTCGGGCCTGCGTTCTGGACGCAGGACTACCCCGAGGCCGGCAGCTTCCTCGAGCCGCTGTTCCACTCGCGGTCGATCAACGACGAGGAGTCGAACAACTCGGCGTTCTACGCGAACCCGCGCGTCGACGAGCTCATCGACCGCGCGCGCCACGAGCTCGATGCCGCGCGCCGCAAGAAGATCTACGGCGAAGCCCAGGAGATCATCTGCGACGAGGCTCCGTGGGCCTTCACACACTACTACCGCTTCTACGCGCAGTGGCATCCGTACGTGCGTGACTACAAGCCTCATCCGATGGCCACGACCGATCCCACACGCGTGTGGATCGATCGCGTCGCCGGCCGCACCGCCGCCCGCGCCGTGTTCTCGGGTGACGTCTACGCGAAGCTCTTTGGCGACGGCACCCCGCACGGCGCACCGAGAGGAGCCCCACGATGATGGCGCGACTCGGTCGCCGGCTCGTGTGGGCGGTCTTCGTCGTGTGGGCCACCGTGACGCTCGCGTTTGCCGTGAGCCACGCTCTCCCGTCGGACGCCGCGCGCATGGTCGCCGGGCCGCAGGCGAGGCCGCAGGACATCGCGCGTATTCGGGCCGAACTCGGACTCGATCAGTCCATATGGGTGCAGTATGCACGCTTCATGGGTCGCCTGGTGCACGTCGCGCCGAGCGGCGTCCCCGAGGGCGACAAGGCGCATGCGACGTGCGCAAAGCTGGTCGGTCGACTGCATCTCGATCTCGGCAAGAGCGCGCAGCAGCGGCGTCCGGTCGTCACCATCCTCGTGGAGCGCATGCCGCGCACGGTCGTCCTCGCGTTCGCTGCCGCGTTCGTCCAGGTGCTCCTCGGCGTGAGCGCAGGCGTGCTCGCCGCCTCTCGAAAGAAGACCGCGATCGATCACCTCGCCGTCGGTGCGAGCCTGCTCGGCATCAGCGCACCGACCTTCATCATCGGCCTATTTTTCCAGTGGCTCTTCGCACATCGGCTCGGGCTCCTGCCGCTCGACGGATGGGGCGATACGTTCATGGGACACGTCGCGAGCGTCATCCTCCCGGCGCTCACGCTCGGCGTGTTCGGCGCCGCGTACTACACGCGCATGGTCCGCGACGAGATGATCGGTCAGCTCGGGCAAGACTACGTTCGCACGGCGCGCGCGAAGGGTCTCTCGCGGCGCGCGGTGGTCGTTCGTCATGCGCTGCGCAACGCGCTCATGCCGATCGTGACCATTCTCGGCATCGACGTCGGCACGCTCATCGGCGGCGCGATCGTGACGGAGTCGATCTTCCGCTGGCCGGGCATCGGCTCGCTCAGCGTGACGGCGATGCTTGACCGCGATGGACCGGTCATCATGGGCTGCGTGCTCGTCACGGCGGTCGCCGTCGTGCTGAGCACGATGGCGGTCGACTTCGTCTACGCCGCCCTCGACCCGCGCGTACGCGCCGAGCGGTAGCTCACTCCGGCGGGAGCCCAGCGAGGGCGCGGCATTCGGCGACGCGCGGTCCGACCGCTTGCTTCGCACACGAGCGGAACGCCTGCTGCGCGAGGTTCTTGCTGCCGAGGCTCGAGTAGGCGGCGCCGAGCGTGAGCCATGCCTCGGCGTTCGTCGGGTCTCGCTTCGTCGCGCGGAGCGCGAGATCGGCCGCGCGCCCGGCAGAGCCGCCTTGGCCTTCCTTCTCGAGCGCCTTCTGCGCCTCCGCGGTAAACGTGTCGGCCGCCGCGGCCGCCGACGGCGACGGCGCCTCGGTGCGCACGGGCACCACCGGCTCGACACCGGCAACGGGGTTCGCGTTCACGGGACGTACCCCCGGAGCGACGGGATTCCCCGCGCCCGGACTCGTCACCGGCGGCGCAGTCGTCACGGTCGGCGCCACCGCAAGCGTCGCGCTCGGCGCAAGCGTCGCGCTCGGAACCGTCGCGCTCACCACTGGCACCGTGGTCGCCGTCACCCCCGTCGGCGTGGCGCTTGTCGAGGTTCCGGACGTCGTCGTCGCGCCCGAGTCCCGCAGCGGCAGACCGAGGCCGCTCTGGTTGTCGTGGTCCCCGCGATAAGAGCTCCGCGCGTACAGCGCAAGCGCCGCGAAGGCGACCGTGACGGCCACCAGCGCGAGGGCGACGGTCTTGCCGCTGAGTCGCGTCGGCGACGGCCGCTCGTCCTCGGCGGCGTCCTCGACCCACTGGGGCCCGGTCACGAAGTGCGCGGGCCCGTGCTCGTGCGCGTCGTCGTCGTGCGCGTGCGCGTCGTCGTACCCGCGCGCGTCCTCCACCTCCACCGGGGGCGGCCTCGACGAGACCCGCGCCACCGCGGCCGGCGGCCGACTGCTCGCTCGCCGCGCCGCCCACTCGATCTCCGGGCTCGACTTCGCAAAGACGAGCTCGTTCGTGCTGCGCGACGAAGCCGCGGGGGCCTTCTCCGCGCCCTGCGCATTCCCAGCTACCACGTTCGGATCGGACTCCGGTACGGGCGCGACGGCGTCGGGAGGCACGGACGACCCGTCCATGACGTCCGCCTCATCGACGAGCGGCGTGAGACCGGAATTCTCGATCGTCACCACGGCCATCGGCATCGTCTTCGTGCCGTCGTACGCGGGACCCGCATCCGCCGGAGGCGACGACGTCACGGCAAGCGAGCTCATCTGCTCGGTGTCGGGCACCACCGAAGCCGCCGCCTCCGCGGAGCCCTCAACGCGAGCAATCGCGGGGAGACGCAGCGTGCGGTACTCCCCCGCGGGTCCGCGCATCGCCGCCGGCGTGTACGGCGTGGTCTTCACGCGACCTGGAGACGGCGTCGGGCGCGGCGGAGGCGTCGCGGTCGGATTGACACTGGCGGGCGCAGCGGTGACCGGCTTCACACGGGGATGCAAGGCCTCCGCGGCCGGAGGAGCAGCACCGCTCTCGGCACGTGCTACCGGGACGAGGAGCCCCTCGAAATAGAGCTTCGACAGCGTCGCCATCGTCGAGAGATCCTCGAACGGTGACTCGTCGACGACGTCCATGAACGTGCGCTTGCCGTCGAGCAAACGAAGGATGCCGTTCAGCTCGTCGGGGATCTCGCTCAGGCGGTCGACGAGCCTCTCGTGATCGACCTCGAACATCTGGTCGAGGGGCGGGAGCTGCTCGACGAGCCGGCCCCATTCGTCCGCTCGGCGCATGCCCTCCATGACGAGGACGGAGGTCGGCTGCTCGACGACCTCCTCGCGCGCGACGGGCCCGAAGTTGACCTCGAAATCGGCCTCGTTCCAGACGAGCATCCGGTAGACGGCCTCTTCGCCACGGAGCGCGCCCACCTCGGCGTCGACGGCGCGACCGCCTTCGAACCACACGTGCCCGAGCTTGCCGCCGCTCTTGAACGTGATCGTCCCGCTCTTCTTCGAGATCTCGAAGGTCTGGAGCAGGTCTACGACGGTCATGTCGTGGATCGAGCCGGCGAAGCGGGTCTCGAGCGTCGAGGACACGCGGCTGTCCGACAGGCTCTCCTGCGCGCGGCGCGCGAGTACGACGTTGACGCGCGCGAGCAGCTCACGAACGAAGATGGGCTTGGTGAGGTAGTCCTCCACGCCGAGCTCGAGCCCGCGGATCTTGTCCTCGACCGAGCGCTGCGCCGCGAGGAAGACGACGGGGATCGATGCCCAGTCGCTGCGCTCGCGAAGGCGGCGGACGAACGCGTAGCCGTCCATCTTGGGGAGCTTCGTATCGGCGATGATGAGGTCGGGCGTTTGGTGCTCGATCATCTCGAGCGCGGCCGCACCGTCGGTCGCGCACGCGACGTTGTAACCAGCCTTTCGTAGGCTGACCTCGAGGACCCGCACGCTGCGCGGGTCGGCATCGACCAAGAGGACCTTCTTCTTCGCCACGAAACTCCTGGAAAGGATCCGCTCCGCGACCCGATAGGTCAACGTTTCCGCGACATCGTTACACAAAAGGCGCGAATCGAGCTCGAGCGTGGATCGCTCAGCG
The DNA here is from genome assembly GCA_043717125.1 of Polyangiaceae bacterium. Classification (GTDB taxonomy): domain Bacteria; phylum Myxococcota_A; class Polyangia; order Polyangiales; family Polyangiaceae; genus Labilithrix. Next base: position 3,479 of record JAYSXP010000583.1, on the reverse strand, counting down.
GCGCCACGGGTCGAGCGGGTCCGCGGCCGGGGGTGGCGGCGGAGGCGGAGGCTTGCCGGTGAACGGGTCGGTCAGGACCACCGGGGAGCGCGCTGGGGTGCGAGCCGGCTCGGGCGGCGGAGGAGGCTTCGGCCGCGCCGGCGCGACGCCCACCGACGGCTGCGTCGTCGTGACGGGAGGCAAGGCCGTGACGGGCGGCGTCGAGGCCACCGGAGGCGTGGAGACCACGACGGATGCGGACGCGGACGACGGCGGAGCGGCGGCCGACGCCGACGACGAGGTTAGCTCCGTCTTCTTCGACGCCGGGACGGCGCCTCCAAGAACGAGAATTCCGATGGCGCCGACGACCACCGTGACCACGGCGAAGACCGCGACGATGATGCGCACCCGCCGCCTGCGCCGGTGCTCATCGACGAGCTGCCGCGTGACCGACCGCTCGATCTTGTCCGCCGTGCTCATCGAGGAGAGCGCGAGGATGCGGTTGGCCTTGGGCTCGACTTTCGGTGCCTGCTCGCGTGGACTCCCCTGCATCGCAAGCTCGATCGCGGCGGCGAGCTCCGTCATCGATGGATAGCGCTGGGCTGGGTCCTTCTCGAGGGCGCGCATCACGACGGCCTCGAGGTCACCGAGTTGCACGCCCGAGGGCGCCCGCTCGCTTGGCTTCAGCGGCGCCGCAAAGAGATGCTTCGTGAGGACGCCCATGTACGTGTCGGCCTCGAACGGAACAGCGCCGGTGATCATCTCGTAGAGCAGGACACCGAGCGAGTAGACGTCCGCGCGCGCGTCCACGGGCTGGCCGCCTGCTTGTTCGGGAGACATGTAATACGGCGTTCCGAAGACGACCCCTGGGCGCGTGAGCTTGCTGCCGCCGACGATTTTCGCCGCGCCGAAGTCGACGATGCGGACGTCCTCGTCGACGCCGCCCTTGTTCGTCGCGCTCCGCACAAGAAAGACGTTCTCGGGCTTCAAATCGCGATGGACGACGTTGGCCGCGTGCGCCGCCGAGAGCGCGTCCGCGAGCTTGCGCGCGATGCTCGAGGCTTCTCGCGGCGAGAGCAGACCGCGTGCGCGCATTCGTGTCGCGAGCGTCTCGCCGACGAGGAGATCCATCACGAAGTAAGGAGCGCCGTCCGCGAGCGACCCGAAATCGCTGATCGCGACGACCGCGGGGTGCCGGATGGCGGCGGTCGCACGAGCCTCTTGGAGAAAGCGCGCGGCGAGACTTCGATCCGCGGCGAGATCGCGGCGCAGGACCTTCATCGCGAACATGCGATCGAGCGTGACGTGGCGGACCTTGTAGACGGTGCCCATCCCGCCCTCGCCGAGCGGCGCGATCACCTCGTAGCGCTGGTCGACGATCGTGCCCGTGAGCGGGTCGCGGGTCGGGTCCCAGGTGCTCGCCTTCAGCGCGATGCCGTCGAACGGACAGAAGGCGGCCTCCATCCCGAAGCCGGTGCCGCACTCGGGGCACCTCTTCACCTCGACATGGAGATCCTTGACGGTGTCAGCCGCCGTCATCCGTCGCATCCCCGACGGGAGCAGAGTCGACCCCGGAGTCGGCCGGAAGCGCGCCCGAGTCGGCTTCGGTGCAGACACCCTCCGCGCAGACGAGGCCGCCGCTGCAATCCTTCGAGCGCGTGCACGGCGCGTTCACTCCGCTCGACGGAGAGTCGGCGCCGCCACATCCGGGATCACGCCCGAGCGCCAACGCGCCGAGCGAGATCACGCCGTAGGCAACGACATTCCGGAGCACGATGTCAGTCTATCGTTGTCCGCCTCAAAAACCGACCTCGGCGTAGGTGGAAATGCGGCGTCGCCCGCCTCGCATGACGCTGTGCGCAGCGCTACGTTCCACGTTGCACATGCGAAGAGCCGCGAGACCCTGCTCATGAGCGCGGCGCTATCCGCGCTCGTCACCCTCGTCGAGCAGGGCGAGAGCCACCTCTCCGGCGGCGACTACGTCGGCGCGCGCCGTATCTTCGAGGAGGCCGTCGCCCAGGCCGAGCGCGCGCACGGCGATCACGCGAAGGAGCTGATCGTTCCGCTGATGGGCCTCGCGCGCGCGTCGGGCGAGGACCGTGCGACCGCCAGCAAGCAGATGGATCGCGAGCTCGAGGTGCAGCGACGCGCGGTCGCAATTGCCGAGGCGACGCTCCCTGCCGACGACCTCCTCCTCGCCGAGTGTCTCCACGCGCACGGTGTGAGTGTGTGGGCGAACGGACAGCCCGCGCCCGCCGTCGAGCTCCTGCTCCGCGCGCTCGACGTCGTCCGCAGCGGCGGCGGCGACGCGCACGGCTACCTCGAGCCACTCGTGGGCGCGCTGCTCGACGCGAAGCGTGCGGTCGACGCGCTCCCGCATGCACGCGAGCTCCTCCACCTCGAGAACGCGAGCGCGCCCGCCGACCTCACGACCTTGTTCATCGTCGGCCAGTGCTTCCGCGACGCGGGCGCAACGGAGGAAGCGCGAACCGTGCTCGGCCGCTTCCTCACCACGTTCGGCGCGGAAGCCAACCCGGCGATCCGCGACGAGGTCCGCGGATGGCTGAGGGCTCTCGAAGTGCCGCCGAGCTAGGTCGTATCCTGCCGCTCCATGGTTCGAGGCTCCGGCCGCGCTATTTTCCCTGTCGTGGTTGCGAGGATGACCTCGACGCGCGTGACCTAAGCCGACATCTTGGCGCGGCCCAAGCATGTGGTCGGCGAAATCCTGTTCGGCGTCCTGCGTGTAAACCCGCGACCGGCTCCTCGCTACGGATTTACGGGCGTGAATCCGTCGATCGCGTCTGGCTCGTCGATCCGCTGGTGGGAACGCTCGAGGTGCTTCGCCTCGACGGCGCTACGTACCGGATCGTGGCCGTGCATCGCGACGAAGCGCGAGTGCGCGCTCAGCCCTTTGACGCGATCGAAATCGAACTCGCCACGCTCTGGGCGCGCTGACCGCGCCGTCGACCCACGTCGACGGCGCGCGCACGCTTCGGGGAGGTGGCGACGGCTCAGCCGGGGGGCGCCGCGTTCGCGGACGTTCCGCAGTTCGCGCAGAACTTGGCGGTGCCCGTCTCGGTACCGCAGCCGGTGCAGAACTTCTTCGACTGCGCGAGCGGGCCGCCGCACTCCGCGCAGAACTTGCCGCCGGGCTGACGCGTGTTGCACTTCGCGCACGTGACCATCGCGCCGCCGGGGGTGAACTGAGGCGCCTGCTGCGCCTGCGCTCCGCCACCGCCGCCGCCACCACCGCCACCCATAGCGCCGCCCATCGCGCCGCTCATCTGGTTGGCCATGCCGACGCCGATCGCCATTTGCATGCCCGCGCCGGCGACGCCGCCTTCGCCGACGCCGTGCTGGGCCATGCCCTGCCCGGCCCCGATCATCGCCTGACCGGCGGCGTAGTTCTGGTAGTTGCCGGCGAGCTGCTGGACGTACTTCGCGTCCTGCCCGAACTTCTGATCGAGCTCGAACTGCTTCGCCTTGGCCTGCGCCTCGGC
>JAYSXP010000582.1:0-8919 GCA_043717125.1 Polyangiaceae bacterium | reverse complement strand
CTCGCGCTGAAGACTCGCTCGCGAGTCGTCAGCGCGATGTGAAACGAAAGAAGCGCGAGGTGGTCACACCTCGCGCTTTCTTTTTTAACGTCGCTTCGTCGCTTCGTCGCTTTGGCGCTCGCGCCGGGCGCGACGGGGGATCAAGCGATCTTGTTGTCGGTGTCCTTGACCTCGGCGATCGCCGCGTCGAGCGAGAGGGCGGCCTCTGCCTCGGTCCCGGGGGCGGCATCGACCTCGGCGCGATAGGCCTTGAAGGCCTCGTCGAGCCGGCGGATGCACTCGCTCATTGCGTTGATGCGCGCGGTCACCTGGGGAGCGCCGACGACCTTCGTGTCCGCGAGCTTCACGGCGTTCGAGAGACGCTCGTCGATCTGTGACGCAGCCTTCTGGAGCGGCGCGGGAATGGCTTCGGGGGCCTCGGTCCAGCGTGCGATACGGACGATGGCGTCCATCGCCGACATCAGCTGTTCGAGCGCCGAGCGAAAAGCGGCGACGCGATTGTCCTTCATTGTCTCAGGGACCCTAGCAGTCACTCGCGCGTGCGTAATCCAAATATGTCTGCGGGGGTCAGCGCCTCGAGGGGGGCTGGGAGCTCGTTCTTGGGCACCAAGACGCCCGATGCGTAGCGCCACGCCCCGCCCTCACGAAGGAACCGCGAGACCTCGACGAAGGACCCGTCGACACCCCTCTCGAAGATCCGCGCGAAGAACATCACCTGACCTTCGCGCTCGCCCGTCTCCTCGTGAAGGATCTGGAGCCCGAGGAACCGCTGTCGCTGCCGAGCCTGCGAGAGCTCACGCGCGAGCGCCTCGCGCGGCAGGTCGAGGTCCGCGTGATCCTTCGAGAGCGTGCGCACGAGGTAATTGCCGAGCCCGAGCGCGAACGCCGCGTAACGGGATCGCATGAGGAGAACCGCGGTCTCCGCCTCGCGCTCTCCGCGATGAAACGGCGCGCAACACGCGACGTAACGCTGGCCTGAGAAACACGGGCAATCGCAAGGGCCTCCAGCCATGCGCGCGTCAGGTCAGCGCTTCTTGTGCTTCGGTCGGGCGTCGCCGTGACGAGACTGCGGCGGTCCGCCGGCGCGCGGTCCACCGGGATGGGGCGGACGCGGGCGGTCGTTTCCGCCCGGTCGCGGCCCCTCGTGAGGCGGACGGGGTCGCTCGTTGCCGCCCGGTCGCGGCCCTTCATTCGAGGGGCGGGCGCGATCGAAGGGGGGGCGCGGGCGGTGCGCGTCCCCGGGTCGCGGGCCGTCACCGGTGGGGCGGGGGCGATGCGCGTCGTAGGGAGGACGCGGGCGATCGTTGCGGTCGCTCGACGGGCGCGAGCGATCGAACGGCGGCCGGGGTCGGTCGTTGCCGGCCGGTCGCGGCCCGTCGTTCGAGGGGCGCGGCCGGTCGTCAGTCGAGGGACGAGGGCGGTCCTCGGCGGGACGCTCGTCGGGGCGGGGCGCCGGACGGCGTGCGTAGCGCTCGGGTTGCGAAGGTCGCGGCCGGCGGTCACCGGTCGCTGCGCGGGAGGCGCGATCCGCGGTCGCCGGACGCTCGGCGCCCGCCGCGGGCTTCTTGGCAGGCTCGTCCGCATCGACGTCGCGCGAGCTGCGCGACGGGCGATCGATCTCGAGCGTGCGCGCGCTCTTGGCGGGTGCGGGTGCGGAGGCGCGCTCCTCGACGAGCCGTCGCGAGCTCTTCGCGGCGGGCGGGGCGGGCGGCGCGGGCTCGTCGACGATGTCGCGGTAGCTCTTCGGCGGCGGCTTCATGGGCTTCGCTTCTTCGGCAACGTGACGCGAGCTCTTGGCGGCGGGCTTGCTCGGTCGCTCGACCTCGATGACGTGCCGCGAGCTCCGGGCGGCGGGCTTCGAAGGAAGGTCGATCGGGATGAGGTTCGGCGCGCTCTTGGGCGCGGTCGGCGCGCGCTCCTCGTGTGCGCCGTCGCCGTGCTCGACCTCGCTTGCGGGGCGAATCTTGACGCGCGGGTCACGCGGGTCGGGCTCGCGCGTCGCCGTTGCGAACGTCGGAGCGGCTGCGCTCGACACGTCGATCGTGGAATACGTGCGTGTGACACGGATTGCGCCCACGTCGCTTCCCTTGATCCCGCCACGCCGGCAAGCCATCGCGAGCAAGCGGCGCGCATCGGCGCCGTGGATCTGTCCCCAGGAGACTCGGAAGGGTACCCACGAGCCCGCGTCCGTATCGGCGTCGCGCGGCGTGCGGGCGGGGCCCGGCTCGCGCCCGAATTCACGACGCGGCTGGGCGTCGCGATCGTCACGGCGCGGGCCGCGGTCGCCCGAGTCGTCTCCCGCGCGCTCCGGGCGGAGGCCGCGTGGCTCGCCGAACGTGCGGTGCTCCGCGAACGGGCGACCTTCGTTGCGTGCCGCAGCCATGCCGGGACCGGACTGCTCCCACGGCTTGCGCTTCTGGCCGGGCGGCAGCACCGGCGTGATGCGCCGTGCCTCCGGACCGCTGGCGCGCGTACGAGCGATCATGCGTGCAAGCGCGCGGGTCGCCTCGCCGGCTTCGGTGAGGCGTTTGGCGAGAGCCCACGAGCGATCGTCGGCCTCGATCGGTCCGCCGACCCGCGCGTCCTCGGCGATCGGCTCGCTCGGATCCTCCGGCGGGACGACGGCGGTGAGCGCCTCGTAGAGTCGCTCCTCGCGTGCGGTCTCGATCGTCTCCGCCGTAGGCACCGGATCGATGCGCCAGCGCACTCCTGCGCGCTTGAGGAGCCCCGAGACGCGGTTCAGCGCCGGCGGTATGACGATGACGGAGCTCTTGCCCTTGCGCCCCGCGCGCCCGGTGCGGCCGCTGCGGTGGGTGTACGAATCGGGATCCATCGGCGGCTCGGCATGGAGCACGCGCGCCACGTCCTGCACGTCGATGCCGCGCGCGGCGACATCGGTCGCGATGAGCGCATGCAGGTCGCCGCGCTTGAACGCGGCGAGCGCTTTGTTGCGCTCGCGCTGCTCCATCTCGCCCGAGAGCGAGTCGACGATGAAGCCGGCGTCACCGAGGAGGTGCGTGAGCTCGCCGACGTCGGCGCGGGTGCGCGCGAAGACGAGCGTCGTGCCGTCGGGCGTCTCGAGGAGGAGGTTGACAATCGCGTCGAGGCGCTCGTGCGGAAGCACGAGGTGCACGAGGTGCTCGATGTCGGCGTTGGCCTCGCCCATCGGCGTGCCTTCGATGCGCGCGGGATCCTTCTGCACGCGGTTCGCGAGCGCGAGGACCTCGCGCGGGAACGTCGCCGAGACGAGGTGCGTGCGGTGCTCCGCGGGGGCGAACGCGAGGATGGCCTCGAGGTCGTCACGGAAGCCGAGGTCGAGCATACGATCGGCCTCGTCGAGGACGACCGCGCCGAGCTGCGTGCCCTCGATGGCGCCGCGCGTGAGGTGGTCGAGGAGGCGACCCGGAGTACCGACGACGATCGCAGGGCCGGCCCCGAGCGCGCGGCGCTCGTCGCGGAAGTTTCCGCCACCCGTCACCGAGGCGACGCTCACGCGCATCGGCGCGTAGAGCCAGGACAGCTCGACCTCGACCTGCTTGGCGAGCTCGCGCGTGGGCGCGACGACCAGCGCGCGGGGCCTTGCGGCGCCCTTGGGGGAGGGAGCAGTGTCGCCCTTGATGGCCTCGCGCACGATGAACCCGATAGCGATCGTCTTCCCGGAGCCTGTCTGCGAGCTGATCCGCAGGTCTCGACCCGCGAGCGCGGGGTCGAGGACCGCCTGCTGTACGGGGGTGAGGGTCGTGTAGCCCTTCTTCGCGATCGCGCTCGCGAGCTCCGGTCCGATTACCCCCTCGAAAGTGTCTGCCATCTGGGCTCTCCGTAGCAGGGGGCTGGCGGGGCGTGCGGAAGAATCGTCCAGAAGTACGAGGTATACTCGATCTCCAGGTGCCCTCCGCTCCCGCTCTCAGCGAGGGTTCGTCGAGCCCCTCTTCGTGTCGACGTTCGCGCATCCCCAGAGACTCGAGACGTGACGTCCTCGATCGAAACCGCCATCGGGCGCGCCGCTCGCGCTTGCGGGCGAGTCCGCGTAACCTTCGTCGACATGGGAACGAACGAGCGGTGGAAGGGCTGGCTGGTTGCACTGACGTGCCTAACGCTCGGGGGCGCCCTCACCGCGGTCGCCTGCGGCGATGACCCGGTCGTCGACGGACGGTCCGCGAATCCAAACTTCGGGCGCCCGGACGGCGGCGGCACCAGCGGCACCAGCGGCACCAGCGGCACCAGCGGCACCAGCGGCACCAGCGGCACCACGAGCACCGCCTCGGTGCCCGGTAGCGGGAACGCCTACTGTGACGGCTTCTATGGCACCTACGTCAGCAAGCTCGCGACGTGTTGCACGGCGGACGACAGGAGCTTCACGAACGCCGCAGCGCTAGAGGCGGTCGTGGGCGAATGTCGACGCGTGATCGAAGGCGCCGTGCTGAGCGGGCGCGTCTATGTCGACAGCACCGCCCTCGCGGACTGTCGGACCTCGCTCATTTCAGGGCTGATGTGCAGCACGCTCACCGCGCAGACCGGGGCCGCGACCCCCCCGAGCTGCGGTCGGAGCGTGATCGGCAAGCAGCCGCTCGGCGCTCCTTGCCGCGTTCCGCTCGAGTGCGCGGCAATGACGACCTGCGTAGGCTACACAACCGCGAGCGACGGCGCTTGCGCGACCATTCCGACCACGGGCCAGCCGTGCGGCGCGGCCCCCCGAGATGCCAGTGTCGCCAGCTTGTTCGCCGTGTTCTTCCTCGGCGTCGACCATCCGGAGTGCAGCCCGGATGCTCGCTGCAAGAGCGGAACCTGCGTCGCCAGGGGGCAGAGTGGCGCCGATTGTTCGAGCGATGTCCAGTGCGTCGCCCCGCTCCACTGTCGACTGCAGAAGTGTGGCGTCGATGCTCCCGGCGGCGACGGCACGACGTGCCGGAGCATCGATGACTGTGCGCCTGGGTTCTTCTGCAGTCGGGCCGACGGCAGTGCCGAAGGCACGTGCTCTGCGAAGTTGCCAGCAGGCAGCACGTGCTCCACGGACTTGCTCGACCCGAGCTGCCTCGGCCGCTGCGCTGGAGATGCAGGGACGGGCTCGTGCGTGTCGCTCTGCGGCTCGCCCTGAAGCGGCGCGCTGACTCGCCTGGCGGAAGTCGATCGAACCGAGCACGCGCGCTGTTCCCTTTCGACCCCGAGCGTTTCTTACGGCGAAGGCGCGGCGGTGAACACGATGATGCGCTGCTGCGGCAGCGACTCGTCGCTCGAGCGGAAAACGAAGCCGTTGGCCTCGAGCTCGCGCCTCACCTGAACGAGCGTCGTTTTGTGCTCCGGCTTGATGGGCACGTCCGGATCCTCGGCGCGATACTCGACGAGCGCGATGCGACCCTCGGGACGAAGCGACGCGCGCACCTGCGCGAGGGTCGCCGCGGGCTTCGGAAGCTCGTGGTAGACGTCGACCATCAGGACCAGATCGAGCTCTTTTCGCGGGAGCCTGGCATCGCTCTCGGTCGTGAGCACCGGCACGACGTTGGTGAGGCTCGCCTTCGCGACGTTCTTGCGGAGGAGATCGAGCATCTCCGGCTGGAGGTCGGTCGCGAGGACCCGCCCGCGTGGACCGATGCGCTTGCCGATGCGCACCGTGAAGTACCCCGAGCCCGCCCCGACGTCGGCAACGGTCATGCCTTCCTTCACGCCGAGCACGTCGAGCACGTGCTCGGGCTGCTCGGTCATCTCGCGATCCGCGCGCTCGAGCCAGTCGGCGCCCTGGTAGCTCATGGGCGACGCGAGCGTTCGCCCCATGTACGTGCCGGGCGGGTCGGTCGCGACGGAGCTCGTGCTCGCGCTCGCGCTGCCGCTCGCGTGTCCCGTGCTCGACGCACGCGAGCACCCGGAGAGCGCAAGAGCCGCGCTCGCGACGACACCGACGACGAACCGCGAGGAGAACGACATCCCGTCGATCGTAGCAAGCCCTGCCTGGAGACGACCCGCGAAGCGTGTCATGGTGAACGCGTCGCTCATGGGGAAGAAGCTCGAGCTCGCGATCGCGATCCTGAACGGTGCCGTGGGCGACCGTCTCGCGCGGACCGACAACGGGCTCGCGACGGCGATGACGTTCATCACCTCGGGCCGCGAACTCCCGATGGTCCGCGCGGAGATCGAGCGCGCTCATCCCGCCGCGACGTCGCGCGTCGCGGTCCTGGTGCACGGGCTCATGTGCACGGAGGACATCTGGACCCTCCCGGACGGGACGGACTACGGCTCGCTCCTCGCGCGCGACCATGGCTTCACGCCGCTCTACCTCCGTTACAACTCGGGCCTCACGATCGCAGAGAACGGCGCCGCGTTCGCGAAGCTGCTGGGTCGACTCGCGGCCGAGTATCCTGTGCCCATCGAGGAGATCGTTCCCATCGGCTTCAGCATGGGCGGGCTGGTCGTGCGCAGCGCGTGCCATGTCGCGAGCCTCGCGCCGGGCGATCATGCGTGGCTCCTGCGGGTGAAGCGGGCGATCTACGTCGGCACGCCGCATCGCGGGGCGCCGATGGAGCGCGTCGGTCGTGTCGTCTCGAAGCTTCTTCGGGCCGTCGACGATCCGTACACGCAGCTCGCTGCCGAGCTCGCCGATCTCCGCAGCGACGGCGTGAAGGATCTCGGCGACGCGGACATCCGCGACGAGGACCGCGCGCGTCGTGAGCCGCGCATCGGGCTCCGCGACCCTCGGCATCCTGTACCGTTGCTCCCGCAGATCCAGCACTACCTCGTGGCGGGCTCGCTCTCGACGGACGCGCGGCTTGCGTCGCTCTTCGGCGACTCGATCGTGCCGGTAGGGAGCGCGACGGACGGCGAGTGTGTCGATGCCGCGACGTTCGCGCTGCCGCCCGGGCATGTGAAGATCGTGAGCGGGCTCAGCCACATCACGCTGCCGCATCACCCGGCGGTCTACCAGCACGTGCGCGCGTGGTGCGCGCCAGAAGGAAGCGCGACATGAGCACGATGAAGCGCCTGCGTGGGCTGCGCACACTGGTCGGTGACGCGGTGGAGCACGGCTCGAAGGCGGTGGAAGACGTCCACAAGGCGACCGCCGCGAGGACCTTCGTGGTGCTCGAGGCGATCCCGCCGATCGCGACGCCCGCGAAGGTCGTGCACATCGTTCACGACGCGTCGCTCACGGGGATCTACGGGATCATCCGCGCGGTGAACAAGGTGGTGGGCAAGACCTTGGACGTGGCGATCGACGTCGCCGAGAAGCAGGCAGAGGCTGAGCGCTCGGAGAGCTCTCGCGAGAAGGAGTGATCGCGAGGGACATCGAGGTTCTCGCCTCTCTTCACTTGGTGAACGGCGGCGCGCACTGGTTTGGTCCTTCAACGGCTCACGCGGACGACTTCTTGCTCACGTCTTCCTCGTTTCTCGCATCTGCGTCCCCGACGCTGGACTCGATCGAAGGCTCTGCGAGCGCCACACGATAGCCAGCGCCGCGCGCAACCCCCTCCGGAAGCGCCATCGTTGCGTCGGCGATGCTCAGCGAGAGTACCTCGGCCTCGACGAGGCTCCTCCTGCGAAACGCGAGCAGCCACCACAGCCCAAGCGTCGAGACGAAGAGGAAGGAGATCATGGCAAGCGACGAAACGAGGAGCGGCGACCAACCCATCTCCTCGAGCCACGCCCACACCGCGACCCCGAGGAACGCTCCCACGAACGGCGTAATGCCGAGCGCCACATAGGCGTCACCGGGAATCCCGAACCGTAGGTCGATGCGTGTGCCACCTTGCCCGGGCGCCAGTGAGCCCTGCGCGACGGCGACCCCGAATGCACCGCGGCCGAAGACGGAACCCCACGAGCCGTGTTGGGTGGGACGGATGTTGTAGAGACGGTGGAGGAAAAAATATCCGGCGCCGACACTGCCGACCAGATCTCCGCACCGCGCCCTCGCGTGCGGCACACACAGCGCGCGCAGCCTCGCCTCGCAATCATCAGGCGCGAGAGGGGTCAAGAAGACCTGCCGCGAAGAGAGAGTCTTCAACGGGGCAAAGGTTTCACCAAACGCGAAGTTCGTCGATAGCTTCGCGCCGGAGGCGTGGAATCGAGCCACCCGATGCCGCCTCGCACGCCGAGGGCCGCCTTCACTCACCCGCCCCGGCGAGACGGACGTGAGATCCCGAGATTCGAGCAACCCCGCGTCGCGGAGCCGTCCGCGACATCCCGAGTGATACGCTCCACTCTGTTGCGCCTCACCTGCACGAACTGCCACGCCGCCTTCGACGGCGATCCCTCCGAGCGTTGCCCGAAGTGCCTACGCCGTACGGGCGTCCGCGAAGCCCCTGTGGAGGCAGCCATGCGCGCCGCGCCCGCAGCGCCATGGCCCGACGGCCCTGCGTGTCCGATCTGCCTCACGGGCACGGCCGGAACGGCGTCCTTCGTGATCGCGATCCCGAGCGGCCCCGCGCAGACCGCCGAGACGGCCGGCAAGCCCCTCTCGACGACGTCCGTGCGCTGCTGTTCGTGCGACGCCTGCCGTCTCCGCGTCGTGGCCCTCTCCAGGCGTCGCGCCATTCTCCTCCCGCTGGTCGCGCTCATCGTCCTCGCGTGGGGATTTTTATCCGCGAGCGATGCACCGTCGCGATTCATGCACCTCGACAAGCTCGAAGCCATCGGCGTGGTTTCGATCCTCTCCGCGGCCGTCGCTGCGGTGCCGCTCTTCGTCCTCGACCGGGCGAGCCGAGCCATCCGCAAGAACATCGAGGCTTCGTGGCTGCTCACGCAGCTGCTTGCGCGCGCGCGCCTCAAGGCCGGCGGAGACGCCGAACGTCCCGACCAGTGGAAGGTGCTCGCCGAGGCCCCGCGCGACGCAGTGGTCGTCGACGCGCCGGACCTCCTGCGCACCTGACCGCTACATCCGGTCGGGCGCTTCGATGCCGAGGAGGTCGAGCCCCCTCGCGAGCACGCGTGCCGTGA
>JAYSXP010000581.1:0-8925 GCA_043717125.1 Polyangiaceae bacterium | reverse complement strand
CGACCATCTCCGCGCAGAGGACGCGCTTGCCCTGGCTCGCCGCATAGCGCGCGAGCGAGGCCGTGACGGTCGTCTTTCCGACGCCGCCTTTGCCCGTGACGAGCACGGCGCGCAACGGAAGCAGGCTCTTCAAGCGAATCCATGAGTATCATTGCGGTGCTACGCTGTCTGCCATGCCGAGCAAGGACGCTGACGACGAGATCGAGGTCCGGTGCCCCGAGTGCGATGCCGTCGTCCGGGTGGCGGTGGCCGAGGCCGAACGGACGAACAAGGCCAAGTGCCCGAACGGGCACGAGGTCCCACTCGCAAAGGCTTTGGGCTGACGCCGTGAGCTGGCGCGCGCGCGCCTTCGTTCTTGCTGCGACGGTCGCCCTGGTGGGCGTCGTGCACGCGGGCTGTGGCTCGGACGCAAAGGAGCTGTTCACGAGGCCGTTCGACGCCGGCGTCGAAGCCGACGCGAAGGACGAACGCGGTCCGCAGGTCGACCCGACCCTCGGAGGGCCTTGCACCGATGACGCTTCGTGCGACGACACGGTCGCGTGCACGTTCGACAGCTGCGACAAGACCTTGCTCCGCTGCCGGAACGTGCCGGACGACTCGCTCTGCGCCGACCCGATCTACTGCAACGGGCGTGAGCGATGCGTCCTCCGGCTCGGATGCGTGGCCGGCCCGGTCGTCACCTGCCAGGACGACGACCCGTGCACCGTCGACCGGTGCGTCGAGGCGACCAAGGGCTGCGAGCATGCCCCTCGCGATCTCGACAGCGACGGTGATCCCGACAATCACTGCGTTGGAGCGCACGACTGCGACGACCTCGACCCGAACGTCAGCTCGACCCACGTGGAGGTCTGCGGCAACGGCAAGGACGACAACTGCAACGGCATCCCGGACGAGACTCCGTGCGTCGCTCCCGCGAACGACGTCTGCGAGACGGCGCTGCCCGTCACGCTGGGCGCGAACCAGTCCGGCACGTTCCTCCTCTCGACCGACGCCGCCAAGCGCGACTACGCAACGACGAATTGCGCGCAGGTGCAGACGCCGACCGCCTCCAAGGACGTGGTCGTGAAGGTCGTCGTCCCTCCCGGCGCTGCGCAGGACGTCGAGGTGTGGGCCGTCGCGCAGAATTCCAAGAACGAGGTCGCCGTCGCGCTGCGTGCGGGCGCGGGGCCCGAGGACTTGCCGTCGTGCAAGTCGGCCATCGCCGAGGTCGGCTGCGGGCACATCGCGGGCTCGCCGTCCGCGCGTGCGATCGCACGCAACCAGGCGCCCGGCTCGCTCGTCTACGCCATCGTGACGACGCAGCTCGCGGGCCCCGTCGATGTGAAGGTGCGCGTCGGGGATGTCGTCCCGAAGCCTACGAACGAGTCGTGTGCGTCAGCTCCCGTGAACGTCGCTCTCGACACCCCGCTCACCGTTGCGCTCATCGATCCCGCCAAGGACCTGCCGAGCGCGTGCGACAAGGTGCAGACGGGCGAGCTGACGTACTCGTTCACGCTCCCGGGACCGGGCCTCGCCGACGTGAAGATCTACGCGTCGACCGTCGAGGGCAGCGGGCTGCCGCTCGTGTCGCTTCGTGACACGACGTGCACCGACGAGCTCCGCTGCCACGTCGGTCCGGTGCCGCCGCTCTTCGCGAGAGGCCTCGCGCCCGGACCGCACGTCTTCACCGTGGCCGGCACGAGGCAGATCGACGCGAGCATCCTCGTGAAGGCCTACCCGCCGACGCTCGCGCCGAACGACCAGAGCTGCGCGACGGCGGACGCGCTCGTGCCCAACGTAGCGTTCCCGGTCTCCCTCGCGAACCACGAGGATGCGATCAAGAACGGCTGTCTCCCGGGCGGGCCTTCCGCGGCGTACAAGCTCGATCTCGCCGTCGAGAGCGACGTCCTCGTCATCGGGCGCTTCCCGCCGAACGAAGCGGGCTCGGTGTCGCTCAGCAGGCCAGGCTGCGGGACGGCGGATCTCGTGGTGCCTCCCGGCTGCGCAGCGGGTCCGTCGCCGCAGCGCGTGTCCGCGCGGAAGGTCCCGGCGGGCAGCTACCGGGTGGTGGTCGCTGACGAGCTCGGCTTGACGGCGCAGCTCACCGTGCTCGTGCGGCCCAGCGTGGCACCGGCGGACGTGGGGCCCTCCGACAGCTGCGTGACGCCGTTCTCGCTCCCGGCGACGGGCGGGTTCTTCGTCGGCGACACGACGAACAGCAACGCCGACTTCAATGCGGGCTGCGACTCTCCGGGGCAGCCGATCGGCGGCGCGAAGGACCAGATCATGCAGCTCGCGCTGACGCAGAAGCAGCATGTAATCTTCGACATGATCGGTTCGTCGTACACGACGATCCTCGACGTCAGGCAGGGCGCAGCCTGCCCTGCCTCCGAAGTGCCTGGCGCGTGCTTCGTGGGCTTCAACGCGAGCCGCAGCTTCCTCGATGTGATCCTCGACCCGGGCACCTACTGGGTCCAGGTCGACGGCTACAACGGCGACCGCGGCCCGTGGAACCTCGACCTCCGCGTCCTCCCCCCGTAGAGCGCCGTCGCAGTCCATGGCCTCGATCCCGATCGGGCAGGGGGAGAGCGCCGCGTGACGACCGATGCCTGCCGTCGCGCCCGTGACGAGGCGCGTCTTTTTCCTGGTGTTCCTGGCTGCGAGACTCTCCTTCGGAATGAACGTTCATTCCTGTGTTACGCGGAGAGCGGCTCGGGGGCTCCCTCCGCGCGACGTGCCGGGGGTTCAGCGTCGAATGGCTTCCCAGACGCACTCTTCGGCCTGGGAGCTGACCTTCTTGGTCAGCGTGAGGCGCCCCTCGCACCCGCCCTGTACGAGGCCGCGAAAGGCCCCCCAGACGAGCGCGAGGAGCACGCCGGCAGGCATGTCCTTGAACACCTGGCGCTCCGAAGCGCCGGCGATGAACGCGTCCGCCCTCCCCAGAAGCTCGGCCTCGAGGGCACGGCTCTTCGCGTCGAGGTACGGCGCGTGGTGGTGGAGCTCGAGGAACTGGAAGGCCCGCGTGCTCTTTTGGGCGAAGCCGATCGCCGCGTTCCAGAGGCGGTGGAACGAGGCCCGCGGCGACGCGCTCGGGTCGAACCCGGCGAGGAGCGCCTGGCCGAGCTCGGTCTTGTGGTGTTGAAAGAGGGCATTCACGAGGGCGTCTTTGCCGTCGAAATACCGGTAGATCGTGCCCGCCCCGACGGTGGCGAGCTTCGCGATGTCCGGCACCGAGGTCCCGTGGAAGCCGCGCTCCGCGAACAGCGTGAGCGCCGCGTCGAGGATGGCCTCGCGCTTGTCGCTCCGGGCAGCAGGATGGGCGGCAGAGGCGGTCATGAACGGAATGAACATTCATTCCGTAAGACGGCAATGGCGGTCGTCAAGAGCCTCCGATATCCCCGATCGCACGATGTCGCCCCCGCCCCGCGCTCAGTCCGCCAGCCGCACGCAGATGACGGAGTACGTCCTCCCCCAGCACGCGAACGCGCTCGGGAGCGTGTTCGGCGGCCAGATCATGGCGTGGGTCGATCTCTGCGGCGCGATCTGCGCGCAGCGACACTCCGGTCACATGGCCGTGACGGCCTTCGTCGACGACATGAAGTTCGAGCTCCCCGTGCGCGTCGGCGAGGTGGTCCGCCTCGAGGCCCACGTCACGGCCGTGTTCCGGACCTCCATGGAAATCGAGATCGTCGTCGAGGGCGAGGATGCGACGACCGGTCGCCGCTGGCCCTGTGTCGATGCACGGCTCACGTTCGTCGCGATCGACGAGGCGCGAAAGCCGACGGCGGTACCGCCGCTCGTCCTCGACACCGAGGCGGTACGTGACTCGCAGGCCGCGGGCGAGGCGCGCCGCGCCAGTCGCCTCACGCCGAAGACGGCCTGAGACCTTCGGGAGCTGGTGCGACCTCACGGGAAA
This sequence comes from Polyangiaceae bacterium, assembly GCA_043717125.1. GTDB lineage: Bacteria > Myxococcota_A > Polyangia > Polyangiales > Polyangiaceae > Labilithrix. Next base: position 5,030 of record JAYSXP010000581.1, on the reverse strand, counting down.
TCAGGGCGCGATCGTGCTAACCCAGGCGGCGCAATGACCGACACGACAACCGCGAAGCTCGTCTCCATCGCCCACCTCGCCGATCACGTCGGTGCAGAGGTCACGCTGCGCGGCTGGCTCTACAACAAGCGCTCGAGCGGCAAGCTGCATTTTCTCGAGGTCCGCGACGGAAGCGGCGTGGTTCAGGCCGTCGTCTTCAAGGGCGATGTGTCGCCGGAGCTGTTCGCGCTGGCTGACCACCTTCAGCAGGAGACGAGCCTCGAGGTCATCGGGACCGTCAAGGAGCACGGCAAGATCAAGGGGCAGTACGAGCTCCAGGCGAAGGACGTGAAGGTCCTCGGCGCGCCTTCACGCGAGTACCCGATCTCTCCGAAGGAGCACGGCACCGATTTTCTCATGGACAACCGCCACCTGTGGCTGCGGTCCAAGCGGCAACACGCGATCGTTCGCGTGCGTCACGCGATCATCAAGGCGGTTCGCGACTTCTTCGACCAGAACGAATTCACGTTGGTCGACGCGCCGATCTTCACGCCCAATGCGTGCGAGGGCACCTCGAACCTCTTCGAGACGGACTACCACGGCGACCCGGCGTACCTCACGCAGTCGGGCCAGCTCTACATGGAGGCCGCAGCCGCAGCCTTCGGCAAGGTCTACTGCTTCGGCCCCACGTTCCGCGCCGAGAAGTCGAAGACACGCCGGCACCTCGCCGAGTTCTGGATGGTCGAGCCCGAGGTTGCCTTCATGAACCTCGAAGAGGACATGCAGCTCGCCGAGAGCTTCCTCAGCTTTATCGTGCAGCGCGTGCTCGAGACGCGCAGGCCCGAGCTCGCGATCCTCGAGCGCGACACGAAGATGCTCGAGAACGTCAAGGCGCCCTTCCCGCGCATCACGTACCACCAGGCGATCGAGATCCTCCAGCAGAACGGCCACCCCGAGGCGAAGGTCGGAGACGACTTCGGCGGCGACGAAGAGACGGTCATCTCCAACAAATTCGATCGTCCCGTGATCATTCACCGCTACCCGATGGACCTCAAGGCGTTCTACTTCGCGAAGGACGCCTCGGACCCGAGCCTCGCGCTCAACATGGACGTCCTCGCGCCCGAGGGCTACGGCGAGATCGTCGGCGGCGGCCAGCGCGAGGACGACCTCGCACGGCTCGAAGGCGCGATCGACGCGCACAAGCTCCCGCGCGACGCGTTCGAGTGGTACCTCGACCTCCGTCGCTACGGAACGTTCCCGCACGCAGGCTTCGGCCTCGGCATCGAGCGCACAGTGTCGTGGATCTGCGGGCTGCCGCACGTCCGCGAAACGATCCCGTTCCCGCGCATGCTGAACCGCCTCTCTCCCTGAGGTCGCTCAGGCGGCCATCGCGCTCACCGGCCACCATCCGAGGCGGTGTGCGGGCTTGCCCCGCTCGCGCGAAGTCAGCCTGTCGTCGCGCGAGGCATCTTCGTCGACGCTCTCGTAGCGACCCTCCCGAGGAGGTCATCAAGATGCGCCGCGGTCTTGCGCTCCTTGCACCGGCGAGGGTCGTACACGAAGGAAGACCCCACCGAGCACCGCGCCGAGCGCAGTCAGGATCAGCGTCGGGACGACGTGCGCGAGCACGCAATGGAGCGCGGCTGCATGCGGACAGCGCAGGTACGCCATCACGACCGTCCAGGCGCCCGCCGTCATCCCGAGCGCCGCTCCCGTCACCGCCGGATGGACCGGGTCGGACCCGCGCCTCGGGAGCATGAGCGCGACGAGGGGGAGCGCACCCTGGAGGACGCTCATCGCGCCGCACGCGAGGTGAACGCCGCCCTCGACGTGCTCCGCCGCTGGCTCGGGCCAGAGCATCGTCGCGAGCACGGCGACGATGGCGAGGAGCGGGGCGCTTGCCACGACCACGGCGACAAGAACACTGCGCGGCCGACCGAGCATCGACCGCCCGCCTCCCGACCGCGAGGACAGGCGCGTGAGCACCGAGACCGCCACGAGCCCGAACCCGACCGTGAAAGCGATCATCTCGACGGGGCGAGCATCGGAGGACATCCCGCCCATGCCCATGAAGAGCGCGATCGTCGCGAGCGCGCCGATGACGGCGACGAGAAGGATTCGATGATTGTATTCTACACGTGTACGCGACGGGGTGCGGCCGACCTCCGCGAGGACCCGCGCGCGCAGCTCCGCCCACGGTGCTCGTTCCGAGCTCATGACGCTCCCCCTCCCTCACCGTCGACAGCCGCGAGCTCCGCAAGCACTGCACGAAGCGCCTCGTAGGCGCGATGGGCCCTGAGCTTCACCGCGGCGACCGTCGTGCCGAGCACCTGCGCGGCCTCCGCGACGCTGAGCCCGTCCTGCTTGATGAGCTCGAACGCGACGCGCTGGTTCTCGGGGAGTCGGCCCAGCTCGAGGACGATGCGCGCTGCGACCTCGTTCGCGATCGCGACATCGTCCGCGGGAGCGTCGAGCGCGGTGAGGAGCTGCGTCATGCTGTCGTCGCCGGTGGGGGACAGCACCTCGCGGCCGCCGCGACGGTGCATGTCGATGAGCAACCGACGCGCGATCGCGAACGCCCACGGCACGACCTGGCTCCCGACGATGAAGCGGCCGCGGGCCCGATGCATCTGGAGCATCGTCTGCTGGACGACGTCCTCTGCGCGCGCGCGGTCGTGCGTGTAGCGAGCGAGGAACGCCTGCAGCCGCGGCGCGAGACCGTCGTAGACCTCCTCGAAGGCCGCGTCCTCGCCACGCGCATAGCGGTCCATCGCGGCGTCGAGAGCTCCTCTCGCGGGCTCGGCCTTGCGGTTGTGCTCTTCCGCCACGTCGGGCGTTCTACCACGCACACGGCGAGGCTCGACCGCCGGGAAAGCGCGCGGCGCGGGCGGCATCGAGGTGGAGAGGAAAGCGAGCATGTCGTGGGTGTGCCCCGCGAGACAGTACGCGCGCAGTTACGAGAGGTTTCGGTATGCGGCGGATCCGCGACCACCCGGCCTTGGTGGGTCGTGCTCTTACCAGTTGCTGCAGACTGTCCTCATCGCTGACGCGCGAAACCCATGCGTGAGCGTCGCTCCTACCCAACCGAAAGCCCGCGGTTCTCGATGGCTCCCCTGTCGCACCCGGGGCGAACGCTGGCGGCGTGCGTCTTGCTCCCTGCGTTGCGACGGAAGGCAGACGTGTGGTTCTCGAGCCCACGGAATCCCACGAAACTGTACGAAACTGCTGCCGATTGCTCGCCAGATCGACCCGAGGGCGATAGGAATTAAAGGGTATGAGGTTGCCGCTCACGTTCACGACTGCCGCTATCGCCCTCGCGAGCACGCTCGCGTCGGGCGCTGCCATGGCGGACACGAACGAGTGGGCGCGCGTCCTCTCCGATCTGGACGTGGTCTCGCGCAAGGGCGCCGACGTGCTCGACGCCCCGCGCTGCACGCCGGCCGGCTGCCAGACAGACACGAACGCAACCGCTGCGGCTCCCGAACGCGGCGTGAAGCTAAACGTGCAAGATACAACGAACGATCACCTGGTGACGTTCCACCCCACCGTCTCGCTGGTGGCGCGCGACTGGGGTTCGTCGTTCCGCGTCGCCGGCGAGCGCCTCGCGCTGGTCGATGCGCTGCGTCTCACCAGCTCTACGCGCATGGTGCTCACGCGGTTCCGTATAGGCGACTCGCGCATCTCGCCGTTCGCGCAGGTGGGAGTCGGCCAGTGGCGGACGGACCCGTACCTGCTTCCCCTGACGCCGAGCTATATGGAGCTCGCGGCGCAGGCGGCCAGCGGCATCGAGTTTCGCGTGAAGGGCAGCTGGCAGATCGCGCTCGAGTCGACGATGACCACGATTTATCGCGAGCGCAGCGACAAGAGCATGCCGACCCCACACGTGTGGAGCACGACGTTCGCTTCACGCGTCGATTTCTGACCCGCTCGGTTCTTGCGCTCTGAGCAGGGATACCCGGCGGGGCTCGGTTTCCTTCCCTCGGCCCTTTACGCGGTCGATGAACGTCGACGGCGAGGCGTTGCGCCTCGTCCGAGAAAAAACCAGTGACCACCGTCGCGGAGAAGATCGCCTCTCGAAATGGCGTGGCTCAGAGATGGATGGGATTGCTGGTCGGAGCGGCGGAGGCAGGCGGCGCTGCAGGCTTCGGAGGAGCAGGCGCGGCCTTGGGAGCTGCGGCTGACGCCGCAGCGAGATGCGACGGAACGCGCGGGCGGTGCGCGGCGCTGTCCCCCGGCGCTGCCGACGCGGCTGCGCTGGTAGCGGCGAGCGCCGGCGACGGCTCGACGGTCGGGGTGGGCGACGGCGCGACGGGCGCGACCGCAGCGGAGACCGAAGGAGCGCCGACGACGGGCGCGACGGCGCTCGAAGGATCGACCGATGCGGCCCTGTGCGATCGAACCCATACCGTGGCGGCTCCACCGACGACGAACAGGCCGAGCACGAACGCTGCCACGAAGCCGAGGAGCAACGTTCGGCTTCGCGCGTCGGGTTGACCGGATTGCGTCCAGCCGGGCGTCGTGCCAGCGCCGCCTCTGCCCATGCGCGATTCGCTCACCGCGGGCGCCTGAAGGATCGTGTTCGCGTCTTCGAGGACCGCAGGACGAAGCCACAAGGGTGGAGGCGCGACGCTCGCCAGAACGAAACCCGCCGCCGGCGGCAGTCCCGTGCCGGCTGCGGGTGCGTACGGGGCGAGGGCGAGCGCAAGCTGCCGCACGTCGGCGTATCGCTCGTTCGGATCGCGCTTCAAGGCTCTGGTGATGATCGCGGCGACCTCGGCCGGAACGCCAGCGGCGTACGTCCGCACGTCCGGAGCATCCTCGCTCACGACCATCGCTGCGAGCTGGGTGGGTGAACCGAGCCACGGCGGACGCCCGGACACGAGCTCGAAGAGAATGATGCCGAGCGCCCAGATGTCCGTTCGGGCGTCGACCTCTCCGGACGAGCGCACCTGTTCGGGCGACATGTACATCGCCGTGCCGATCACGCTCTCGGCGACCGTCAGCTTCACGTCGCCCTCGACGTGAAGCTTGGAGATGCCGAAATCGAGGAC
>JAYSXP010000059.1:0-6846 GCA_043717125.1 Polyangiaceae bacterium | reverse complement strand
CGCGCGCGACGAATGCGAGCGCGCGCCGGAGCTCATCCTCGAGGAGTGCGATCGTGGGACCGCGATCGGCGCCGGCACCGGGGTCGCGCCTCAACACTTCCAGGGCCGCGCCTGCCGCCTCGCCTCGGCTCGACGCCGGCGTGATGCGTGGGGTCACGAAAGGCCCGAAGCCGAACGAGCCGTCGGCGTCGAACGCCGAGTCGCCCTCGGTCCGCTGGAGCGCGCGCTGGTACTCGTGCCATCGAAGGCAGAAGGCGAGCGCGTCGGGATCCGGCGCGCGGTCCCAGAGGTCGGCCATCGCCTGGCAGGTCCAGTGCTCCTCGCTGAAGTAGTAGCGGCTGCCGAAGAAGCTCCACCCGCGGCCCGAGAGACGCGCGAGCGCACGCGATGCTGCGCGCAGGTCCTCGGGATCGCCGGTCATCCGATGCGCACGAGAGAGCGCGAGCGAGGCCTCGCCGGTGAAGTAGAGGCGCTGCACGTCGACGGGCTTGCTCGTCGCGCGATCGAACTCGTGCATGAGCTCGCCGTCGGGGCGCTGCTGGGAACGGAGAAAGAGCGCGAGCTCGATGGCCGGCGCCCGATAGGACGCGTCCGCGCCGGTGCGGACGATCTCGGTGAAGGCGACGAGCGCGAGCGCGGCCGAGCCGACGTCGGCGTCGGCGTCGGGGCCGTCTGCGATGCAGCGGTGCGCGCCGCACGGCTGCATCATGTCGTCGCGGAGGCGAGCGGCGGCACGGAGGCACGCGAAGCGAATCGTCCCGTCGTCGAAGAGCGCCGCCGCCTGCGCGAGGAAGTATGTCGTCCCGGCGTGCCGCGGCCAGCTGTAGCCACCGAGCGAGACGTCGGTGGTGGCGTCGACGAGGTAGCGATAGCGGCCCGTGTCGTCGACGCCGCGCGCGAGGTAGCTGGCGGCGTCGTGGACGATCGTCTTCACCCGCTCGGGATCGAGCGAATCGGCCGTGATTCTGGGCGCGGGAGCGTCGCCCGACACGGAGCGCTCGAAGCGGACGCGCCGGACTCGTGCGCTCGTTTCGACCTCGGCGATAGGAACACCGAGGCGCGTGGAGAGGAGGGCGAGGACCGTCGCGCGATGCGTGCCGAGGCCGAGGCTCGGGTCGAGGAACGTCGACGCGTGATCGTAGGCCTGGGTCGCGAGGAGATCGTCGACGGTGACCCACGCGGTCTTGTCGCCAAGCTCGGCGAAGAGGCCGTCGCGTCCGGGGACGAGCGCGATCGGGAACGAGCGCGGGTCGAGCGAGAGCGGGCCGTTGGCGACGGTCGTCTCGTGGACGGATCCGCGCGAGGCGTCGGGCGCCTCGCCAGGCTTGGTCGTGGTCCGCGCGACGAGGTGTCCGTTCGCCCAGCGACTCACGACCACCTGTCGCTCAAAAGGCGCGAGATCGCGCAGCGCGGCGTGCTCGTGCATCGCGACGCACGCGAGCGCGAGCGCGAGCGCGTACCCGAGGAGCAGACGCGCGATGGTGCGCAGGCTCATGAAGCCTTGCGACTTCGCGGCCCGACCCACGCGAGAAGCGCGGCCGGGAGGACGATCAGGTACGGAAAGACCAGGAGCGAGACGAGCGCGAAGAGCGCGGCGCCGCCCTTGCCCACAGGCCCGTAAACGCCGTAGAGCCAGCTCGCGGTGAGAGCAAGGGCCGCGAAGAGCGCAAGGCCGTGCGCGAGCACGACGCACGCTGCGATGCGCGTGACCTTCTCGGCGAGGCGATGGTCGACGAGCAGAGCCGAGCCGGAGAGCGCCATGAGCACGACGACGATCGCGCCGCCGGTATCCGCCACCCACCAGCGCGTGGGCAGGCCGCGGAAAACGCACCACGCGACGAGCGCTGCGACGCCGAGATTGATGATTCCGAACGCAATTCTGGGCGCCTTCTTCATGGTTCTCCCCGCTCGTTCTATCGCACTTCGACGGATGAGTTCCGCGGACTCGGCGGGGCGTTTTCCCCGACGCGCCCCGTGGCAGAGGGCTCGCGAAGAAAGTGGAAGAAATCGGAAACGGAGGTCGATCCGCACGGAGCTCTCGTGCGTAGCGCACCTACGGCTGAGAGCGATCGAGAACGGGGGGACCGTTCGACTCACCCGCCTCCAAAGAGGTACCGGTGAAGATCTTTCGTTTGGTCGGCCCGCTCCTGAGCAGCGGGCTGCTCGTCACGGCTTGTTACCTCGACAATCCCGCGCCGCGCGCTGCCGCGGATGGCGGAGGAGGTGCGCTGACCGACGCGGCTGCGATGATCGTCGACGGCGCAGCTCCGCTCCCGGATGGCTCGCCGGCCATCGACGCGGGACCGCCGCTCTGCACGAAATACGGGGGCTACGCGACCGTCGAGGTCGTGGTCAACGACCTGGTCGGGGTGCTCGTCGCAGACTGTCGCATAAGTAAATTCTTCACCACGCTCACGACCGAGCGCGTGAGCCACCTGCACGACTGTCTCGTCAAGCAGGTGGCCGTCGTCATGCGATGCCCTGGCATCAAGTACGACGTCGACAACGCGGGCGTCGAATGCCGTGACATGAAGACGGCCCACAAGGGGATCTCGATCCGCCAGGCTGACTTCGACGCGCTGGTTCAGGATCTCGTCGGAGTTCTCACGAAGGACGGGGTGGCGGCCGCCGACATCGACACGCTCGCGCCGAGCATCCTCGCGCTGCGCGACGACATCGTGACGAACTCAGCGCCAGACACGAGCCGTTCCATCTGCGATGCGACCAACGAACAATGAGGCGCGGGACCAAAGTGGTGTTGGCCGCCGCAGGGACTGCCCTAGGGGCGGTATTGCTGGCGCACGCTGCCGTCGTCGCGTCGGGCGCCTCGTGCCCGATGCATGACCCCGGCGCCGCCGAGCTCGAGGCGCAGCGACGAAGCGCGATGCTGCCGCTCGCCGTCCCGAACGGCCGCACCGCGCCGTCGCACGATCTCTGGGTCGGCGCCTCACGCGACCGCTTCACCACGGGTGAGGAGGCGTCAGGTCGCCAGTGCCACGCGGAGCAGTCAGGCGCGACGGTTCGATGCGAGGGTAACGGGACCGAGTCGCTCGCTCGCTTCGACCCGAACGGCCGTCTCGTCGCGCTCGATCGCGTGCGCTACGGGCTCGCCGCCGCCGACGGGGAGCGTGAGCTCGGCGCGATGCTCACCGAGGCGCGCGCGACGCTCGGTGAGCCTGGCAGAACATGGGGAGAGGCCACGGCATCCTACCTCGCGCATCCCCTTCGCCAGGCGGGCTTCGAGTATCGCTTCGTCGACGTAGCTCTCGACGTGACGGCGACGCACCTCGGACGCGACGGCATCGTCCTCCGCGAGCAGCATCGAGCGATGCGCGGGCTGCGAGAGGGGAGCTGAGCCATGGTCGTACGCGGTCACGCAGAGGTCCTCGTCGGCAGAACGATCGACCGCAAATACTCCATCGAGAAGCTCCTCGGGACCGGCTCCATGGGCGCCGTTTATCGCGCCCACCAGATCGCGCTCGACCGCACGGTGGCGATCAAGGTGATGTCCGCCGACCTCGCCTCCGACCCTGATTTCGCGGAGCGTTTCCATCGCGAGGCGAAGGCGGCCTCACGTCTCGCGCATCCGAGCTCGGTTGGCGTCAGCGACTTCGGAGAGGACGGTGACGGGCTGCTCTACCTCGTCATGGAGTTCATCCCGGGAAAGAACCTCGACCTCGTCATCCAGGAGGACTTCCCCCTCGACGAGCGGCGCATCGCCAACATCCTCTCGCAGGTTCTCTCGGCCGTCGCCGCCGCTCATGATCTGGGCATCGTCCATCGCGATCTGAAGCCCGAGAACATCCTCGTCGTGCCGAGCGTCGATGACGAGGGATCGCTCACGGACATCGTGAAGGTCTGCGACTTCGGCATCGCCAAGATGCTCGGTGTGGAGGACGTTGCTCCGTCGAGCCGGCGCGGCGCGGGTGCCTCCGTGGGCCGCAAGCTCACCGCGTTCGGCGCCGTCCTTGGAACGCCGGCGTACATGTCGCCCGAGCAGGGGCAGGGGCTCCCGCCCGAGCCGCGAAGCGATCTCTATGCGATCGGCGGCATGCTCTTCGAGATGCTCACGAAGCGCATCCCGTTCGACCTCGACACGCCGGAGGATCTCGTCCGCGCGCACATGGTGCATCCCGTACCCGACCCGCGCGAGCTCTTACCCGCGTGCAGCCCGACGCTCGCGCAGGTCTGTGTGCGTGCGCTTCAAAAATCGCCTGAAGCGCGCTTCTCGACCGCGCGAGCGATGCGGTCGGCGGTGCGAAGGGTGCTGCAGGAGGTCGATCGCGACGAGGAGAGCACGCCGCTCCCCTCGCTTCCGCAAGCTCGCGGAGGTCGTGGCACCGACGCGAGTCTGCCTCCGTCGGAGCTCACGACAGCGCCGACCGACCTGCCCGGGCAGCACGATGCGATGCGGGCGACCCTTGCGGTCCCGGCCCCTGCGCGCGCCTTCGAGCGGCGAGCGTGGGGGCGGCGGCTGGCGGGAGGGATCGGCCTCGTCGCCGTCGCCGTCGCCGTTCTAGCGCTCGCGTCGCGATCCTCCCAATCGGCGCGTGACACCCGCGCACGCCTCGAGCCGTCCGCGCTACGCGTGGCCCCTCCGCTCGCGATGAGCGAGCCGAGCCGCGACGACAAGCCGGTAGCCGCCAGGCCCATGCCCGCGGCGGCCCCCGCTCTCGTGGACGAGCCGCGCCATCGCACGTCGAGCCCGAAGGAGCCTGGAGCCGAGGTCACGAATGGAAAGGGCACACCTCCGCGCGCGTCTGGCCAGGTTGCAGTCACGGGCTCGGCGCCAGATCTCGCTCCAGCTGCGGTGGTCACTCCGCAGGATGTTCCGGTCGCCGCCGTCGAGCCCGCCGCGCCCGCGGCCTCCGCGCAAGCCGTCGCTGCGCCTTCGAGCGAGCCGGCTCCGGCCGTGACGGTCGCGGCGCCGTACTCTCCCGAACGCGCGCAGGTCGTCGTGACGGTGAGCGGTGCGACCGGGACGAGCCGCGCGATGCTGTCGGCGCTCGTGTCCCACGTGTCGTTCACCGACTGCTATCGAACCGCGCTCCGCGGGGCCGGAGGTGCCCAGGGAGGCCACGGGACGATGCACGTCGAGTTCGACGAGGACGGCGTCGTGCAGGGCGTCTCCGCGCGCCTGCCTGGACCGCTCGCGTCGGCGACCTCATGCTTTGCGACGCGGATGCAGCGGCAGCGTCTCGCGCGGCCGCCGGATACCGGCGCTGCGAGCGGAGATCTGGATCTGGAGCTCTCACCTTGAGCAAGCTTCAGTGGCTCGTCACCTCGCTGCTCGTGATGTCGAGCAGCGCGTGTGACCCGGAGGTAGGACCGTATCGCTCGGACGTTGCCTCGAGCGCGACCGGCGACGCCGGTCCTGGCGCGCCTGCGCCCGACGCGAGCGGTCCGGGGCCGGTCAGCTTCGCGCGCGACATCCGTCCGATCCTCGCGCGGTCCGACGGTCCACCGGCGGGCTGCAAGCGATGCCACTACAAGGCGGAGTCGGCGCCGCAGGGGTACGAGCTCGGCGGGCTCGACCTGACCACACTCGGTACCCTCCGCGTGGGTGGAGTCTCGAGCGGGCGCACCATCGTCGTCGCCGGCGATCCGGACGGCTCGGCGCTCGTGAAGAAGCTCGAAGGCACGTACGCGCGCGGCGCTCGCATGCCGAAGGATCTGACGCCTCTATCGGACGAGGAGATCGGGCTCGTACGGCGGTGGATCGCCGAAGGAGCGAGAGGAACGGACGACGAATGACGCGAACGTGGGCGCTTGCGCTCGTGATGATGGTGCTGTCGGCGGCCGGTGTCCTCTCCTGCCTGACGACCTCGCCGCGCCTCCGACCATTGGGGGACGGCCTCGACGTGCGGTCGCTCCCCGAGGAGAACCGCGCGGACTACGAGCTCTTCGCGCAGCGCTGCTCGAAGTGCCACAGCCTTGCACGCGTGCTCGACAACGGACACATCGGGGATCGCTTCTGGGAGTTGTACGTCGAGCGGATGCGGCACCAACCGGGAAGCGGCATCGCGCCGGAGGAGGTGCCGCAGATCCTGCGCTTCTTGCACTTCTATTCACGCGAGGCCGCGCCCGGCACCGAAGCGAAGGAGTCCAAGTGAGCACCTCGAGATGGCTCGTGCTCGCGTCGCTCGTCGCGGGAGTCGTCGCCTTGCTCTCGCGCCCCGCCTGGGCGGTCGAGCGCAACGTCGCGGGGTCACTGCAGCTCGACTATCACGTCTCGCCGGAGCGCAGCGCCCCGGTGGGCAGCGGCCCGACGTTCCGCGGGTTCACCACCGAAGCCGCGGTGAAGCTCTCCGCGGACATCTCGAACCAGCTCTCGGTCAACGTGAAGGTCTGTCTCGGCTGCCATGGTCTCGAGACGGACATGGCGGCCCTCGACTACCGCTTCGCCGACGAGCTCAGCGTCCGCGTCGGCCGTTTCAGTCCGAGCTTCGGAGCCTTCAACCTGCGTCACGATCCGGCAAACCATCGCCTCTCGGACAAACCGCTCGCGTACGACATGGGGCGCATGCTCCGTCTCCGCGACTGGAACCTCGGCGTGCTCCCGAGCCCGTTTCCTGACAACGGCGTCGAGGCGAGCGGCACGCACTGGTTCGGTAGCACGGTGCAGCTCGACTACGCCGCGCACCTGGTTTCCGGCTTCAAAGGCACCACGGGAGGGACCGACATCGACTGGGTTCAGTCGCGAACCGGCAGCCTCTACTACGTGGACAACAACGATCAGCCCGCGTACGGCGGCCGCCTCGCGCTCACCCATCGCTTCTCGCAGAACGGCGACGTCACCGCGGGCACGAGCTTCATGCGCGGGACGTTCGACCCGGGAGCGAAGCT
>JAYSXP010000580.1:0-8941 GCA_043717125.1 Polyangiaceae bacterium | reverse complement strand
GCGACGCGGTCATGACGAGGTCAGCGCTCAGCGCGGCGTGGGCGAGGTCGGCGCGCATGCGCGTGACGCGCGCGAGCGAGCTCGGGACGCCGTGAAAGAGGGTCTCGAGGTCCTCGGAGCGGACCTGCTGGGCCGTCTTGATCACCGCGCTCGTCTGCGGGTCGAGCACGGGGAGGTAGGCCTGCTGCGCCTGGACCTCGGGGTCGTTGCTGGGGGCGCCGCCGCCCGAGCCGCCGCCGTTGGAGTAGTAGCCGTTGGTGACGGCGCTCTCGACGTTCGACGGATTGAGCTGGATCGAGCTCTCGATTTCCCACGCCTTGCCGCCGCCGGCGGTCGCCTTCTGCGCGCGGATCTCGGTGTAGTTCGACTTGTTCTGCGACCAATCCCACGCGATGTCGGCCGTGGGGATCACGAACGAGGGGAAGTTCTGCGTCTCGTACCGGCCCTCGCCGACGATCCACAGTCCGATGCCGACGGTCGAGCCGGTCCCGGCGGCGACCATGCGGAGCGGGAGGACCGCGCTCGCGCCGGTGGTCGTCACGCGCACGGGCCGCATGTCCTGGACCGTCTTGCCGGGGACGAGCTTCAGAGCGAGAAAATCGAACTTCTCGTTCACGTACTGATCGACGACGGGCTGCACGTCCGCGGGGACGTTGAAGCCGTTCGTCGCGAGCCACGTCGCGAGCGCGCCCGGGCTCGTGGCCTTGAGCTGCACAGTCTCGTAGGGACCCACGACCTCGCGCTTCGTGACGGTGACGCCCGTGTCCTCGGCTCCGCCTCTGGCGCCGGAGGGCGCGAAGGCGGAGTTCTGGTTTCCGCAGTTCGGCGGCGGCGGGCAGTTCTGAGGGGGCGGCGAGATCTGCGTCTGCGTCATCCCGTCGATCGCCTGGAAGACGATGTCCGCGCTGAGGCCGACCTGGACGGTGCCGGAGATCGGGAGCACCCACGCAAAAGAGGAGGGGCTGCCCGAGTACTTGATCTGGTCGTAGAGGGTCGACTGATCCTTCGACACGCTCAGGATCATCCGGTGGTCGGTCACGACCGTCGGGTTCTCGGTGGGGATGAAGCAGCCACCGCATGCGCTCGCGTCACCTTCGAGCGCGAGGAACGAGCATGAGATCGTGATCGCGGCGAGGGCCGCCTTGGCGAAATTGCTACGCATCGAGAGTGCCTCCGTATCCTTCCTGAACGATCGAGAGAGTACCGGTCACGGCCCGTGAAACGCGAACGAGCGCGAGATTCAGGAGCGCGGCGTGCAGGGGGACGAGCACGAGGTGTGCCATGCGCGAAAGCAAAGAAAATCAGGGTTCGTTCGCCCTCGCAGAGCGACCCCTCGATCGCCTTCGGCCCAGCCTGGCACACGCTGTGATGGGCTCGTCCCGCCTCTGCGCACATGAACGTGCGTACCGTTTTTCTTGCCGCAGGAGGCGACGTCGGGGTAGAAATGCGGAACTTCACTAGCTTGCTCTTTTTGCCCGCGGCGCGACCACCTTCCGGTGCTCGCGCCGTGAGTGTTTAAAGAAGCTCGACGCGCCGCATTGCATCGACGTCGCGCCAGGAGGAAGCTTCCGCGCGACGCGCGATGGCCCTCCTCGAATGTCCCGAATGCGGCCGCAAGGTCTCCGATCGGGCCGAGGCTTGTCCGGGGTGCGCCCATCCCGTGGCCGTTCGCAAGGAGGCGAGCGAGGCCAAGAGCGTCGGCGGCGGCGCGTCCATCTCGCGCTCGCGCGAAAATCGACCGCCCGCGCGTCTCGTCGTCGTGGATGCACCGTCCGCGGCATCGCCCGCTGCGCTCGCGCCCATCGGGGAGCGCCGCGTCGCGCCGACCTATCGCTTCGTCTGTCACCTCTGCGGTGAGGACGAGATCCTCCTCTACCAGCCTGCGGTGATGGACCGGCACGTGTGCGCGACCTGCGAGGAAGAGGCGCTCGTCTCAAGAGTCGAGCGGAGCAGGCTGCTCCACTGGTGGCCGTTCGTGCTGGTCGCCGTGCTGCTCGTCGGCGGTGCGATCTTTTACCAGTACGTGCCGAAGTAACGTCGCCGGCGCACGAAGCGCTGCCGCCGCGAGGAGACAGAGCACCGGCGTCGCGACCATGTGATAGCGATCCTCGCCGAAGAAGATCGCGTGCGCGAGTGCCGTCGTCGCGACGAGGGAGACACTCATCAAGAGCGCCGGATGCTGTTGCGGACGCCCCGGAAGCGGGAGCCACGGCAGGACGCACGCCACGAGCACGATTGGCCAGAACGTCGGCGTCCCCGCGGCGAACGCAGCGTAGGCGACGACCACGAGAGCTCCGAGCAGCGCCGTCTGCATCCGGCGCGAGCGCCTGTCGCCGCGGAGCGCGAGCGCGACGAAGCCCAGCGCCGACGCCGCGACGAAGATCCGATGCACGCTCGTGAGCATGCCGCGAACAGCGACGCGTCGCTCCTCGGGCCACGCCGCGGGCCGGGCCTCGCGCAGGTACTCCACGGCGAAGGATTCGTGATCGAAGGTGAACGCGAGCTTCGCGGGGACGAGCGCGAGCCAGCGGCCCGGTGCGCTCTTGATGTTCGCGATCCCGTATTCCAGCCAGCAGCGATCCTGCTGCACCTGCCCGGTCACCTCGCGGCAGCCATCGTCGGAGCGCAGCGTCTCGAAGCGACCGGTCGCGCGCGGGAACGAGCCGATGGCGAGGTTCCATCCCGCGTTGGTGCTCACGAGCGCGCAGCCGTCCATCACGCGACAGTTCCGCGCCGTCCACGGCAAGACCGGGACGAGCGCCACGCTGCACGCGACGGCGAGGCCGAGCGCGCGCTGCCGCCACACGTCACGCAGCGCCGCCCCCGCCGCGACGCCCGGGAGCGCGAGCACCAGGAACGGCGCGCAGAGCAGCGCCTGCGGACGCACCAGCGCCGCGAGCCCCATCACGAGCGCTCCGCCCGCGATGCCCGCGAGCGGGCGCCCCGGTCTCCCCTGGAATCCTCGCGCGATGCGGAGCGCGACGTAGAACGCGCCGAGCACGAGGAGCGCCGAGAGCGGCTCGGTCATCAAGAGCGCGCTGTAGAGCACGAGCCCGGGATGAAAGGCGACGAGGCCGCCCGCGACCATCGCTCTGCGTGGTGACAGCGCCTCGCGCGCGAGCAGGTAGGTGACCACGGCGAGCAACGCTCCGACGAGCGCGTTGGCGAAATGCGCCACGGCGTGGCCGGTCCCGAAGAGCATGTAGAATGCAGCCAAAAAGCCACTGTAACCGACGGGGTAGTGACACCACGGGTGCCACACGGCGCGGCCGTCGCGCATGACCTCGTCCGCGTAGCCGAAGCCGCTCGCGATGTGGCGGGCGCCGAAGTCGTAATAGTGGCCGTCCCACACGGGCTCGCCGGCGAGCGCGCTCGCCACGTAGAGGCGCAGCACGAGGGCGACGACGAACAGACCTATCCCGAACTGCAGCTCGACCCGGAAGGGCAACGTCGAGCGCTCGCGCGCACCGGTCACGATGCGTTCTTCTCTCGCATCCGCCGCAGGTACGTGCGCTGGACCTGCGCGGGATCGAGGCGAAGATACTTGGCGAGCTCGGTGACGAAGCCCCGCACGTACACGATCGCGGGGAGGCGGTCGTAGGTCTCCTCCTCGAGGGCGACCAGGTGGGAGCGCGAGATCTTCGTGCGCGAGGCGATCTCGACGAGCTCGATCCCTTGCGACTCGCGGACCTTCCGCAGGAGCGCGCCGGTGAACTCGGTGTCGGGCCCGATCTCGCGGGAGAGCTCGCCCTGGAGCATGAGCTGCTCGGCGGCGAGCGCAGGCCTCGGGACAGCGCTCGACTGCGCGGGCGCCACGTCGTCGGGGAACGTCGATAGGTCGTACGCGCGGCGACGCACGGGATCGAGGAGTGTGTCGTGGGCCTCGTCGATGCGCGCCTGCGCTCCGGAGAGCTCGAGGTCGTCGAGCAGCGACGCCGTCGCGAGGCCGCCCGTCGCGTAGACGTCGCGCTGGCGCTTGAACGCGCGGCGGATCTCCTCGTCGTTCGAGCTGCGCCCGATGCCGAGCGCCGTGTAGTGGTCCGGCGTGTCGAGCGGCGCGGGCGGCGGCTGCTCGCGGTAGTCCTGCTTCGCCGCGGTGAGCGCAGCGACGCGGCGCGCGATGCGCTCGATGTTGCGCGCGGCCTTCGAGGTGGGGCTGTCGACGAGCAGGGGCTGCTTCCGGCGGACGGAGAGCCACACGGTGTCGTCGTTCTCGACCCAGCCGAGCTCGTCGAGCGAGATGCCGTAGTGCCTGCGGCAGAGCGCGCTCATCGACGTGGCGAGCTCGAGGTCCGTGCGCACGCGTGTCTGGTTGACGGCGAGATAGAGGTGCATGCGCTGCGCTTCGGCCCACGCGAGCTCGGCGAGGTTCTTGTCGATCCTCGTGAGCGAGCGGATCAGCTCGAGCGGTGAGGGGAGCTTGCCGATCTCCTTGATGGCGCGGTCGACGAGCGAGAGGCGAAAGCGATCCTTGATGAGCGCGCGACGCAGCCGTCGCCGGTACGCGGCGCGTACGAACCGATAGGTGGCCTCGATCGCGGGCGGCTCGGGCACAGTGACGCAAACGGCGAAGTCCGCGGCGAGCATGACGTCGAGCGCGAGATGCGCGTGGCCGGGGCCGACGTCGATCACGAGGTAGTCCACGGGAAGCGCGCGCATGCGGGCGAGCCAGCGGCTCTTGCGACCGGCGCGCAGCTGGAGCGGCGGCTCGATCGCGTCGTGCGGGCCGGGCAGGATGGACAGGCCGGGGACGCTCGTCGTCACGAAGGACTTGAAGAGCTCCTCGGGCCCGCCGTCGAGCGGCGGCGGGTGCGAGGCCGCGGGCACCCCGAACTGCGCGTGCATGTTCGTGCCGGTGGGGTCGCAATCGACCAGCGCAACGCTCTTGCCGAGCTGCGCGAAGTACACGGCGAGGTTCTGTGCGATGAGGCTCTTGCCGACGCCGCCCCGTCCGCCGCCGACCGCGAGAAGCTTCCTCGCTCCACGTACGCCTTCCAGATGATCGAGCTCGATCGAAGGCGGCGGAAAGCTATCCGTCACGGACCAAAGCCTCCCCTACCGCTCGAGCGCGGACCGTTCGCAGAGCTCGGCGCGACGGCGCCCAGCCGCTCGAGCTTGGCGCGACGGATGAGGCCGAAGATGCGCGCGCCGAGCTCGGGCGCACGGAACGGCCGCGGGAGGAAGTCGTCGGCGCCGCTCGCGAACGCGTCGACGACGTCGCGTGACGAAGGGCGATCGGAGAGCACGAGAACCGGGAGCGAGAGGCGCGCCGCGTCGCGATCGCGGCGCACGCTGCGGACGAAATCGAGCGGATCCATGCCTTTCGCGTGGAAATCGAGAACGAGCGCGTCGAACGAGGCCTCGGAGAGACGAGCGCTCGCTTGCTCTGCGCTCTCGACCGCCTCGACGACGAGACCGATCTCCACGAGCATCGCGCGGACCTCTTCGCGCGTCGCCGGAGCGTCGTCGACGAGGAGCACGCGCGCCACGAACGGACTGCGACTCGACTCGAGGACGCTCGACGGGGGCGCCTCGCTGTCGCCAGCCCATGCGAGGCGCTCACCGGTGCGCGACAGATCGACGTCTGGGCTCGGCGCGCTCGGCTCATCCTCCCTCACCACGGGGACGGCGCGGGTCGAGAGAGGCCCGACGGGCCGCGCTGCGCGCATGTGCTCGCTGCGCGCGGCGACGAAGGAGAGGAGGCGATCCCAGTCGCGACGCTCGAACGCGATGTGCGTGTCGCCGGCGGCGCAGACCCCACGCGCCGCGGCGGCGGTGGCGCGGCGGCGTGAGCCGATCTCGAAGATCGCGAGGATCCACTCGCCGTCCGAGACCGACTCGCCCTCGGGAAGGGCAAGCGAACCCTGTGCGTCTCCGAGCGCTACGGAGAACGCCGTGATGTCTCGGAATCGAAAGACCACGCTACGCACGGTGGAAGATGTCTAGTCGCATGCGGCCCGGTGCGCAAAGCCCCGGCGAGCCAAGGGCGTCCGAGGCCCTCCCCGACCCTCGCCTTCCCGCGCAACTCGGTGGTAAGCTTCCGCCCGCGCGCATGGGTTTTAAAGCGTTAACATTGGGAATCCTTGGTCTTTTTAGCGTTTCTGGGTCGACCTGTGGCAAGTCGACCGTGGAGGACGTGACGAAGGAGAAACCGGTCGCCGAGGTGACCCTCGAGGGGGTCGACACGAGCGCTCTCACGCCGCGCGAGAAAAAAGAATGGGGACTCTATGTCGCCGAGTTCCTCTCGCCCTGCCAGAACGTCCCCGTCCCGATCCAGCAGTGCGTGCAGGAGAAGCGCGCTTGCTCGAAGTGTCTCCCCGCCGCGAAGCTCGTGCTGCGTGGCGTGAAGGACGGCATGACGCGCGACCAGATCGAGAAGATGTACAAGGGCCGCTTCGACGCGAGCGGCCTGAAGAACGTCCCGATCGACGGCTCACCGGTGAAGGGGCCCGAGGGCGCGGCGATCACGATCGTCGAGTTCGCCGACTTCGAGTGCCCGCACTGCGGTGAGGTCGCGCCGATGCTCGACAAGGTCGTCGAGACGCACAAGAACGACGTCCGGATGGCCTTCAAGTTCTATCCGCTGCCGGGCCACCCGCACGCGGAGATCGCGGCGCGCGCGGCCGTCGCGGCGATGAACCAGAACAAATTCTGGGAGATGCATCACGCGCTCTTCACGAACCAGCGCCACCTCGAGCAGACGGACCTCGACAGCTACGCGAAGGACCTCGGGATCGAGGTCTCCCGCTTCCACGCGGACATCCAGGCCTCAGCCTCGGCGGACCGCATCGCGAAGGACAAGAAGCTCGGCGAGGACCTCCAGATCGGCGGGACGCCCACGATCTTCATCAACGGCCGTCTCTTCGACGGCCGGCAGGACATCAACGAGTGGATCTTGCTCGAGCTCGCCAACGGCGACAAGGGCGCGCCCGCTCCCGCGACGAGCGGCGCGGCGGATGCGGGCAAGGCGGACGCGGGTAAGTCCGCTGGAGATTCGGGCGCGGGTACGGGCACGAAGAGGTGAGCCGGGTCGTCTCGGATGGGTGTGGATGCTTCCCCACGGGGCGGCATTACCCGGGGATCGCGCACCTCCTGAAGGTGACGATCCGCGGCCTCGCGCCCGGCTTCGCGAACGATGTGCCCTGGCAGGAGATCGACATCGCGCTCCTGGACGTCGAGACCACGGGGCGCGACGCCTCCGTCGATCGCGTCGTCGAGCTCGGCATCGTCGTCGGTCGTCGTGGCGACGTGGTCGCACGATACAACTGGCTCATCAACCCCGGCATGCCCATCCCGGCCGAGGTCACCGCCATCCACCACATCACCGACGCGATGGTGGCGGACAAGCCGCGCTTCGAGACGGTCGCCTCCGAGATCGCCAACGCGCTCAAGGGCTGCGTTCCGGCGGCGTACAACGCGCTCTTCGACCGCGCGTTCTTGATGGGCGAGTTCTCACGCGCCAAGAGCGCCGGCCAGGCCGAGCCGACCGGCGTTGCCGCGCTCACGCGAGAGGTCGAGTGGCTCGACCCGCTCGTCTGGGCACGCGACATCCAGGAGAACGAGAAGTCTCGCTCTCTCGGTGACGTCGCCGCTCGCCTCGGCGTGCAGCTCGAGAAGGCCCACCGCGCGGAAGACGACGCGGAGGCCGCGCTGCGCGTGCTCTATGCGCTCGGCAAGGATCCGCGCATGCCTCGCGCGTATGGCGCGATGCTGCAGGAGCAGCGCCGGCTTTCGCAGAAGCAGTCCGACGCTCGCCGCATGTGGCGGAGCTGAGCTCGGCTCACGGGCACGCGCAGAGCAGGTCGCCCGCTGGACAGCTGCATGCGCCCTTGACCCCCACCCGAGCCTCGTGCGCGACGCGGGCGCAAGGAATGCGATCTCGTCCGCGGACGGCGTTCACCGAGCTGCGACGGCGCCTCCCGCGCTACGTCGTCCTTCGCGCCTCGAATGCGCGCACGAGGCTCCGACCCGTGAGCCTCGTGGCGCTTGCGCCGGGCCCAGAGATCCGGACGTCGAGAAACGAGCGTGACGCGGCGCGTCTCGTTGTCCTAGTATCTCCGGTCGCCGAGGAGGCCCGCCCGTGACCGACAAGGTTGAAATCAAGCTCAAGGACAGTACTTTCGAAGCCCCCGTCGTCGTGGGGACCGAGAACGAGCGTGCGATCGACATCGCGAACCTGCGCGCCAAGACGGGGCTCGTGACGATCGACCCGGCGTTCATGAACACCGCGTCGACGAAGAGCGCGATCACGTTCCTCGACGGTGAGAAGGGCATCCTCCGCTACCGCGGCTACCCGATCGAACAGATCGCGGAAAAATCGCGCTTCGTCGAGACGTCCCACCTCCTCATCTACGGGGAGCTCCCGACGAAGCCCGAGCTCGATCGGTTCTCGAAGAACCTGACGCGTCACTCGCTGATCCACGAGGACATGAAGCACTTCTTCGACGGCTTCCCGTCGACGGCCCACCCGATGGCCGTGCTGTCCTCGATGGTGTGCTCCCTCTCGACGTATTACCCGGAAGAGCACGATATCAACGACAAGGAGAAGATGGACATCACGATCGCGCGCCTCATCTCGAAGGTGCGCACGATCGCGGCCTACGCATACAAGCGCTCGATCGGCCAGCCGTTCATCTACCCGCGCAACGATCTCAAGTACGCGGCGAACTTCCTCCACATGATGTTCGCGGTCCCCTCGGAGCCGTACGAGGTCGACCCCGAGGTCGAGAACGCGATGAACCTCCTGTTCATCCTCCACGCCGACCACGAGCAGAACTGCTCGACGTCGACCGTGCGTCTCGTCGGTAGCTCGCGCGCGAACTTGTTCGCGTCGATCGCCGCTGGCATCCTGGCGCTCTGGGGCCCGCTCCACGGCGGCGCGAACCAGGAAGTCATCGAGATGCTCGAGCAGATCAAGGCCGACGGCGGCGACGTGAAGAAG
>JAYSXP010000579.1:0-8972 GCA_043717125.1 Polyangiaceae bacterium | reverse complement strand
GGGCTCCGCGATCAGTCGGACGTGTTCTCTCCGTGTCGGCGTGACGGCCACCTGCCCTTGAAGGGCGGCTGACGCTCCGCTGCAACCTCGCCGAGACGGGGTCGCCGGGGCCGTCTCATCGATCGCTTGTTCGAAAATCGACGATGAATCGAGTTTTTCTTCGCGACGGCGCTCCACGTCCGGCGTCGTTCGGGAGTCCCTTCTCCGGAGCGAACGAGGCGAACACCATGACTGCCCACTTCTCCGAGCCCCTCCACGTGCCCTCCACTACGGGGCGCGAGGCGTTCGCGGAGCTCGATCGCGTCAACTGGGACGACCTCGAGCACGCGTACAAGGTGAAAGGCCTGCCGAAGCGGCGCCCTTCGACTCCCGACGTTGCACCGAGCCTTCGCGCACTCGGTGACGCGCGCGGTTCGGCCATGGAGGAAGCGATGGAAGCGCTCTGCTCCTGCATCTGTCATCAGGGAACCATCTACGAGGCCACTGCGTACGCGGTGCCGTTCATCGCCGCGTTCGCGGCAGGCACGGGCCTCTCTCGCAAACAGGCAGCGCAGTTTGTCGGGTTGCTCGGCGAGATTGGTATCGCCGCCTGCTCCGAGGCCTCACGCGGCGGACCGCACGCCGGGTCCTTCGGACCGAACGTTGGCCCCGTCACGCGTCAGGCCATTCGATCGTGCATGGATCATCTGAAAGCGATGGCTCTCCGGACCCCTGCGCTGAAGGAGCTCGTCGAGGCGCTCGCGGCATTGGTCCGGACGGATTCTCCCGATGCCGCCGCGCTCGCGCGCCTCCGAGCGCTCACGGGGGACGAAGAGGAATACGAAGTCAACTGACGGCTCCGTCACGTGCGGCGCAACGCGTTGGGTCCGGGGCGTCATTGCTCTCGCCGCGGTCTCGACCTTTCGATCGACCTCCGCGTCTGAGCAACCAGGCTGCACGTGGTTACTCAGTAGCGATGCTGGAAGAGGACGTCGAGGATCGACGTGCCACGGTCGCCACGCGTTCCGATCAGCGACCACTGCGGAACGAACTGCCATTCGAGAAAGAGGTACGTCGTGTCGGGCTCGCGCTGCGAGACGCCGGTCGCGTAGCCGATCTGCACCTTCAGGTTGCGCCGCAGTCGATAGCCGACCTTCGTGCGCGTGCGGTTCGCACCCGTCTTGTCCTGCTCGAGGTCGAAGTCCTCGTCGAGATCGCCGAGCGCCTGGTTGAGCCCCGAGGAGACGACGCCGGTGCCTACGTCGGTCGCGGCTTGCGTGTCACTCGGTCGTGCGTCGCTCGCGCGACCCTGGTTCGGGTCGGCGCGACCGAAGAGCATGATCGAGAGGATCTCGTTCTTCGAAAACGCCGGCTCGGAGCGTAGCGTGAGCTTGCCGCTCTTGAGTGGACCGTTGAACTCGACCCAGATGCGCGTGCGATCGGGCGCGTCCCAATAGGCAGCCGCGATCACGATCGGGTCGGCGGGGTCGTCGCCGGCCGCGAACGAGACCGTGCCGTGATCGACGACGAACTTGCGACCTTGCACGTCGATCGTTCCGCCCTGACGTAGCGCGATCTGTCCCGTCACCGCGATCTCGTTGCCGAGGTCCACGATCGTCCGGCCCGTGAGATAGATGCGCACGCCGCGGCCCTCGAGCTGCACGTCGTCACCGAGGACCACCGTGAACCGGGCGAGGAGATCCTCGGACGGTGCGACGCCGTCGATGCCGTCGAGCGCGCCAGCAACCGCAGCCGCGTCGGACTTGGCGGCAGCCTCGAGCTTGCGCCTGGCCTCGCCCGGCCGGAGCGCGGGGGCCGCGAGCTTGCCGTCCCTCTGCCGCACACCGATGTCGATCGACCTGTCGGGATCGAGGGACTGCAGCTTCTGGGTTCCGCGCGTCGGGACCGTGACCTTCGCGCGCGGGACGGTGACGTTCACGGCGAGCGAGCGCGTGTCGGGGGCCATCTTCGCCGACAGGCGCACCTCGCCGTTGGCTTGCGCGAACGTCGCGCCCTCCGAGCTCAGCGGAATGCCGTCCTTCGACGGGACGACGGCGACGAGGTCGACCGACTCGAAGCGGAGCCCGTTCATCCGGCCCGAGGCCGAGGCCTTGACCTCTCCCGAGCCGATCTTCGCTGTGGCATCCTGGATGCGGAACGCGCCGTCGCGCTCGAATCGCGCGACGGCGCTCACGTCGGTCACTTCTTCGCCGATCGCATTCACGTAGAGGCGGCCGCCGCTGAGCGTCACGCCGCCCTCGAAGACCTGCGACATGGCGTCGACCGTGGCGCTTCCGCGGCCGTCGACGACGCCGTCGATCTCGGGAATCGCGCGGCGTACGAAGGGCCTCACGATCGCGAGGCGCATGCGATCGAGCGTGTACTCGATGCGCGTCGGCTGCATGTCGTCCCAGTCGACGTTGGTACCGCTCCACTTCAGCGAGCTCGACGTGATGTCCACGCGACCGTTGCCGCCGTCCTCCTGGTTGATGCGAGCACTCCCGACGAGTGAGCCGTTCTTTGCCTCGACGCGCAGGTCGCCGCGCAAGACCCGCACGCCGGCGATGCCGAGGTCGTCGACGCGCGCGCGTGCATCGAGGACGGGGGTGCCCGTGAGATCGCGCAGCTTCACGTGCCCGGTCAACGCGCCGCGGAGGTTCATCGGGAGCGGGAGCGGCGCGAGATCGAGGTCTGCGACGTCGAGCTCGCCGGACGCGTTCCACGCGAGCGGCCGTCCGGTGAGGAGGTCCGCCAGTGGGAGCTTCGCGAGGAGGAGTCCGCGCACGTGCCCGGTCTTGTGCTCCTTCTTCGGTGCCGCGCCCCGCTCGCGCTCGTTCTCGTCGACGGCGAGCGTCGCGACGACGTCCTGACCGTCCCAGCGCGCCTCGAGCACGCCGTCCACCGGCGCATAGTGGTTCTGCCGCGTGGCCGCCGTCTTCTTCACCGCGAGCTCGTCCGCGTGTGCGACGAGCGTGACGCTCGGGTGTTCGAGCGAGCCGGCCATCGTCGCGTGGAGCGACAGCGCGCCCCGTAGGTCAGGGCGCGCGAAGACGCCCGGGAGCTGGCTCACGTCACGTCGCGCGACGTCGACGACGCCGCCGATCTCGATCGCACTGATCATGTTGCGATCGATGGGCTTGCCGCCCATCATCCAGGCGACGAGCGGCACCTGGGCCTTGGCACCGGCGCTTGCCAGGATGCCGCCCCTGTCCCACGTGAGCACCGAGGCCTCCGTGGCGTCGGTGGCCCCGTCGTAGCCGATGTGGATCGCGCCATCGACGCCGCCCACGTGGGTCGACGTGCCGTCGCGATTGAACGTCACGTCGAGATCGCGTGTGCGTGCCGTCGCGTAGAAGGTCGGTAGCGTCTTTGGGTCGAAGCGTTCGACCCGCGCCGAGAGGAACGCGCGGCCGCTGATCTGCTCGATGCTCTCGCCGCCGAACAGGGCGGCTCCCTGCGAGAGATCCAGCTCACCACGTAGATCGAGCGCACCCGTGGCACGCTTCAAGGTCCCCACGCTCATCGGACCGGGAAGCTCGAGGTCGGTCCCCTGCACCTCGACCCAGCCCACGGACCCGACGGTGACTCGCGCCCGCGCGCTGGCGCGACGACCGACGAGCTTCGCGTGGAGCTCGGCCGCGGTACCGTCCTTTGCGCCGGCGATGGTCACGTCGACATGACCGTCGGTGCGCGCCCCCGTTGCGTTCAGGTCGATGTCGAAGCTCGCACGTGAGCCCTCGGGAAGCATGCGCAGCTCCCGGATGCCCGTCATCGCCACGACGCGCTGCACGTCGACGTCGCTGCCCTTCGCGCGCACCGAGGTAGCCCCGTTGCGAGACCGAACGTCGACCTCGAGCGGCGCGCCAAGGCCCGTGATGCGACCTCCGCGCACGTCGACGCCGCCTGGCCCGAGGAGCACCTCGGTCGCCGTCGCGTCGATCGCGTTCGCGCTGCCCGTACCGTCGACATGGACCTCGACGCCGAGAAGGCGCGGCGTCGGCACGAGCTCGATTCGCGCGTGCGCCGTCGCGCTCGGGTAGGTGAGCGGCTCCGTCTTCTCGCTCTTGGGCTCGCGATCGCGAGGGGCCGCGGTGAGCCGCACGACCTTCGCGCGGGTGGTGAGGTCGATGATGGGGCTCGCCAGCGGTCCTGTCACCGACGCATCGGCGTGGACGCTCGCGGCCGACGCCGGGGCACGCGCGATGTGGCTGCCGTCCGCCGTCACCTGGGCGTCGATCGTGCGGCGCGCGAGATCGATGCTTCCCTTGGCGTGCGCCGTCCCGGAGCCCGAGACCATGCCCGGCGCACGCGCGAGGCTCTGCAGCGATTTCGAGCGCGCGTTCACGTCGAACGCGAGGCTCTGGTCGGGGATGCTCAGTCGAAGCGCGCCGTCGACGTCGACGCCAGGCTCGCTCGCGCGGAACGTCGCAAGAACGTTCTTCGCGTCGAACGTTCCCTCGGCGTCCACCGCGGGCGCTTTTTGCGACAAGATCGTGGAGGGCTTCGTCGTGACGTTGAATTTCCCCGTGGGCGCACCGCCTGCGATGAGGCCCTCGACGTGCACGTGGCCCGACACGTCGCTCGATGGCCCTGCGAAAGCGGCCGCGTCGACCTGACCGAGCTCGGCATCGAAGCGGAAGGGCTGTTGCTCGCGGAGCCCGATCGTGCCCTCGCCCGTGATGGTGCTCGTGCCCACGTGCCCCGTCACGGTGACGCCGAACGTGGGAAGCAAACCATGCGCCTTGGCGTGGAGCTCGAGCGGCTGCGAGATCGGAACGAAGGGGAACGCACGCCGAACCACGTCCGGATCGACGGCAGCGATGTCGGCGAATGCGTCGAGGACGTCGCCGTCGATGCCGAGGTGCGCTGTCAGAGGAATTCCCGCGGCGTCACCCACGAGCTCCCAGTGCATCGTCACGCCGCCGGTGGTGCTGCCGGCTGCGCCGCCCTCGCTCGCCGTCACCGCGCGCGCGGCGGCGGAGAGCGGCACCGTGATTCCTCCCGTGGTGCGTGCGTGGGCGTCTCCGGACTGGCCGGGCCCGCGCGGGGAGCGCACGGTAGTGCTCGCCTGATCGACCTCGACGTTCAGGCGGTTCTCGCTGATGAAGACGCGCGCATGGACGTCATCGGTGTCGGCGTCGAGCCTGGGCGGCACCACGTTGCCGTGCACCCAGGCGTGGCGGAGCCGAGCGTCGGGGATGGCAAGCCGCACGGCCTCGCCCGCCGCGGGCTTCGTGCTCGGTTTTGCCGGCGTCGCGCTCGGTCGCGGGAAGAACGCGCGCGCGATGCCGAGGTCACCTTTGTCATCGACGTCGACCAGGACGTCGGCCTCGTCGATCCTGGCTTCGGCGAGCGCGACCTCCGGTGTGCCGCTCTTCACGAGTGAGGTGACGAGCTTCGTGAGATCGATTCGCCCCGTCACGCCCTTCGCGCGGAGCACACGGTTGCCCTCGGGATCGAAGATCTCGACCTCCGAGACGTGCACGCGGCCCCAGGGACCGAGCCGCAGCTCCTGGATCTCGCCGACGACGAGCCGCCCGAGAAAGAGCTTCGCGAGGGCGTCGTTCGTGATCGACCGCGCGAATCGCCGCGTCCCCGCGCTGTTTGCGTGGAGCATCGCGCCGCCGGCTATGGCCGTCACGAAGACCGTGCCGAGACCGAGTGCCTGAGCGCCACGCGCGAGCGCCCTGATGGCGTGCGCGCGCATCAGAACGCCTCACCGATGCCGAACGCGAGGGCGATCGGAATGCCGAAGAGCGTGTCCGGCGGGCGCTCGAACGAGCTCGCGGAGGCGAGGAACTGCGCGCCCGGAAAGCGATAGCCGATGTCGAGCCGGATCGGACCGACGGGGGTGTCGTAGCGCGCGCCTGCTCCGCACGAGAGGTGAGGGCGGTCCGGCCGTATGTCGAGGCTGAACGGCGACACGTCCGCCATGTCGCAGAACAGTGCCGTCGAGAACGCGCCGGCCACGTCGATGCGGAGCTCGGTGCTCAGCTCCCAGAGCGTACGACCGCCCGTGGGGAGCGTGCATCCCCGGTCGCTCGGGTTGCACCCCGAGGCGCTGATCGATTGTCCTGCCGGGCTCAGGTACGGAATGACGTCGTAGGGGCCGATTCCACGCAATGGATATCCGCGGTTCGAGGACGGGCCGCCGGAGTAGAAGCCGCGAAAGAAGAGGATCTGGTAGTCGCGCGCGCTGCCTTCGATGCGCGACGGCCCGGGATGCCGGAAGTTCTGCTCGGCGTACGTGCCGTAGTCGATCGGGAAGAGAAACCCGACCGACGCGCGCGACGCCCAGACGACGTGCTTCTTCGCGAACGGCACGAACACGCGTACCTCCGGCTGCACGCGCACGTCGGTCGCGTCGCCCTGGAGGAGCCCGCCGGCGACCTGCAGCTGATTGCCGATGTAGACGCCCTTTTTCGTATGGATCGGATCGTCGCGAAAATCGAGGTAACTGAAGACGTCGACGTACGAGATGATCAGCGTCTGCGTGTCCTGCGTCTTGCCGATGTAGTCGAACGGGAAGTTGCCCTGCGCGCCGTACTGCGGGTTGACGAAGAGGCGGCCGAAGAAGGTGCGCTCCACGCCGAACGTGCCGCGCACCTCGTGGTAGCCGAGCACGTCCTGGTTCGTGCTCCCGGGCAACAGTACGGGGTAAATGTTGTAGTCTGCACGTACCACGCCCGTCGTGCGACTTTCGAGGAACGCCGGCTGCCGCAGCGTAAGGTTGAGCCGCTCCTCGACGAGGATCTTCTCCGGCGTCTGGATCTCCGGAAAGCGTGTCGGGTAGAGGACGAGACCCGGCTTCAAGCGCACCTCGAAGCGGCGCAGCCCGCCGAGAAAATTCGAGTTCTGCCAGCCGATGAGGCCGTGGACGTCGGTCTTGAGCGAGTCGAACTCGAAGCCACCTCCGGCGAGGACTGCGCGCAGCTTCGTGACCTCGCACGTGACGGTCAGCGGGACCACCTTCGTCGACTCGAGGTCCTTCGTGTCCAGCGCGATCGTCACCGAAGCGAACACGCCGAGATCGAGCAGAGACTGGCGGGCCTCGTCGAGGTCGTCGCTGGAGTAGACGTCGCCCTCCTTGACGCCGAAGACGGCGCGGACCTTGTCCTCGGGAAGCTCCTCGGCTCCCTTCCAGTCGATCTTGCCTACTCTCGCGACCGGGCCGGGCGTGACGGTGAACGTGACGCGTGCCGTCGCCGTCGCGAGATCGACCTCGGCGTGCCTCTCCACCCGCGCACCGGCGTGACCCCGAGACGCAAGGACCTTCACGGCGGCCTTCTCGGCCTCCTCGAGCTTGTCCTCGTCGAGCCACGCGCCCTTGGGGAGCACGCCCTCGATCTCCCTCCGCAAGCGCTCGCGGGCTGTCCTCTCCACGGCCTCGTCGCCGACGATCACGGGGTCGGTCACGACGACCGGCTTGCCCTCCTCGACCTCGATGGTGACGCGGACCTTGTCGCCGTCCATGACGACGCGCGCGACGCGAACGACCGCATCGTAGAAGCCGCGTGCACGCATGTACCGCTCGACGCGGCCGAGGTCGCGCCGAAGCCCGTACCGATCGAAAGGCTCGGCGTCGTAGACAAACCCGAAGAGGGTCTTCGCTTCGCGGGTTGCGATGTGCTCGGCCAGGTCCTCGGCGTCGACCTCCTTCGTGCCCTGGATGACGACGGAGGAGATCACGTTCCCGCCGGCCGGGACCTTGTAGCATCCGGTCGATGCCGCGAGCAGGACGAGGAGCGCGAGGGGCGCGAGCTGCGCAAGGTGCGCGAGGCGCGCGAGATCGATGAGGACGCGTGCGGCGATCGATCGCGTGCGTGCGTGCGGTGGGGCGACCCGATGAGGTCCGTCGCCGCCGCTCTCAGCCATCGAGCGCACACTAGCATCACGCGCGTCCTCGCGAGCGCGGCGCTCGTCGTCGGATGCGGCGGCGGAAGCCTTCCGAGGCCGTCCTATGTACAGGTGCGCGCCGAGGAGTACGTCCCCGTTCCCTATCGGCCTCGGTCACCCCCGGTCGAGGTCGTTCCCGCGCTTCCGCCGACCCCATCGGGGCTCGTGTGGGCCGACGGCGGCTGGGAGTGGGACGCGGAGCGTTTTCGCTGGGTGCCAGGCTCGTGGGTCGCACCGCCCGTGGGCGCAGTGCGGGCGCGGTGGGTGATCGTCCGCCGCCCGGAGGACGGACAGCTCTTTTTTGCGCCGTCAAGCTGGCGTGACGCTTCGGGCAAGGCGATCGCCCCGCCTCCGCCGCTTGCACGCGCGCAGACCCGTCCTGGCGGCCCGGCGGGCGCTCCCGACACCGGCGGCGCTCCGGGCGTCAGGACCGACCTGGACGATTGAGGACATCGCTGGTGTACTGAGATCGTGGGAGGGCCAGGCGACGCGAAAGATCTGCTCGAGCTCGACGATCCCGCCGCGGACCCTGACGCCGATTCCGGGTTAGCGGCGTCCCCCGTGCTGACCGTGCGCCCCGCGTTCAGCCCCGAGCAATACGCGGAGGCGACCGAGTTCCGGGAGCGCATGCCGACCCTCACGGACGACTCGCTTCTCGAGGAGGCGCGTCTCCAGTCGATGCCTAGCAACGCACCGCTGGCGCGCGCGTCGATGCCGTCGGGACCGGTATCCACCGCAACGACCGTGCGGCCTGGACCGATCCCCGCGACTTCACGCGACTCGTCCGTCGAGATCGATGCCGGCGAGGCCGACCTCGAGGCGCTTACGGTGGACGATCAGGTCGCCATCCTCAGCGTTCGTCTTGCGCCACTCAATCGCGTGCCCGTGCTCGCGAAGGCGATGACCGAGCTCCGTGCCGGGGTCGAGGATCCGAAGGCGGCCTACGTCCTCGGGTTCATCGACGGGCTGCTGCCGCTCGAGACGATCATCGAGGTGACGGGTCTCCCCGAGCTCGAGACGCTGCGGGTGCTCGATCGCCTGGTCACGCAAGGCGCCGTGACCTTCAAATCTCCTCGAAGCTGAGAAGCGACCGAAGG
>JAYSXP010000578.1:0-9003 GCA_043717125.1 Polyangiaceae bacterium | reverse complement strand
GTCTGCCGACCGGCCCGCCTTGCGCGGCACCGTGCTCGCGCTGATCTCGGCGGTGGCGTTCGGCATCGCGACCCCTCTGGTGCAGCGCTTCGGCCACGGCGTCGGACCGTTCGCGACCGCCGCGCTCCTTTATACTGGTGCGGCCCTCGTCGGGCTCGTCTCCCAGTCGCGCGGCGAGGCGAAGCTACGACCTGAGCACCTGGGGCGTGTCGTCGCCATCGCCGCGCTGGGGGCGGGGCTCGCACCAGCCGCGCTCGCATGGGGCCTCGGGCGGACGAGCGGTACGTCGGCGTCGCTGATGCTCAACCTCGAGGCCGTTTTCACGCTCGTCCTCGCGCGCTTGTTCTACGCGGAGCACGTGGGCCGTCGCGTCGCAGTTTCGGCCGCGCTTCTCGTCGCCGGCGGTGCGCTTCTCGTCTTCGACCGGCGCGGCCCGGCGGGCGGGGCGCCCGAGGTCCTCGGGCTCGCGGCCGTGGCGCTGGCTGCGTTCGGGTGGGCGATGGACAACACGCTCGCGAAGCCGCTCTCCGAGTTCGACCCCGCGGCGGTCGTCGCGGCGAAGGGGGCGCTCGGCGCGACGCTCTCGTCGTGCGCGGCCCTCGCGCTCGGGGAGGCCTGGCCGGCGCCGCTCGCGCTGCTCGGTCTCGTCGTCGTCGGAGGGACGGGGTACGGCGTGAGCCTTCGGCTTTATCTGAAGGCGCAGCGCACGCTCGGCGCGGGTCGCACCGCGTCGGTCTTCGCGTCGGCGCCGTTCTGTGGCGCGCTCGTGGCGTTTGCGCTCGGAGAGCCGGCAGGGCTGTACGCGGTGGCGGCCGGCGCGGTGATGGCGCTGGGGCTCGTGCTGCACATGACGGAACGCCACGAGCACGAGCACGAGCACGCGGTGGTCGAGCACGAGCACGCGCACCGCCACGACGATGCGCATCATGATCACGTGCACGAGCCGATGCCCGAAGGGGAGCACACGCACCCGCACGAGCACGGGAGGATGGTCCATCGACACCCGCACATGCCTGATGTGCATCATGGTCATGCGCACGATCCCGTGCTTGAAAGCGGGCACGGGCACGGGCACGACGAGCACTCGCACTGAATCAGGCAGTGCCGGGGAGCGGCGCCATGCCTTGATTCAGTGGAGATCGCCGACGAGGTACGCGAAGCAGGGGACGAGCACCTCCTCGGGGCTCGCGCCGCCATGCGTGATGCGGCCGCGGCGATCGATCGTGAAGCCGTGGTCGCCGAGCACGAGGAGGAGCGTCCGCGGCGGCAGCGTCTCGATGTGCTTCAGGATGGCGTCGGCGACGCTGGCCGCGATGTCGGGAAGCGCCGCGACGACGTGCTCGGCCCCGGAGCCCGAGGTCGGGTCCGGGAACGCCCCGAGCATCGAGGGAACGATGTCGAGCTTGTAGAGCTCACGCGAGCCGACGCGGAGGCGACGGACCGTCTCGGCGCGTCGACCACGCAGCGACTCCGCGGTCTCCTCGGGCGCCGGCGCGCGCAGCGCATCCATGCCGCGTGCGAGCGTCTCGAGCTGCCGATAGGTCGTCGTCGGGAGTGCGCTCCACGAGAGCGATTCGTTGGTGAGTGAGGCCGTACCGGCCGCGCGTGTCGCGATCTCGTCGCGCACGAGGCATCCAAGGTCGTACCGCATCGCGTCGACCACGAGCACGTGGGTGTTCCGCGCGTTGTGCAAGCGCGCCTGCTTCACCGCGACGTCGTAGGCGTCCATCACGAGCCGCGGGCGTCGCCCCGTCGCGCCGAAGGTGACGAACGCGTCGGTGTAGGTCCGCTCGAAGCCCGACTTGAACTCGTCGTGGGCGCGCAGCGCACGCGGATCTTCGAGGCCGCCTGCGATCGCGTTCGCGAGCGGCATGTAGCTCTCGACGAAGAGCTTCTCGAACGACGCGAGCGGCTGCGGGCCGCGCGCCGCGGCGAGCGCGATCGCCCAGGAGCGCCAGTAGTCGCCAGGGCCCGAGACGGGGATGCCGGCAGTGTGCCTCCGGCGCGCCGCGTCGGTGCTGGTTCGCGCAGCGCGGTCCGTCTTGATCTCGGCGACGGGCGCGTCCACTTGTGTCTCGACCACCTCGGGCTGAGCCGTCTCGAGGACGGGCTCGTCGAGCACGCGCGAGGGGGTCTCGATTGTCACGAGGATCGCGATCGCCTCGGCCGGCACCGTCACCTCGACCACGCTCTCGACCACGTCGTCCGCGCTCGTGCTCGTCCGCGTCCCCAGCATCCACCGGAGCTCCACGGGCTCCTCGTACGCACCGATGACCTCGTCTCCGTCGTCGACGAGAAGGACGTACGGCCCGTTGTCGGTCGCTCGTGCAAGATGGCGGAGCAGTGCGCTGTCCTCGGGCGTGAGCGCGGGCGCTGCGATCCTCGACAGCGACCCCATCGCGATCGCGAAGCCGGTCGCTCCGACGCTCCGCGCGCGAGAGAGCTGGTCCGCGAGGCGAGCGCCGGCGTCGGCGTCTTCGGGCATCGCGGACCAGGCGACGAGATAGGGAGAGGGCGCACCGCGGACACCGAGCGCTCGCTCGACGAGCTCGTCGACGTGATCGGCGAGCCTGCCGCGCAGCGATGCCGGAGGCGCGGCGACCTCGACGACGATCGCGCCTTCGCCGAGCAGCTCGGCGGTGCGCTGCACCTGCGCCTCGGGGCTCAGGAATGCGAGCTCACCGGCGAGCGGCGCGCGCCCCGCCTCCGGTGCGACCGCCGCGTCTTCCTCGGCTTCCGCAGCACAGGTCGGCTCCACGCACGCCCGCGGCAGAGTGGTCTCGATCTTCGCGCTCTCCTGATCGGACTGCTGCATGCTCGTGATGTGCCAACATCGGCAGAAAATGGCCCACTTTGTTGCGGTTCGTCGTTGCGGTG
Organism: Polyangiaceae bacterium; assembly: GCA_043717125.1. Classification (GTDB taxonomy): domain Bacteria; phylum Myxococcota_A; class Polyangia; order Polyangiales; family Polyangiaceae; genus Labilithrix. The sequence goes on along the minus strand of JAYSXP010000578.1, from coordinate 6,126 downwards.
GGCGTTGACCGACCGCGATCCGCTCCCTACGCTAGAAGGTGTTCCGACTGCTGGGTTCGTGATTCGCGGTTTTCATGATCCCCTTATGTGAATGAACCCGGAGGGCAAACGGTCGCTCAGTGTGCACGCCCAGCCATCTCGCAAGAGCTCTGGATAATTGGGAAGCCTAAAGCGCGGCCCGAGCCCCCCACCTAGGCCTAGGCCTAGGGGTTCGTGACACCCGCACACGGCCACGGTGGTCGGAACGTTTGATGGGTCTTCATGCGAATGCGTGAGGGCCCATCGCTTTTTGGCGCCACGACGGTCGAGCGCTCCACGGTGTGCTTGTCGCAGCGCCTCATGCCACGAGCTCGTCAATTGCACACCGATCGCGACGATCGGCACCCCGCGCACGGTCATCTTCTCGTGACGGATGGGGAGCAGCCTCGGGGCGCGATCTCAGCCTAGACTGTTCGTCGATGAGCGAGAAAGCGCCGGTGCTCGTCCATGGGGCGACAGGTTTCACGGGCGGCCTCGTGTGCGCTCTCCTCTCCGCCAGAGGAATCACCTACGCGGTGTCGGGGCGAAGCCCCGATCGACTCGCGCGGCTGCGCGATCGGCTGGGCTCTGGCAGCGGCGCTCCTCCGGTCGAGCTCTGCACGGTGGACCTGCTTCGACCCGGTACGATCGAGCAAGCCATCGAAGGGCGCACGATCGTCCTCGCGTGTGCAGGGCCCTTCGTCGACGTCGGCATGCCGGTCCTCGCGGCGTGCGCGCGGCTCGGGGTGCACTACGTCGACACCACCGGCGAGCAGCGCTTCGTCGCCGACGCCGCGAAGATCCACCAGGCCACCTGCGAAGCGAGTCGTGCGTGCATCGTCCCGGCGATGGCCTTCGAGATCGCGCCGTCCGACTGGGTCTGTCATCTTGCCGCCGAGCGTGTCGGCGGGTCGCCCGACACGATCGACGTGTTCTACGCGAACCGCACCGCCGAGGGGGCCGCGGGCGGCGCGACGACGCGCGGCACGAAGAAGAGCATCCTGCGCGTCCTCGCCGAGCGCGCTCCACTCCAGTGGGTCGACGGCTCGCTCGTCGTCGAGGCCTCCGCCGAGAAGATGACCACCTTTGCGCTCCCGAACGGACGTCGCATTGTCGCCGCTTCGTTTCCGAGCCCCGAGGCGATCGTCGTGCCCGGCCACACCGGCGCACGCACTGTGCGGACCTACATGGCCATGAACGAGCGCGCTGCGCACACGCTTCATCGCCTCCGCAAGCTTGCTCCTTCGTTCGTGCGTGCCACGCGCTTCCTCGCTGAAAAATGGGTCGATCGCACCGCCGACGGACCCCTCGGCAGCGAGCGCGACGGGACCTTCACCGTCCTCGCCGAAGCCACGAAGGGCAGCGAACGGTCGCGCGTCGCGCTCACCGGCTCGGACCCGTACGGCCTCACCGCCGAGCTCCAGGTGTACGCGGCCGAGCGCGCGATCGCCGGCGCGATCGTCGCGGTCGGCGTGGTCGGACCGAGCGTCGCTTTCCCGCCGCGCGAGGCCATCGCGGCCCTCGCCCACACTGGCCTCTCGCTCGTCGAGCCGGCCTGAGGCACACTGCGCGCGTGACGGATCCCACTCGCGACGTCGCCGACCTCCGTGTCGCCGACCTGCTCACGTTCCTCGCGGTCGTGCGTAGCTCGTCGCTGACGGCCGCCGCGCGCGAGCGCCGCGTCACGCCCTCGCAAGTGAGCAAGGCGATCACGCGCGTCGAGACGCACTTCGCGCGAAAGCTCGTCGAGCGTGGCAGCCGTGGCGTCGTGCTCAGCGAGGCCGGCCGCTTGATCGCGCCGACGCTCGAGTCGGTGGTCGGTCAGCTCGAGTCGGCGCGTGCCGCGAGCCCGGAGGGAGCCGAGATGACGATCGGCGCGCCGTCCTACCTGCAGACGTCGCTCCTTCCCGTGCTCGGCGGCGCGGCGCCGAACGTACGGCTGCGCGCCTTCGAGCTCCCGCCCTCGCTCTTGCGCGCGAATGCTCAGGACGACGGGTTCGACATTCTCCTCCTTCCTGGAGGGGGCGAGCACCTGCCGGCCAGCTGGGTCTCCGACCACGTGGGGGACCTGCGCCGCGGGCTCTTCGCGTCGCCCGCCCTCTACCAACGGCTCGGCAAAGGTGCCGTTCCTCTCGAGCGTCTCGCCGAGGTGCCGTTCATCATTCCGATCTACCGCCAGCAAGGGCGCGTCGTCCCGCTGGACGACGATTTTCCGATCCCGCGAGCGCAGCGCAAGGTCGGCCACCAGGTGCAGACGTTCCTCGTCGCCCTCGAGCTCGCCGCGCAGACCGAGCAGCTCGCGTTCGGTCCGGCGATCGCCGCGCAGCGCCACATGGCGAGCGGCGCCCTCCTCGAGATCCCCATCGAGGGCTACACGGCGACCGAGCCGCTCGCGCTTGCGTGCAACGTCGATCGCGTCGCCTCACGCACGCGAAGCTCGTTCTGCACGGCGCTACGCGCCGCGATGACCGTGTTGAGCCCGCCCTTGGCTACGGCTGAACCGCGGTGATCCAGTCGTCGAGCAGGGCATGCCCTGCCACGTCGACCTGACGGGTCACGAGCGGCGGCATCTGGATGTTCGAGTTCGGCTCCTCGGGGCTGATCGCGCGGCGGCCCGAGAGGATCGACATGAGGCTGTGCGTGGGGTCTCCGATGGCGATCCGCTTGTACGGAACGCCGGCGTCGACATCGGTGCGCGACGAGTTGATGCCGACGGCGGTCTTGAAGGTGTCGAGATCCTTCACGGTGGCCACGCCGGCCTCGGGGAGCAGCTGCGACGGGCGGAGCTGTAGCCACTGTCCCGTGAACGTCGCGGCCCCCGAGCCGCTGTTGTGGCACGCGCCGCAGTTCGCGTGGAGCCAGCCGAGCGCCGGGGCCGACTTGCCGGTCCCGTCGTCGGGGATCGTGATCGTCGTCGTGGGCGGCGCGACCGAGAAGCGTCCGTCGGCGGCGAGCGACGCGAGCGTCACGCCCTGCGCGTTGGGCAGCCCGAGACCGATCGCGTCGACGCCGAGGAGCGAGTCGGTCTTGCCCATGTGGCACCCGTCGCACTGACCGGTGTTCGGGACCTCGTACACGACGGTCTTGCCGGCGATCGGGACCTTCTCGCCGCTGTCCTTGCGGACGGCGTCCGTCTCGGCGTCGTTCCAGCGATACGTCGTGTGCTGCCAGGCGTCCTTGGTCTTCTGGAAGAGGCGCGTCTCGATGCGCTTGCCGTCGAGCTTGAACTCCTTCCAGACCTTCGTTCCGTTGGGAAACTTCCACTCGTCGAAGTTCGCGATGTCGATCTTCGCGCCCGGCGGCAGGTAGAGAAAGCGTGCCTTCTCCGCGCCGTCGCTCCAGAACGTGACGCCGGGCGTGTAAGGCCTATTTCCCGCGGCCACCGTCTTCGCGGTGAAGCTCGAATAGAGGCCTGTGCAGTCGAGGTGTTGCTGCAGGCCGTCGGCCTGGAGGTCGGCCGCGCAGTCGCGCCCCGGCAAAGCTGCCTCGACCGCCGCGTCGGTCGGGGCAACGTACACGTCCTGCAACGCCGCTTCAGGGGCCGCGTCGGGCGTGTTGGCGGCTGCGGGATCGTCGCTGCTGCTGCAGCCCGACCCGATCGCGGCCGACAGCGGAAGCGTGAAGAGAACGCCCAGGGTGCCGAGGCGGAAGAAGACCTTGTGCATCGTATGAAGGAGGATACCCGAATGCCTCGCGCTTTCGTATTCTCGCCGGTTCAATGTCCGGAATCCTCCCCCCGCGCGTCGGCATCATCATGGGCTCGACCTCCGACTGGCCGACGATGGCTCACGCCGCGGAGATGCTCGAGCGCCTCGGCGTCCCTTTCGAGGTGAAGGTCGTGTCCGCACACCGCACGCCCGATCTGTTGTTCGAGTACGCGAGCACGGCGGAGCAACGTGGGCTCCATGTGATCATCGCCGGCGCGGGGGGCGCGGCGCACCTCCCTGGAATGGCGGCTGCCAAGACGCTCCTGCCGGTGCTCGGCGTTCCCGTCGAGTCGAAGATGCTCCGTGGCATCGACTCTCTCCTCTCCATCGTGCAGATGCCCGCCGGTATTCCCGTCGCGACGTTCGCCATCGGTCGGTCCGGCGCGATCAACGCCGCGCTCGCGGCCGCGCAGATCCTGGCGCGGAACGACGGCGCCGTTCGAGCCGCGCTCGTTCGCCATCGGGAGGAACAGACCGCCAAGGTCCTCGAGCAGCCCGACCCTCGTGTGGTGCCCGATCCCGAGGAGTCGGCGCCGGGCTCGATCACGCCGCCGGCCTCGAGCCGTCGCGGCAGCGAGACGAAGGCGTGAGCTCGTGACGATCGGCGTCCTCGGCGGCGGGCAGCTCGGACGCATGATTGCGCTCGCCGGGTACACGCTCGGCCAGCGCTTCGTCTTCCTCGATCCGGGCGCGGAGTCCTCGGCGGGTCACGTGGGCAACCTGCGCGTCGGCGCCTACGACGACGAGGAGCGCCTCAGCGAGCTCGCGCGCAAGAGTGACGTCGTCACGTACGAGTTCGAGAACGTCCCTGTCGGATCGGCGCGCTTTCTGAACGAGCTCGTGGACGTATATCCGCCTCCGCGCGCGCTCGAGGTGAGTCAGGATCGCCTCGACGAGAAGGGCTTCTTCGCCTCGCTCGGGATCCCGACTGCCGGCTTTGCGGCCATCTCGAGCAAGGAGGACCTCGAGCGCGCGGTCGCGAAGCTCGGCCTCCCCGCGGTCCTGAAGACGCGCCGTTTCGGCTACGACGGCAAGGGCCAGTGGGTCCTTCGCACGGAGGAGGACGTCGCACGCGCGTGGGAGGCCCTCGGTGCCGCGTCGCTGGTGCTCGAGGCGTTCGTCCCGTTCGAGCGCGAGATGTCGATCCTCGCCGTCCGGAGCACGAAGGGCGAGACGCGCTTCTACCCACTCGTAGAAAACGAGCACAGGGGTGGCATCCTGCGCGTGTCGTATCCGAAGAGCGACGCGTGGACCGCCGGGCTGCAAGCGCGCGCGGAGGAGCACGCGGGGCGCGTCCTCTCGGCGCTCGACTACGTCGGCGTGCTCGCCATGGAGCTCTTCGTCACGGGCGACGGGCTAATCGCCAACGAGATGGCACCGCGCGTCCACAACTCGGGGCACTGGACGATCGAAGGCGCCGAGACGAGCCAGTTCGAGAACCACGTACGCGCGATCCTGGGAATGCCCCTCGGCTCGACGCGCATGATCGGCTGCTCCGCGATGATCAACGCGATCGGTAAGCTCCCGCCGCGCGAGGCGGTGCTCGCGGTCGAGGGCGCTCACCTCCATGCGTACGGCAAAGACGGCGCACCGGGGCGCAAGGTCGGTCACGTGACCGTGCGGGCCGAGACGAGGCGCGAGCTCTGCGACAAGGTCGAGATGCTGCTGCCGATCGTGGACCCGGACGGCAAGCTCTCGACGTAAGGGTGCCGCGCGATCAGATCGTCACGCGCATGACTTCTTCGACGCTCGTGAGGCCTTCCTTCACCTTCATCAGGCCGACGCGCCGCAGCGTGGCGACACCGCGCTTCTTGAGGATGACGCGATACTCGCGCGGGCTCGCTTTGTTCTTGATGAGCTCGCGCATGTCGTCGTCGACCAAGACGACCTCGAAGATGCCGGTGCGGCCCTTGTAGCCGGTGCGGAAGCACTCCGCGCAGCCCTTGGGCTTCGGGACCAGCGTGCCCTTGGCGAGCACCACGTCCTCGCCGTCGAGCAGGTCGACGGCGAGCGGCACCAAATCCGTGCACTTCTTGCAGACGAGGCGCACGAGCCGCTGGGCGAAGATGCCGGTGAGCGCGTTCGCGACGATCCACGGCTCGACGCCGAGGTCGACGAGGCGCACTGCCGTCTCGACCGCGTCGGACGTGTGCACCGTCGAGAGAACGAGGTGACCCGTGAGCGACGCCTGCAGCGCGATGCCGGCGGTCTCCGTGTCGCGGATCTCACCGACCATGATGACGTCGGGATCCTGTCGCAGAATGGCGCGGAGTCCCGTCGCGAAGGTGAAGCCGGCCTTGAGGTTGGTCTGACCCTGCGTGATCTGCGGGAGCTCGACCTCGATGGGATCCTCGAGCGTCATCACGTTCGTGCGCCGCGTGTCGATGAGGCGCATGAACGA
>JAYSXP010000577.1:0-9008 GCA_043717125.1 Polyangiaceae bacterium | reverse complement strand
GGTTACAGGGACGACATCCTCATCGACGCTGACAAGAACCCGAACACGAAGGGTGTCGCGGAGCTCGCCCCCGGTGCGAAGACGTACGCCCAGCTGCTCGACGATCTCCGCTCGAGCCGCGTCTCTCACGTGATCGCGCTCGGCGGCGTGACGCCACGAAACGACCCCGAGGACGCGACCGCGCTCGGGATGCTCGGAACGCTCGTCGTCATCGCCTCGCACGAAGGGGCACTGACTGACGCCGCGCACGTCGTCCTCCCGGCGACCTCCTGGGCGGAGCACAATGGCACCTACGTGAACCGCCAGGGCATCCACCAGGTTGCCGCCAAGGGACCTCTCCCGCAGGGCGATTCGAAGCCCGCTTGGGAGCTCGCCCGCCTGCTCGGTCTCGGCCTCGGCCTCGACGTGAGCTGGTCGAAGTTGAAAGACGTCCGAAGCTTGCTGGTCGGCTCTGCCGCCAGCACCCGTGACGTCGCCGCTGTCGCGGCAAGCCCCACGGGAGCACCGTAACGATGACGATCACGAGCCTCATCTGGACCGTCGTGAAGATCGCCGTAATGGTCGGCTTCGTCTTCAACATTGCCGGTCTCCTCACCTGGTACGACCGTCGCGGCGGCGCGATGATGCAGGACCGCATCGGTCCAAACCGCGCCACGCTGAAGATCTTCGGCCTCGAGCTCCGCGTCGCCGGCCTGCTCCACACAGCCGCCGACGGCGTGAAGTTCTTCACGAAGGAGGACTTCATGCCGCCCAAGGCGGACAAGCTCCTCTTCAGCCTCGCGCCGATGCTCGCGATGATTCCCGTGCTCGTGCTGCTCGCGGTCATCCCGTTCGGCGACACGCTCAGCACCGATCTCCTCTGGAAATCGGTCTGCTTCAAGGACGGTGGCCCCGCGATGCTCCCGGTCAACGGCGTATGCCAGGCCGGCTACTCGATGTCCCTGGTCTTCCCGGCCGCGCAGCGCTTCGGGATCAGCATGGGCTCGCCCCCGGTCGACCTCGTCGTCGCAGGGCTCAATGTCGGCCTCCTCTTCGTGTTCGCGATGGCCGGCCAGGGCATCGTCGCCGCGGCGATCGCCGGCGTGTCGAGCGACAACAAGTTCTCGCTGATGGGCGCGCTCCGCGCGGCCAGCCAGATGGTCAGCTACGAGGTCACGATGGGCCTCTCGCTCGTCGGCGCGATGATGGTCTACGGCTCGGTGCGCCTCGATGACATGGTGCGCTGGCAGGGCGACAACGCGTGGGGCATCTTCGTCCAGCCACTCGCGTTCTTCCTGTTCTTCACGGCGGCCACTGCCGAGATCAAGCGCATCCCGTTCGACCTCCCGGAAGCGGAGAGCGAGCTCGTCTCGGGCTACTTCACCGAGTACTCGGGCATGAAGTTCGGCATGTTCTACTTCGCCGAGTACATGGAGATCGTCACGAGCTCGATGCTGCTCGTCACCATCTTCCTCGGCGGCTGGCAGCTGCCTTTCCTCCACCGTGACGGCCTGCACCTCGCCTTTGGCGAGACCGAGCTCTTCGCGACGAAGCTTCCGCACATCTGGGTGATCATCTTCGGGGTGGTCGCGTTCTTCGGCAAGACGCTCTTCCTCTGCTGGATCCAGGCGTTCATCCGCTGGAGCCTCCCGCGGTTCCGCTACGACCAGTTGATGAAGCTCGGCTGGACGGTGCTGCTCCCCGCGTCGCTCGCGAACATCCTCGCCACCGGCGTCGTGTGGCTTGCGCTCCAGCGCGGCGGCGACAGCGCGGCGTCGTTCATGAAGGTTGCCGGCGACGTGACGCAGGGCATCGTCGCCCTCGCGATCACCGCGCTGCTCGTCTACATCGTGGTCGGTCTCCTGCGCCCACGCCCAACACGCGAGCAAATCGTCGGCTCCAGCGCGAAGTACGCGTCGGCGGCCGGCGGTACCAAGTCCGCCCCGATGCGCGCCTAAGCCGTCGGATCGCAGCTCGCAACTACCAAGAAGGATCGCCACCGATGGCCCGCGCATTCCCTAAGAAGCCGCCCGCTCCGCTCAACGCTACGGCGCTCGAGTACACAGACAAGACGGCGTCCGTGCAGTCGTACCTCCCCGAGATCTTCAACGGTCTCGGCGCGACGATGAGCCACTTCTTCAAGAACACGCGCGACATGATCCGTGGCACTCGGCCGGATCCGGTGACCGATCGCTGGGCCGAAGGCATCACGACGATCAGCTACCCCGAGCAAAAGCGCCCGTATCCCGAGCGCTTCCGCGGTATGCACCGCCTCACGGCGCGCGACGACAAGAGCGTTCGCTGCGTCGCGTGTCTCTGTTGTTCGACGGCCTGCCCTGCGCAGTGCATCTTCATCGAGGCCGGCGAGTACCCCGAGGGCGACGAACGCCGCGGCTACGAACGCTTCCCGGTGAAATTCGTCATCGACGAGCTCCGCTGCATCTTTTGCGGCTTCTGCGTAGAGGCCTGCCCGTGCGATGCCATTCGCATGGACACGGGCATCCACGCCGTCCCGTACGACTCGCGCGATCAGTTCATCTACTCGAAGGACCTGCTCCTCGCGATGACGGCTCGCGACGGTGGGCACGCGACGGCCAATCCGCGCCACGAGCCGGGTGACCCGACGCACCCGGGTCTCTCGCGCGAGCACATCGCGCACTAGACGTAGCCGCGGGGATCGGGTGGACTTCACAGGCAGTGTCGCCGGCTATCGCGGCGCGGCGGTCCGCTGCCCAGGTTGCGCGGAGCCGATGACCGTCGAGGTCCTTGCCGAGGCGGAGGTGGACCTCTGCGCCTCGTGCGGCGGCATGTGGGTGGACTGGTTCGACGGTGAGGTGAAGCGCGTCGCGACCGAGGTCTTGAAGACGGAGACGGTCCGCGCCTCACGACCGAGCGTAGCGGCGAGCAGCCTCCGCAACGAGGCGTTCGCGACGGGCGCGTGCCCGCGCTGCACGAGGCAGCTCGCCATCGAGCGGTACGTCGTCAAGGCGGCGGTCGGCGCGCGAGGCGACCGCACCTCCATCGCGACGGCGACGGGCGCGGATCTCCTCCGCTGCGAGGAGTGCGCGGGGGTGTTCGTGCCGCGCACGAGCGCTGGGCTGCTCGCGACGCTGCCGGCTGACGAGGACTACGTTCCGCCGCCGTCGTCGGCGGTCACGCCGGGCGTGCTCGAGCCGCTTCCGTGGCAACGCTTCATGGCCGTCGTGCGTCGCCTCATCGGCCTGTCGTCCTAGCGGCCGCGCCGGCTTTGCGCCTGGGTGCAGCGGGGCTGCGAGCTCGAGCTCACTCGTGGAGCGGTGCAAGGTTGGCGTGGTTGGCGCAGCGGTACGACGAATGCATCAAGCCTGGTTATGCAAACCGAAACCCATCGGGCGGCGGTCGAGAGTTACCTCGTGCGTATCGACGTCGGTGGCATTCAGCTGGAAGGACAGCTCGAGATGCCGGGCGAGCCAAGGGGGATCGTGCTCTTCGCGCACGAAAGCAAAAGCAGCCGTCACAGCGCGCGAAACAAGCTCGTGGCGGAGGCACTGCGTCAGGATGCGAGTGTCGGCACGCTGCTGATCGATCTCCTCACTCCCGAGGAGGTCGCCGCGTACACACGGACGTCGCCACGTCGGTTCGACATCTCGCGCTTGGCTGCGCGGGTGATAGGCATCTGCGACTCACTCAGGGCCGGGCGTCGCACACGCGAGCTTCCGCTCGGCCTCTTCGGCGCGAGCACAGGCGCCGCTGCCGCGCTGATCGCGGCGGCGCATCGCCCTGAGGACGTGGCCGCCGTCGTCTGTCGTGGCGGACGAGCAGAGCTTGCCATGGACGTGCTCGAGCGCGTTCGTGCGCCCACGCTGCTCATCGTTGGCGGGGACGACACGGCGAACGTCGACACCAATCGCGAGGCGGCCTCGGTGATGATGTGCACGCGGGAGCTCGCTGTCGTGGCCGGCGCCTCGCACCTGTTCGAGGAGCCCGGTAAGCTCGGTGAGGTTTCGCGTCGAGCAGCCAAGTGGTTCGGGCGGTTCCTTCCCGCGGTGGACACGCGCGACGAGCCGCGCGGCTGAGGTGGTGGGCGCGTGCGCGGTCCGGTGGCGAAACGCCTCGCCGTCTCGCGCCGTCTCGCCGTGCGCTCAGAGGAGGTCGAGGAAGGATCGAAGGGCGCGCTTGTCCGTGGCGGAGAGCGAGTTGGCGCCCTCGGGAGCTCGACCGTGGAAGGTCGCATCGCCCGCGAAGCGGAGCGTGTCGAGCACGTCGTCGATCGACTTGGCCGACCCGTTCGTGAAGTACGGGTGCTTCTTATAGAGGCGACGTAGAGAGGGCGTCCGCGCGCCATCCGCGCACACGTAGGGCGTGACGCCGGTCTTGCGGTACCCGGCGCTGCCCCAGACAATGGGCGCGGCGTCGGCGAAGATCATCGCCTCCCAGCGCTCGAAGGGTACGCCGGTCGCCGGAGCGTCTGCGGAGAGGCGAGCGCTGTGGCAGGTCTCGCAGCGATCGCGGAACAAGCGTGCGCCTTCGCGCTCGGTCACGTCGAAGCCGGCGATGGGCCGGCCGACGACCGCCGGGCTCGGGCGGTGCGAGAAGTCCGTGAGGAAACGCATCAGCGCGCGTCGGAGCTCCAACGGCTCGGCCCGCCTCGTCAGTCCGAGATGCTCGAGCCATGCGTGCTCGCGCGGCTCGACGGCGAAGAACGGGTCGGTCCCGCTGCCGGCGCCCGCGACGCGGAACTCGGCGTGCGCGATGGTCGAGAGGTCCGGATCGAGCGCGCGCGAGAAGTACGGGCGATTGCCGACCAGCCCAACGAGCGGCTTGGTCGTCGCATGGATGTCCTCGCGCCCCGTGTGATGTGTTCGACCGTCGACGTAGCCTTCGAAGTGGCACGTCTCGCAGGTGAAGCGGCTGAGCGCGCCGTCGCTCGTGTTCTTCGGGGCCATCAGCGACGTGAAAAAGAGCGCTTCGCCGAGCCGAGAGGCGAGCGCACGCGGAGTCTCGCGCGCGACCGGAACCACGCGGACGCCGCTGTCGGTCGACAGCACCCAGGCGTCGAGAAGGGGGTCGGCCATCGCTGTGGCAGCAGCTGAGCGGTCGACGGCGCGGATGCCCGGCACCAGCGTGGTCGCCGAGAGCACGGGGGGCCAGCCGGTGCGCAGCGACGCGCGGAGCCCGGACGCGCTTCCGTAGGCGGTCGCGAAGAGCTCGACCCGCTCGTCGTCCGCGGAGTCGATCGCGACGCCCTTCGGCGTGATCACGCCCTGCTCGGAGACGTTGATCGATGCGAGCCGCTCGACGCGTGCATCATGCACGCGATACGCGAACAGGAACGAGTCGATGAAGCCGAAGAACCCGCCCGTGCGGTCGAGAGGGTGGTCCTCGACGCCGCCGGCGGCGAGGACGAGCCCCGCGCCGGTCTCGCGCGCGTCGAAGCCCCACATGGGGCCATCGTGCGTGATGCGAACGGGCGCTTGCCCGGTCAGGAGCCCCGCGGTGTCGGTCGCGAAGACCTCGAGGGCGTGATCGGTCACCGCCAGGACGACGACATGGCTGGTCGTCGCGAGCACCTGGACGGCGCCGTGTCCGACGGCGTGGCTGGAGGCGACCTGTCCGTCCGCGCCGATGCGGAGGAGGCGCGCGCCGCGCTCGTCGAGCGCCCAGACGACGCCTGCCGGAGAGGTCGTGATGTCTCGCAGGCCCATGACGCCGGGCATCCTGACCTCTCCGAGCGAGGTGAGGGTCGCGCCGCGGACCGCAAACCGCGCAACCACCGGCGAGAGCTCACCTGTGACGATGACGTCGCCGTTTTTGGCGATCGCGAGCCCGGTGGGAGAGCGCGGGGCGTCGGCGCGTGCGAGCTCGTGCAGGTCGTCGTCGAGCAAGACGACAGCGGAGCGCCCGCGCAAGATCCCCACCCAGCCGCGTGCGGGCGCTGCCAGACGGCGCACCGTCCACGGGTCGGCGCCCATGCCCGTCTCCGCGCTCGGGGGCTTCTCGAAATCGAAGGCGCGTCGCGTCTCCTCCTCGAAGGGACGGAGCTGCGTGATCGGATCGGGATCCGACGGGCCGAACGTGCTCGCGTCGACGGAGGAAGGCTCACGCCGGGTGGCATCCCCGGACCGCGTGGTGCAAGCCGCCGCGAGCGCGGCAGCGGCGAGCACCAAGGCGGCCGCGGTCAGCCGGATGGCTCTACTACCAGCCGCCACTCTTCGCGGGGGCTGCGGCGGAGGCCGCGGGAGCGGCAGAGCCGGCGGCTTTCGTCGCTGGCGTAGCCGAGCCCTTGCCCGCAGCGGGATCGGGGCTGGCCTTGTCAGGGCAGCCGAGGAGTGCGACCGGAATTGCGGCCGCGAGGAAAAACTTGAGCATACGCATCGTAGAAGCCTCCCTAGAGGCGGGAGACGATACCCGCTTCGCGACAGAAACCGCTATTTTTCCGCCCCGTGCGCGGTTGGTCTGGAGCGCGCGATCGCGTCTCCACGCGCCCGTGCCCGATCTTCCTCTCCCTCCTCAGCGAGAGAAGGTGCCTGTCTGCTTCGCCATCTCCACGACCTGGAGGTTCGGGACGAGCGGCCCGAGCTGCGGGCCGTCGGCGGTGCCCGGCTTCTGCTCCTTGCCCATCGCGCGGACCCAGTACGGCGGGAGGTTGCGAAAGAGGAGGCGAGCCGTCCACGACCCGTTGCGCACCGTCCGCGGCAGGGGGATTGTGTAGTTGTACGTCTTGCGCTGGAGCGGGCGCAGCGGACCCATCCCGATCTTGTCGACCGGGCGCGTGCGCGCGACGCCGCCGCCGGTGAGGAACTGGAGATAGGTCTCGTTGCCCTCGCGCGACTGGATGAGGACGTTGTCGCCGCCCTCGTCCTTCTTCGGCTGGCCGAAGGCGTCAGCTTCGACCGCGATCTTGTCGACGAGCTTGAGCTGGATGTTGACGAGTGAGCTGTCGACCGCGGTGCAGCCCTGCACGAACGGGCGCAGCGGGTTCGTCGTCTCGCCGAACGTGCCGTTGTCGCAGAGATCGTCGTCGGTCTTGGCGAGCAATCCGGAGGAGAAGATCGTCGAGCCGCTGTCCTTCACGACGAGCTCGATCCACATCTGGCGTGCGAACGCGAAGCCCGTGGGGAGGTTGTGCCCAGTGCGGTTCTCGAGCGCGAGCTTGATCGTGAGGTTCTGGCCGGCGACGGCCTGGTTGTCGATGCTGAAGACCGCCGCGCTCGCGAGAAGCGCTGCGCGCTTTGCCTTCTGCGGGTCGCGCTTGGCCACGGTGTCGAGCGGGTAGTCGACGCCGACGAACCCGTGGTCGTGGACCTGCCGGTTCGGCGGCGTGTAGTCCATCGTGAATGGCACGACCGCGCCGTCCGCCGCGCTCTTCAACCCGGCCACGACGGGCATGTGGCAGGTGACGCAGTTGCCGGTCCCCCCGCCGCGCTGGTACTCGCGGTACTCGTCGAAGGTCGTCTGGAGGACGAGGTCGACGCCCTTGACGATCTTCGGGTCCTTGTCGCGGTTGAGATGCACCATGTGGCACGTCTGACAAAGCTTCTCGGGCGCCTCGAACAGCGCGCTCTTGCTGCTCCGGTGATAGGCGTTGCCGACGGGATTCTCGAGGCGGCCGAAGTACCGGTCACCGCGAACGAGCTCCTCCTGGTAAGCGAGCGCGCTGGCGCCTGCGCCCGGGCCGACCGGGTTGTTCATCTGGTGGCAGGCGACGCAGTCGATGCCCTCGCGCTGCTTCAAGCCCTGCAGCGGGAGAATGTCGCCGTCCGTCACCGCAGCGACGGCGGGGCCGTGGCAGTTGATGCACATGCGTCGCGGGTCGGGCGTCGCTGCCCCGACGAGCGAGTGCCGCATGTCGAGGTTGTTCTGCACGATCGTGAGCGGGCTGTTGAGCGCGTGCGCGTGCATCGAGTCCGCCCACTGGGCGTAGATCGCCTTGTGGCAGACCTGGCAGTCCTCCGAGGGCTTGAAGACCGCGAGCGGTCCGCTCTCGGCGATCGCGATCGGCACGATCTTGCGGTGGACGTCGAACGCGCCGAGGACGTGGACGACGAGCGCGAAGAGAAAGATGAACGCGAGCGGAACGTGCACGACCCGCCAGAATTGCAGCTTCTTCGTGAACCCCTGCTGCATTGCCGGGCGGGCGAGCGCGCGCCGCCGGCTCGCCGCGAGCTGCAGGATCTCGTCGAGCAGCGCGCGCTCCTCCGGCACCACGATGGCGTTCGCGAGCTGCGCGAGCTCGTGTTGCGGCACGTCGCGGGCCAGGAGCTGCTCCTTGAGGCGCTGCAGCTCGGCGGACTTGCCGGCGGTGAGCTTCTCGATCTCGAGCGCCTGCTCCTCGGCGCGATGGAGCGCGCCTTCCTTGGAGTAGTTGAGCGTCGCGATGGTCGCCTTGGGAGGCACGACGACATAAGCGAGCCGCCAGAAGATGCCCGACCCCACGATCACCGAGAAGAGGAGAAAGAGCAGCTTGCCGCTCGAGAACGACGCGCTCGTCAGGCCGAAGCCCGCGTGAAGCATCGCCGCGAGGATGGCGATGAGGCCGAAGTACACATGGGCCCAGAGCCACGTCATCATCGTCGCGCCGGTCACGTTGCGGCGCTTGCGCGCCGAGTACCACATCGTGAGGAACACGAAGAGGAGCGAGAGCAGCCCCATGAGGATGCCCGTTGCCGTGTAGCCGCGGACGTTCGGGCCAAACCGCAGATCGTTGATGCTCGACAGGAAGCCCGTCGCAAAGAGCAACGTCATCAGGATGAGCAGAAAGCCCACGCCCATGGCGAGCAACGCCCACGGCCATTGCCGCTCGAACGTCGTGACGGGGCGCGCGAGGTTCGGCTTGCCCACTAGTACCGACTCGGGGACGATGCGAGATTCTGGGTTTCGAGGGACCGCATCGGATCGATGCGGAACATCGCGCCCACCGGGCACGCGGTGACGCACGCGTAGTCCGGGTACCCGGCGCAGAGATCACACTTGACGGCGAGACGCTTCGCGCCCGGCTTCAGCTCGTCCTGCGCCTCCTGGCGCGCGCGGAAGCCGAGCACGCCCATGAG
>JAYSXP010000576.1:0-9021 GCA_043717125.1 Polyangiaceae bacterium | reverse complement strand
TCGCTTACGGCGATCACAAGGTCGTCGATGACGTGTCCTTCGACGTGCCGGCGGGCGGCTCGATCGCGATCGTGGGGCGCACGGGGTCGGGCAAGTCGACCCTCGCGATGCTCCTCGCGCGCCTCCTGCCCACGCCTGCGGGCGCCGTGTCAATCGACGGCAACGACGTCTGCCAGCTGCCGCTCTCCACGGTCCGAGAATCGATCGGATACGCGCAGCAAGACTCCTTTCTCTTCTCTACGACCGTCTCGCGCAATATCGGCTTCTGCCTCGACGAGCCCGAGTCCGAGGAGGGAACGGCGCGGATCCGCACGGCGTCGCGCGAGGCGCAGGTCCTGGAAGAGGCCCTCGGGTTGCCCGAGCAGTTCGACACGGTGGTCGGCGAGCGCGGCGTGCAGCTCTCGGGCGGGCAGAAGCAGCGCATCGCGCTCGCCCGCGCGCTCGTCCGCGAGCCGAAGGTGCTCGTGCTCGACGATCCGCTCTCCGCGGTCGACGCGAAGACGGAGTCGGCCATCCTCGACGCGGTCGAGCGTCAGGCGGAGGCGCGCACGGTCGTCCTCATCACGCATCGTGTCGCCGCAGCGGCGCGCTGCGACCAGATCATCGTGCTCGACGAGGGGCGCGTCATCGAGCGCGGCACGCACGAGGAGCTCGCGGCGAACGGCGGGCTCTACGCGAAGTTCGCCGCGGAGCAGTCCGCGAAGTCCGAGCTCGAGGCCGTCGACGTCGACGAGCCGCTTCCGGGCGCGTCTGCCGTGGTGCCGGCATGACGGCGCGCGCGAGAGAGCCCGAAAGGGCGCCCGCGGAGGCCAAGAACGAGCCGCAGTCGGTCGCGCTGAGCGCGGTCGAGGGCGCGCGGAAGGCGGCCGGCACCCTCCGCGATTTCCACGAGGAGGAGCGCCTTGGGCGCGCCTACGACTCGCAGCTCCTCGGCCGCCTCTGGCCCTTCATGAGGCCGCACGCGAAGTTCGTCGTGGCGTCGCTCTCGATGATCCTCGTCGTTGCGATGCTCGGCCTGGTGCGTCCGGTCGTCATGGGGCGGCTCATCGCCACGGCCCAGAACGACCACCCCGAAGGGCTGATGCGGTACGGCATCATCCTCTCGTTGATCGTCGTCGGCACGCAGGCGCTGACGTTCGTGCAGATGTACACGATGCAGATCGCCGGCGCGCGTTCGATGGCCGACCTGCGCGCGCACCTGTTCGACTTCATGCAGCGCCTCGAGCTCAGGTACTACGATCGCACGCCCGTCGGCCGACTCGTCACGCGTGCCACGAACGACGTCGACGCGGTCGGTGAGCTCTTCGCCTCCGGCGTGCTCAACGCCATCGGCGATCTCGTCGCGCTGATCGGCATCGTCATCATGATGCTCATCCTCGACGTGCGCATGTCGCTCATCGCCTTTTGCGCGCTTCCGGTCGTGGGCCTCGTCGTCTGGTACGTGCGCGGTCGCGCGCGCCAGGCCTACCGGGACATTCGCGTGAAGACGGCACGGCTCAACGCCTTTTTGAACGAGCAGGTCTCGGGCATGAGCGTGGTGCAGGCCTATGCGCGCGAGGCCAGCATGGCCACGGAATTCGACGGCATCAACGTCGAGTATCGCGAGGCGAACAAGTCGTCCGTCCTCTACGAGGCCGTTCTGGACGCCGCGATCGAGATGGTCGGCACCGTGTGCATCGCGAGCATCCTCTGGTGGGCGGGGCTGAAGCGCATCACCGACGGCAGCATCACGTTCCCGCTCGTCGTCGTGTTCACGCAGTACATCAAGCAGTTCTTCGAGCCGGTGAGCCTCCTCGCGACGCGCTTCACGGTGCTCCAGTCGGCAATGAGCGGAGCCGAGCGCATCTTCAAGCTGCTCGACGAGACCAGCCTCGAGAGCGACGTTGCCGCGCCTACCGCAGACGCCGCGCGCGTCATTCCGGGCGAAGCCGTCGCCCTCGACGACGTGACCTTCTCCTACAAGAAGGGCTCGCCTGTCCTCCGTGACGTCTCCTTGCACGTGATGAAGGGCGAGCGCGTCGCCCTCGTCGGAGCGACAGGCGCCGGCAAGACGACCGTGACGAGCCTGCTCCTTCGCCTGTACGAGCTCGATCAGGGTCAGGCGCGCGTCCTCGGCAAGGACATCGCGGCGTACGACCGTCGTGAGCTCCGCGACCTCTTCTCCGTGGTCCCGCAGGACGTGTTCCTGTTCGCGGGGACCGTCGCGTCGAACGTGGCGATGAGCGACGACATTCCCGACCTGAAGCGGGTGGAGCAAGCGCTCACGCGGATAGGCGCGCTCGATCTCTTCCAGCGTCGCCCCGGCGGGCTCGAGGCGCGTGTCGACGAGCGCGGCGCCAATTTCAGCGCCGGCGAGCGTCAGCTCATCGCCTTCGCCCGGGCGCTCTACAAGGACACGCCGCTGCTCATCCTCGACGAGGCGACCGCGAGCATCGACTCCGACACGGAGTCGCGCCTCCAGTCGGCGCTCGAGGTCGTGATGGAGGGACGTACAGCGCTCGTCATCGCCCATCGTCTCTCGACGATCCGTGCGGTCGACCGCATCGTCGTCTTTCATCGCGGGCGCGTGATCGAGTCGGGCTCGCACGACGCGTTGCTCGCGAAGGGCGGCGTTTACGCGCGGCTCTACCGCCTTCAATTCGCGGTCGAGGAGCTCGCCAAGGAGGAGGCGAAGGTCGCAGCGAAATGACCGAGCCCGATTCGCCTCCGAATCAGCGCCGATCATGGAGAGCCGAATAGGCGAGGGATCTCGCAGCTTTCTTTCCCGTCTTGACGCCTTCGTGCGATGGGGAGAATAGCTCGAAGGCTCACGAGCGTTGCTCCACTGAGGACCGCGCACATGAACGCACGCACTTTTGTGACGCCCGCCGTGAACGACAACGAAGCACCGCCGTCGCCTCCCTCGAGCCCGAGCCGTCGTCAGGCCGACGTCGTGGGCGCGGCCGACAGCGTTCGCGTGGGGAAGCCGCGCCGTGCGGCGCCTGCCGATGCCGTCCGCCCGACGCGTGCAGAGGTGAACCTCGCAGCGCTCCGCCACAACCTCAAGGTCGTCACGCGCCACGCGAGGCAAGCGGGGGCCTCGCGCGTGTGGCCGGTCCTGAAGGCCGACGGGTACGGGCACGGCGCTCCGGCCGTGGCGCGCACGCTCGAGCGCGCAGGCGCCGAGGGCTTCTGCGTCGCGCTCCTCGAGGAGGCTGTCGAGCTCCGCGATGCGGGCATCACCGTGCCGATCCTCGTGATGGGCGGTTTCGACGGTGACTCGCGCGGCGCCTACGACGAAGTCGCGACGCGCGACGTCATCCCCGTCGTCTACGACCTCTCGCAGATCGAGGGCCTCGCGCGCTCCGCTCGAGCGATGGGCCGCCCGGCGATCGCGCACCTCAAGGTCGACACCGGCATGGCGCGTCTCGGGGTTCGCATGGCGGACCTCGAGAAGTTCGCGGCTCGCCTCGCGGAGCATCCCGAGGTTCGCATCAAAGGCCTCATGACGCACCTCGCGTGCGCCGACGCCGGGGAGTCCCAAGCCGAGGCGGGGTTCACGGCCGAGCAGGTCGCTCGCTTCGAGGAGGCGACGCAGCTCCTTCGCCGCGCGGGCACGATCGACGACAGCACGATCCGCCATGCAGCGAACAGCGCCGCGCTCCTCCGTGGCGATGCAATCTTCGACGCGGTCCGGCCGGGCATCGCGCTCTTCGGCGTCTCACCCGTCCTCGCGGGGAAGAGCGAGCTGCGCGCGGCGATGCGCGTCCGCAGCGAGATCGCGGACATTCGCACGGTCCTTGCGGGCGAGAGCGTCGGCTACGGCGCGCTCTACCGCGCGACGCGCCCGACGCGCATCGCGACGGTCCCGATGGGTTATGCGGACGGCTTGTCGCGGCAGCTGTCGAACCGCGGCCACGTGCTCGTGCGCGGGCGTCGCGCGCCGCTGGTCGGTGCGGTCTCGATGGACATGTCGATGATCGACGTGACGGACATCGCGGGATCGTCGCTCCGCGACGAGGTCGTGGTGCTGGGAGCCCAGGAAGGCGCGCTCGGCAAGGACGCGATCACGGCGGACGAGATCGCCGCCCACGGCGGGACGATCGCGTGGGAAGTGCTGACGTCGATCTCGCGCCGAGTCCCGCGTTTCTACCGCGAACCGTAGGGCACCCCGGGCGCATTCGCGCTAAGCTCACCGCGCTTTGGCGAACACGAGCACGGACGAAGCGGCCACGCCAAAGGGGCGAACACTGCGCTCCGCGCTCCGCATGGTCGACTTCGTGGCCGACCCGATCCTCGACCTGCTCGACGACCTCGGTGCGACGATCCTGCTGTTCGGTCAGGCGCTGAGCTGGCTCATTCGGCCGCCGTACCGAATCGCGCAGCTGATGCTCGCGATCGAGTTCATCGGCGCCGGCTCGATGTTCATCGCCGCGCTGGTCGGGATGTTCACGGGCATGGCCTTCACGGTGAGCGTGATCGTCGGATTCCGTCAGTTCTCGGCAGAGGGCATGGTCGGCGGTGTCGTTGCGCTCGCGCTTGCGCGTGAGCTCGCGCCGGTGCTCGCGGCGGTCGTCGTGACGGCGCGCGCGGGCAGCACGATGGCGAGCGAGCTCGGCAACATGCGGGTGACCGAGCAGATCGACGCGATCACGACGATGGGCGTGAGCCCGGTGCAGTACCTGGTGGTCCCCCGCGTGCTCGCCACGACGATCGTGCTTCCGCTACTTGCGCTCCTGTTCGCGATCGCCGGCATGTTCGGGGCTTGGATCGTGGCGGTCGTGTGGCAGTCGATCGACCCGGGCATCTTCTTCGACCGCATCCAGACGTTCGTGAAGTGGGCTGACATCCGGATGCTCGTCGTGAAGAGCCTCATGTTCGGCGTCATCGTGAGCACGATCTGCTGCAAGAAAGGCTTCCACGCCTCGGGCGGCGCGCGCGGCGTCGGCGAGGCAACGGCGAAGGCGGTCGTCTCGAGCATCGTCGCGATCTTCGCGGCGGACTACATCATCACCACGATCATGACGGACATGTGAGCGACCTTCGCCAGCCCTCAGCCACTGGCCGCTCGCGTCGTGTGAGTCACGCCACCTGAGCGCGCGCGCTCACTTCGACAGCGCGAGCATCCGATCGATCGGCACCCGCGCCGCCGTGAGCAGCGCCAGATCCATCTCCAGGCGCGGGGCGAGGTCGCGCAGCGCCAGGTACACCTTTTCCAGACTGTTCTTCTTCATGTGCGGGCACTCGTTGCACGCGCAGTTTGCCTCGGGAGGCGCCGGGATGAAGGTCTTGCCGGGCGACGCCTTCGTCATCGAGTGCAAGATGCCGGGCTCGGTCGCCACGATGAACTCGTGCTTGTCGCTCTTCGTCGCGAAGTTCAGGATGCCCGTCGTCGACCCGACGTAGTCCGCCATCCGCAAGATCACGTCGTCGCACTCGGGATGTGCGAGCAAGAGCGCGCCCGGATGACGCTCCTTCAGGCCCACGATCTTCCGCTCGCTGAACGTGTCGTGCACGATGCACGTGCCCGGCCACAGGTGCATGCTGCGCCCGAGCTTCTTGTTCAGGTAGCCGCCGAGGTTCTTGTCCGGGGCGAAGAGGATCGTCGTCTCCTTCGCGATCGACGAGACGATCTTCTCCGCGTTCGAGGACGTCACGATGAAGTCGGAGATCGCCTTCACGGCGGCCGAGCAGTTGATGTAGCTGACGAGCACTGAGCCCGGGTAGCGGGCCTTCCACGCGGCGACCTTCTCGGCGGGCGCACCGGACGCGAGCGAGCAGCCCGCCTCCATGTCCGGCACCACGACGATGCGCTGCGGATTCAGGATCTTCGCCGTCTCCGCCATGAAGTGCACGCCGGCAAAGCAGATGACGTCGGCGGTCGTCTTCTCCGCGGCCTGCGCGAGCTGGAGCGAATCGCCGATGAAGTCGGCGACGTCCTGCACCTCGTCGTCCTGGTAGTAGTGCGCCAGGATGACGGCGTTCTTCTCCTTCTTCAGGCGCTCGATCTCCGCCTCGAGGTCGAGCGAAGAATCGATCGGTCGACCAGCCGAAGCGCGCCCTGCGATGGGGAGCGAGCGAGACATCATGCGACGAACGTAGGGCTGTCGCGACCCCGGGTAAAGTCGCTTCAGTTCCCGCGTAGGAGCTTGCCGGCCAGCACTGGACCGAGCGACTTGTGCATCATCCCGGAGACCACCGCCTCCACGGTCGTGCGCTGCGCGTCGTCGGCATAGACGAACTGGATGCCCATCCCGGCGGGCTTCTCGTCGGTCCCGTCGGCCTCGGCGATGACCCACTTCACGATGCCCTTCAGCTCGAGCTCGACCGCCTCGGGCAGCGAGAGCACGAACATGAACTCGGTGCCGATCTCGAGCGGGCGCGTCGTGCGGATGAACGTCCCGCCCTTCGAGATATTCTTGGTGTAGTCGGCAAAGAACGTGTTGATGCGCTTGTACTCGACGCGAAGCGTGATCGGCGCGCGGTTCTCGCCCCGCTTCTCGTCGTCCGTCGCTTCCGTCATCCGCCGCAGGATACCTGATAGATTGTCCGCATGTGGAACGTGTTGAGCGCACGTCTCAGGCACGTGCGGCGGTTGCGGGAGGGCCTGGCCGCGAGGCGCGCGGACCTGCGCGAGATCCCCGAGCGCGTGCGAACGACGGTTCGCCTCGGCCAGCAGACCGGCATGATGTGGTCGTTCACGACGCCGGGCATGGTGGAGCTCGCGCGGGTGCTCGCGAGCGGCTCGCAGAATCCTGCGCTCATCTATCGCGTCAATGCGCGGAACACGCCGAGCAAGCCGGCGCTGATCTGGCGCGGACGCACGACGACCTGGGCCGAGCTCGACGAACGGATCGATCGCCTCGCTGCCGGCCTCGCCCGCCGCGGAATCGGCCGTAAAAATAGCATCATCCTGATGATGCGAAACCGTCAGGAGTTCGTCGAGCTCGGGGCGGCGGCGGCGCGCGCCGGGGCCGCTGCGGTGAGCATCTCCTGGCGCTCGACACCGAAGGAATTGGTCTACCTGGCGACCCACTCGGGCGCCCGCGGCATCGCGACCGAGCCCGAGCTGCTCTCGGTTCTCGAGCAGGCGAAGGACGAGCTGCCGCCGCACTTTCTCGAGAACGTCTTCGTCGCCGGAGCGAGCGGGCCCAGCACCTCCGGAGGGATCCGCACCACTGCGCTCGACACGCTCCTCGAGGCCCCCGCGCCGCGGGGCGGCATCGACGTTGCGAACGACGAAGACGCGGCGGTCGTCATCTACACCTCGGGGACGACCGGCAAGCCGAAGGGCGCCGTACGCAAGTTTCCGAAGGACACGATGCAGGCTGCGTTCGGCTTCCTCAACGAGACGCCGCTGCGCGTCGACGACGTCCACCTCGTCGCCTGTCCGCTCTACCACTCGACAGCGTTCGGCTTCATGTCGCTCTCGGCCATCCTCGGCCAGACGGTCGTCCTCATGGACGAGTTCAAGCCCGAGCCGTTCCTCGAGCTCGTCGAGCGGCATGCTGTCACGACGACGGCGGTCGTGCCCACGATGCTGCACCGCGTACTCTCGCTGCCGCTCGAGACGCGGAAGAAGTACGACGCAAGCACCCTGCGAGCCGTCTTCTCGGGCGGTGCGCCGCTCCCCGTGCCGGTCGCGACCGCCTTCATGGACGCGTTTGGAGACGTGCTCTTCAACTTCTACGGCGCGACGGAGACGGGCCTCGTCACGCTCGCCAAGCCGGCTGACCTGCGCGCTGCACCCGGAACGATCGGCAAGGCGCTCCCCGGCAACGACATCCGCCTTCTCGGCGACGATGGTCGCGAGGTCCACGCAGGCGAGGTAGGCGAGCTCTACGTGAAGAACAAGATGCTCGTCGCCGGCTACCACAACGACGACGCCGCGACCGAGCAGAGCATGATCGACGGGTTCTTCAGCGTCGGCGACCTCGCGCGTCGCGACGCGTCTGGCCACTTCTTCATCGAGGGCCGCAAGCGCGACATGGTCATCTCTGGCGGCGTGAACGTGTACCCCGCCGAGGTCGAGGGCGTGCTCGAGCAGCATCCGGACGTCGCCGAGGTGGCCGTCATCGGTGTGCCCGACAACGAGTGGGGGGAGCGCGTCCGCGCGTTCATCGTGAAGAAGAGCGGCTCGACCCTCGACGAGGGCATGCTGAAGGTGTTCGCGCGCGAGCGTCTCGCCGGCCCCAAGGTGCCTCGTGACTACGTGTTCATGGAGCGTTTGCCCCGGAATCCCACGGGAAAGGTGCTGAAGCGCGAGCTCCGCGAAATGGGGCCGTAGCTCGCGCTGTGGTAGACTGAACGACACTCGTGGCGGTCAAACCGGGCGACATTCTCGGCAACAAGTACCGCGTCGACGCGCTCATCGGTCGAGGCGGCATGGGGCACGTGTTTGCCGCGACCGACCTCGCTGGACCCTCGCCGCCCGTCGCGATCAAGGTCGTCAGCCGCGTCGTCTTCGACGAGACTCTCATGGCTCGCCTGCGTCGCGAGGCCGAGGCTGCCGCGCGCATCCGCAGCGAGTACGTCCCGCGCGTCCTCGAGGTCTCGGATACCGACGACAAGGAGATGTTCCTCGTCATGGAGCGTCTCGTCGGCGAGGCGCTCTCGCAGCGCATGCGCGACAAGGGCGCTCTGCCCTGGAGCGAGGTCGTCCAGATCGGCGAGGACGTCCTGCGCGGTCTGATCGACGCGCACACCGCGGGCGTCGTGCATCGCGACATCAAGCCGAGCAACATCGTCCTCCGTGGTGGAGACGTCGCGCAGGCGACCGTGATCGACTTCGGTGTCGCGCACAACGGCTGGCGCGATGCTTCTCTCGTCACGCGCACGGGTGCGCTGCTCGGCACGCTCGGATACATGGCGCCCGAGCAGGCGCTCCACGCGAAGCACGTCGACGCACGCGCGGACGTATTTTCCCTCGGCTGCGTCCTCTTCGAATGTCTCGCCGGGAGGCGTCTGTTCGATGGCGCACATGCCGTCGAGATCCTCGCGAAGGTGCTGAGCGCGCCGATCCCGCGGCCGAGCGAGATTGCG
>JAYSXP010000575.1:0-9051 GCA_043717125.1 Polyangiaceae bacterium | reverse complement strand
CGGTGGAGGCGCCGAGGCGGAAGACGAGGTCCTTGCTCTTGTTCGGATCGCGTCCGGGAAAGGTGCTCTCGCCGATGGGATCGCCGTTCATGATCCCGAGCGCGTAGTTGACGAAGCGGTAGCCACCCAGCACGCGCACGCCGAGGTCGTACGACTGCGGCACGAGCTCGCTTGCCATCGTCGAGCGCTCGAGAAACGGTCGCTGGTTCTCGAGCTCGGCGACGTCGAACCCGAACGGCGTCATCAGAAGCCCGGCGGAGACGATGACGAACGGCTCGTCCGCGTTCGACTGCGCGATGGCCGCGGGGCCGCGATACTCGGTTTTTGTGGGCCACTTGAGCGAGGCCTCGGCGTTCCACGGGCGGACCTGCGGGCCGCGGATCGTGTTGGCGTCGAGGTCGAACGCGCCGTGCACGAGCCCTTGATCGGACTCGAGGCGGATGCGCGCACGCCGCACGAGGAAGCGGTCCTCGTTCAGCGGCTCACCGCTCGCGGTGTTCACCTCGTTCTGCGAAGACTCGCGGAAGGCGACCCAGTCGAGGTGGACATAGCCGCTGATCGTGAGGTCTGGCGACGTGACGCGCTTCGGGGCGCCGGGCTCGGCCTTCGGGAGGCGCGCCTCGAGCTCCGCGAGCACCTTCTGCTGAGCGAGGACGGCCTCACGAAGTCGCTCGATTTCGAGGTCCGTGGGGCTCGGAGCCACGGGCGCGGTCGCCGGTGCCTCGTCGGCGCGAGCGCCCGTGGCTCCGAGCGCGAAGCTTGCGACGAACGCGAGGCCCGTGAGCCGTGTCCTTCTCCGAATTTGCCTCTGCCGCAACCCCGCTACTTTACGGCAGGAGAGGCAGACCGCCGTCGGCCAAGAGCAGGGGGAGCGCTGGATTCTTGGTGATCTTCACCGCGTCCGTGCACGCGTTGATGATCTGGAGGTGAGTCGTGGCGTCCAGGTAGCAGTCGCTGGGCGCGCCGTCGGGCAAGACGGGTCCGCCGCCGTCCATGCCAGGCAGGGGCCCGCCGCTATCGACCCCAGGCAGGGGCCCGCCGCTGTCGATGCTGGGTTTTGGCTCCTTGACGGCGTTGCTGCTGTCGTCGCAGGCGAGGAAGCCGATCGTCGACATCGTCGCGAGCACGGCGAGCACCACGGCAATCTTGCGCGTCCCCATCACCGCACCTCGCAGTAGCCGCGGCGGCACTTGCCGGCGCCGCAGGTGGAGTCGTCCACGCACTTCGTACACTTGGTCGTGCTCTGCGGTGCCCTTGCTTCGAAGTAGCAAGTGCACGGCTCGGGCGCTGCGTAGAGCGAAAGATCTCCGCCGTCGAAGGCGCGCTGCACGCCCATCGCGCACCCGGGTACGAGCCCGGCCGCGATGACCTGATCGATCCCGTTCACGTCGGCGTCGGTGCGGGCGCCAAAGACGAGGTCGATGACGCGTTGCACGTTGGGGTCGGTCGCCTTGCCGGTGCCGGTGTCGATGCGCGTGATGTACGGCGTCGGCGCCCACGGCAGGTAGTGGCCGTCGCGGACGTTTTTCTTGTCGAAGCTGGCCGCGCTGAAGTCCGGGAAATACGCGTAGCGCTGGCCGTAGCCCTTGAAGGCGAGGAGTTTCACGAGATTGCGCGCGCCATCGTAGACCTCGGTTCCCATGAGCCCGAGGGTCGCCTCGGGGGTACCCGAGGTCGCGACGAAGTTCAGGATCTCGGTCGATGTGTTGCCGGTGGGAACCGTGCCCTTCAGCTGCGAGCCCTTCAGTCCGATGGCCGCCGCACACGTGAGCGCAGTGCTCGCCGTCGGACCGCGACTGAAGCGGAGCGCCTGATCGATCCACGGCGGTGCCATGCCGGTCGCCCCGGCGAAGCCGTAGGCGAAGTAGCCCTCCTGCGCGGTGAGCGCGATCTGCGAGCTCGCGCCGGGGACGATGAAGCCATACGACTGCACCGGCCCGTTCGCGATCGCGAGGTCGGCCGGCTTCGTTCCCGGGAGGTTCGTGCAGCTCGAGAGGAACGTGGCGCCGATCCCGAGAGAGATCGTGTGGCCGCCCGGATCCAGATCACACGACGGCGCCACCGAGAGCGGTGTCCACGTCGGATCGTCGGTGGGCGAAGGGATGTACTTGGTAGCAATCGCGTCCGCCATGAGCGCGTTCGGCGTGTACATGTCGAGCGCGAGATCGCAGGTGCGCTTGTTCTTGTAGACGAGACGAATGGGCGTCGCCGACTTGATCAGCTGCGCGCCGAGCTTCTTGACGAGCGGCTCCTGCGTGTCGCCGTTCTCGATGTAGATGATGGGTTGCGCGCCGAGCGCCGAGCACAGCGCGGCATCGGCGGGCTTCGCAAGTCCCACACCGACCCCGAGCATGCCCACCGAGACGAGGAGCGATCGAAGGTCGGTTCGCATGAGTCAAAGTTGTCACGCCGGCTCGCACCTCGTTGCTGACAGTTTCGTGAACTCCGGTCCCTGAGAGTTGACCTCGCTGTAACAATTGCGTGCATGCTCCGGGGGCGCGGTCCCTCTACAATGAGGAGGAGGGTCGTCATGACGCTGATTCGCGCGATGCTCGTCGGGACGCTCGGTTGTGCGGTTGCCCTTTCGGCCGCCTGCGGCGGTGACGGCGGCGGCACCGGGGGCGGCGGTGGCGGTGGCGGTGGCGGCGGTGGCGGTGGCGGGGGCGGCGGTGGTGACAGCGGCAGCGACGCAAACGCCGAGGCCGCGGCCGATGCCGGCAGCGTCGGGACGAAGGCGAACGGCGCGACGTGCACGGGCGACGGCGACTGCGTGAGCGGCCACTGCAAGTCCCAAGGCAGCGGCGGTGGCGGCGCGGCAGGGAGCTTCTGCACGGTCTTCTGCGCGACCCCGCAGCAGACTCCGGCGTCCGAGTGCTCCGCTGCGGTCTTTACCGGCAAGTGCAGCGGTATGAGCTTCTGCCAGGTAAAATAAGGCCGCGATCCACGCGCGTTTCCAGGCGATTCCCGCTTTCGGTTGAGTGCTACGCTGGGCGCGATGAAGGATCGGTTTCTTCGCGCCTGTCGCCGCGAGCCCGTCGACTGCACGCCTGTCTGGATGATGCGTCAGGCCGGCCGCTACATGGCCGAGTATCGCGCTCTCCGCGCGAAGCACACCATGCTCGAGGTCTGCAAGACGCCCGAGCTCGCGCTCGAGGTCACCCTCCAGCCTCTCAAGTTCGGGATGGACGCGGCGATCCTCTTCGCCGACATCCTCCTTCCGCTCGAGCCCATGGGCGCGCCCTTCGATTTCCAGAAGGGAGAGGGGCCGGTCATCTTCTCGCCGATCGCCAACAAGGCGGACGTGGACAAGCTGCACGACTTCGAGATCGAGGAGGGCCTCGGCTATGTCCTCGAGGCCATCAAGCTCCTGAAGAAGGAGCTGAAGGTGCCGCTCATCGGCTTCGCCGGTGCGCCGTTCACGCTCGCGAGCTACCTCATCGAGGGCGGCAAGAGCACCGCGTTCGCGAAGGCGAAGCGGTTCATGTACGCCGAGCCCGAGACGTTCAGCGCGCTCATGGCCAAGCTCGCGGAGGTGGTCCGCCGCTTCCTGCACAAGCAGATCGACGCCGGCGTCGACGCGGTTCAGCTCTTCGATTCGTGGGTCGGCCAGCTGTCCGCCGAGGATTACCGCACCTACGTGATGCCCCACGTGCAGCACATCTTGAAGGACATCGAGAAGCGCGGCGTTCCCGTCATCCACTTCGGGACGGGCACGTACCACCTGCTCGAGTCGATGGCGGAGGCCGGCGGGACGGTCATCGGCCTCGATTGGCGCACGCCCATCCCGGTCGGCCGGCAAAAGGTCGGCCCGAACCGCGCCGTGCAGGGCAACCTCGATCCGATCACGCTCCTCGCGCCGCGCGAGCTCGCCGAGAAGCACGCCGCGCGCGTGCTCGAGTCGGCGGGCGGCGCGCCCGGACACATCTTCAACCTCGGGCATGGCGTCCTGCCGGAGACGCCGGTCGAGAACGTCCAGGCCGTGATCGAGTTCGTTCACAAGGCCTCCGCTCACCCCGTCACGCGCCCATGATCTCCGGTGGAGCGACAGGTGACTCGGTCCTCTTGATCGCCCATGGGACGGTCGATTCGCTCGAGGACCTTCCCGCGTTCCTCAAGAACATCCGTCGTGGCCACGATGCGCCGCCGGAGCTCCTCGCGGAGGTCCGTCGCCGCTACGAGGCCATCGGCGGGCAGTCCCCCCTCAATGCCATCAACCGTGAGGTCGCGAAGCGCCTCGAGGCGCGTCTCGGAGTGCCCGTGCGCACGTCGAACCGCCTGTTTTCTCCTTATCCGAAGGACGTCCTCGCCGAGCTCGTGAGCCTCGGCGCGAAGCGCGTCGTCGTCGTCCCGCTCGCGCAGCACTCGGCTCAGATCTACGGCGACTCCGTGAAGGAGGCCGCGAAGGCTGCCGGTCTCGACCTCCGGATCGACGCCGCGCCGAACTGGGGTCGCATCCCCGAGCTCACGCTCGCCTTTGCGCGCTCGATCGTCTCGACGCTCGCGACGGTACCCGAGGCGGAGCGCGACCGGATCACGGTCCTCCTCACGGCTCACAGCCTGCCCTTGAGCGTCATCCAAGCCGGCGACAGCTACGAGGTCGAGCTCCGCGCGAGCGCCGAGGCCGTGGCGGCGAAGGTTCGCGAGCTCGGCGGGGTCTTCGCCGAGCACGTCGTCGCGTTCCAGAGCCAGGGAATGTCCTCGGGCCCGGGCGGTCGCCCCATCGCCTGGCTCGGGCCCGATCTCCGCACGTCGTTTGCGGAGCTCGCCGCCAAGCGACCCGCTCGCACGCAGGTCGTCGTCGCCCCGATCGGCTTCTTGGCCGACCATGTCGAGATCCTCTACGACCTCGACATCGAGGCGCATGCCTGGGCCGAGGAGCTGGGGATCACCCTCCGGCGAGCACCGTCGCTCAACGCGAGCGAGGGGCTCGTCGATGCGCTCGCCGCCGTCGTCCGAAGCGTGACCTCCTCCGAGGGGGCATGAAGCGGGTTGTCATCGTCGGCGGCGGCATCACGGGGCTCGCGACCGCGTACGCCCTAGAGAAGTCCGCCGGGGTTTGTGAGGTGCACGTCGTCGAGGCGGCACCCAGGCTCGGCGGCAACCTCGTCACCGTCAATCACAACGGCTTCACGATCGACGGCGGTCCCGACTCGTGGGTCGCGACCAAGCCGCATGCGACGCGTCTCGCGAAGGCCGTCGGCCTCGGGGACGAGCTGATCGGCACCCGCCCCGACACGCGCAAGGTCTACATCGTCTGGAAGAAGCAGCTCTTCGCGGTGCCCGAAGGGCTCGTCCTCGGCATCCCGACCGAATGGAAACCGTTTGCCCAGACCGAGCTCTTTGGTCTCGATACGAAGCTCCGCGCTCTGCTCGAGCCCATCATCCCGAAGAAGGTCTTCCTGGGCGACGAGGACGAGAGCATCGCCTCGTTTTTCGGGCGTCGCCTCGGTCCCGACATCTGCGAGCGCATTGCCGGGCCGCTGCTCGGCGGCATCTTTGCCGGCGACCCCGAGTCGCTGTCAGTGCGGGCGTGCGTCCCGCAGCTCGTCGAAGCGGAGGCCAAGTATGGTTCGATCGTCATGGCCATGCGCGCGCTCCGCGCGACGCGCAAAGAGCAGGCCACGAGCGGCGAGAGCGAGGCGAGCACGTTCGTCTCGTTGAAGCGCGGCATCGGCGACCTCACCACGTACCTCGCACACCGCCTTCGCGACGCCGAGCTCTCGACAGGGCGAGCCGCCACGAAGGTCTCGCGGCTGGAACCCGGCGACTCTCGCGGGCGCTGGGCCGTCGAGACGTCGAAGGGAACGCTCTATGCGGACCACGTGGCGCTCACTCTGCCAGCGCACGCGTCCTCACGGATGGTGGCCGACCTCGACCCGGCGCTCTCGAGGCTGCTCGGCGCCGTCGGCTACGTCTCCACCGCGACGGTGTTCCTCGCGTATCGCTCCTACGACATCCGGCACCCGCTCGACGCCGTGGGCTTTCTCGTCCCGAAGAGCGAGAACCGTCCGATCCTCGCGTGCACGTTCGTCTCGAGCAAGTGGGATCATCGCGCGCCGTCGGGGCATGCGCTGATGCGCGTGTTCATCGGCGGCGCCGCCGCGGAGAACGTCCTTCGCAACGATGACGACGCGCTCGTGCAGATCGCACGCGAGCAGCTTCACGATCTCCTCGCGATCGAGCGGCACCCCGTCTTCACGCGCGTCTTCCGCTTCCACCGCGCCAGCCCTCAGCCGACGGTCGGCCACCTCGGACGGATGCGCCGGCTCCTTGACCGCGTGTCGACCTGGCCCGGCCTGTACGTCGGCGGCAACGGCTTCATCGGAACGGGGATTCCGGACTCGATCAAGCAGGGCGAGGAGATCGCCGCTCGGATCGCGCAAAACGCATGAGCGTCGACGGCTCGGAGCGGGTCACGGCTGACGGATTGCTCGCATCGCGGCCGCCCGGTCGCTGAGAGCCTTCCGCCTCGCGCCGCCGCCCGGGTCCCCTGGCGGTCAGAACTCGGCCGGGTCCGTGTACGTCCCGAACACGTCGCGAAGCACGTCGCAGATCTCTTGCTGCGTCGCGTAGGCTTTGGCGGCCTCGATGATCGGCGGCATGAGGTTCGTCTTGTTCTTTGCCGCATCTCGCACCGCGCCGAGGATACTCGCGACCTTCGCACCGTCGCGCGAGGCCTTCACCTTCGCGAGGTTGTCGATCTGGAGCTTCTGCACGGTCTCGTCGATGCGCAGGAGCGGGATGTTCACGTCCTTCTCGCTGCCGTCGCCGTACTTGTTGACGCCGACCATCACGCGCTCGCCGGCCTCGAGCTGGCGCTGGAACTTGTAGGCGCTCGCCGCGATCTCGCGCTGCGGGTAGCCCTTCTCGATCGCCGCCACCATGCCGCCCATCTCGTCGATGCGCTTGATGTAGACGATCGCCTCATTTTCCAGGCGCGTCGTGAGTTCCTCGATGAACCAGCTGCCGCCGAGCGGGTCGATGGTCTGGGCGACGCCGCTCTCCTCCGCGATGATCTGCTGAGTGCGGAGGGCGATCTTGACCGCGTCCTCCGTGGGGAGCGCGTACGTCTCGTCGAGCGAGTTGGTGTGGAGCGACTGCGTCCCTCCGAGCACCGCCGCGAGCGCCTGGAGCGCGACGCGGACGACGTTGTTGTACGGCTGCTGCGCGGTGAGCGAGACGCCCGCGGTCTGCGCGTGCGTCCGGAGCTTCATGCTCTCGGTCTTCTTCGCGCCGAAGCGCTCCTTCATCAGGCGAGCCCAGAGCCGGCGCGCGGCGCGGAACTTGGCGATCTCCTCGAAGAAGTCGTTGTGCACGTCGAAGAAGAAGGAGAGGCGTGGCGCGAACGAGTCGACGTCGAGCCCGCGCTCGAGGCACGACTCGACGTAGCCGATGCCGTCGGCGATCGTGAACGCGAGCTCCTGACCCGCCGTCGCTCCGGCTTCGCGGATGTGATAGCCGCTGATGGAAACGGTGTTCCAGCGCGGCACCTCCGTGGCGCAAAATTCGATCATGTCCGTGACGATGCGCATGGCCGGGCGCGGCGGAACGAGCCACGCATGCTGCGCGATGAACTCCTTCAAGCAGTCGTTCTGCACGGTACCGCCGATGCTCGTCCGCGGGATGCCGCGCACGTCAGCGAGCGCGATGTAGAAGGCGAGCAGGACGATCGCCGGACCGTTGATGGTCATCGACGTGGTGACCTGATCGAGCGGGATGCCGTCGAAGAGGACCTCCATATCGCGGAGCGTGTCGACGGCCACGCCGCACATCCCGACCTCGCCGAGCGAGCGCGGGCTGTCGGAGTCGTAGCCCATGAGGGTCGGGAAATCGAAGGCGGTCGAGAGGCCCGTCTGGCCCTGAGCGAGGAGGTACTTGAAGCGCTCGTTCGTCTGTTCGGGCGTCCCGAACCCCGCGAACATGCGCATCGTCCAGAGGCGGCTGCGGTACATCGTCGGCTGGACGCCGCGCGTGAACGGGTACTCGCCGGGGAGACCGAGGTCCTTCAGGTAGTCGAGCGGCGCATCTGCCGGCGTGAGCACGTCGTTCACGTCGAGGTCGCTCCAGGTCGCGAAGCGCGTGCTCCGGGCGGGCATCTTCGTGAGCGACTTCGTGAGGGGCCCTGCGCGCCACGCTCGGGCTGCCGCGCGGATCGCCTCGAGATCGCCCGGGACTTCGCCGTCGGACGAGAACTGCCGCGAGCCGGCGTCCCCGACGTCCTTCAAGGACGAGCTCGTGGTGGTCGGAGTCGGGCGCACGACGTCTTGAGCCATGGCTGGACTCTAGCCCGGAAAAGCTCCGCGTGCGACGGGGGCACGCCTCAGGCGGACGGGGATTCTTCCGGCTTTTCGCCGCGCGCCCGCCACCACTCGATGGCCATCGGGAGTACCGAGAGCACGACGATGCCGATGACGATGAGCTCAAAGCGCTCCTTGACGAACGGGATCTGCCCGAGCAGGTAGCCCGAGCCGAGCATCAGCGTGACCCACGCGGCGGCACCCACGACGTTGTAGACGATGAAGGTCCGATAGTTCATCGCTCCGGCGCCCGCGACGAACGGCGCGAACGTCCGGACGATCGGGACGAAGCGTGCGAGCACGATCGTCTTCGGTCCGTACTTCTCGAAGAACTTGTGGGTCTTGACGAGGTGCTTCTTGTTGAACCACCGCGAGCTCTCGCTCTTCATCACGCGCGGCCCGATCGCCTTGCCGATCTGGTAGTTGACCGTGTCGCCGATGACGGCCGCAGCGAACAAGCCGATCGCGAGCAGAGGCGCGTTCAAAAAGCCGCGTGAGGCCACAGCTCCGGCCGCGAAGAGCAGCGAGTCGCCGGGCAAGAACGGCATGATCACGAACCCGGTCTCGACGAACACGATCGCCATGAGAATCACGTAGGTGACGTTGCCGTGATCGACCGTGAACTGGTCGAGGTTCTTGGTCAGGCTGCGAAAGATGTCGAGAAGCTCGTGCATGCGCTTGGTGGTCCACTAGACCGGCGCAATTGCGACGTCGAGCGCAAAGGGTGCGAGGAGCAGTGCCTCGAACCTCATCG
>JAYSXP010000574.1:0-3092 GCA_043717125.1 Polyangiaceae bacterium | reverse complement strand
CGCCGCTAGGAACCAAACTACCTCTCTACCATCTTGGTATCTTGCACATCTTTATTATATAAGGAACCAAAAGAGGGTCTCCCGAACTTTCCGTGGTGTCTTTTTCACTTGTAAAAAACACCGTTCAATACAATAAACAATTCAGTGGATAACATAAGCCTCAAACTTGTCAAAGTAAGAGGCTTTATTATTGGTTTATTATATGCATGTTACTACACCGACAATCTTTAGCACCACCCTTACTATTAAATAGCTCGGTATAAACCTTTACTTTTTACTCTCTACTCGTTTGAACTGGCTGGCTTGCCTAACTGCAAAGACGCTGTTAGACCAAATCGATTCAAGAACATTTAGAGGCTTGAGTAGCATAGGACGCTATTGCCGAATTCACTTTGTCCAGCTCAACCAGCCAGTGCCCGTCTAGCGAAACGCGAAGTACGCGGCGGAGCATGGGGATGACCTTCTAGCCAGGCCGACAATCGCACGATGTTCATGGCGGTCGCTGTCGCTAGATGCTGCAAATGAGTTTTGGCTAACATCCAATAGCGGCAGCCTCGTAATTCAAAAGCACTAACCCCCTGGGCTAACGTGCCTTCAATGCCGGCCCTGGCATCATATTGCGCTTTCCACTTGAATCATTTTGGAAACAGCAAGAGCGCTTGAGGTGTCGTATTCAGCCATTTGAAGGTGTTTAAAATCCGGGAATTGACAAGTGCGTGGTAACTTCCATATATGATGGGTCTTTTCCGGCTAAAATCCCCTCTTATGTTTGGTAAATCTTAAACGCTTGTTTAATAACAAATGGCTCTGACCAAACACAAGTATTTCTTACGCGAGTTGGATTATTTAGATAAATAGTAGAGTAATTGCTGTGAAAAAGTCATTACGTAAAAAGATAGAGTTCCGGCAAGGTTTTGTTGTGCTCCTCATTTCTATTTTTCTCTGCGCCTGTGATGATGGGAACCTGACCAATCCGCTAAATTCTGCACCAACTGGCCTTACTGGTACGCCAATTCCTATCACTCTTACAGCTAAACCTCTCACAACTTCGTTCCCACCTGGCAAATCTCTCTTTAGCCAACTTAGCCCTAAAAGTTTAATCGATTGGGCAGACCTCCTGGTGGTAAATTTACAACCGACCGAGAAGCCTTCTGGTTAAAGAGATTTCTGAAAGAAAAGATTATAACAATTCTTGAAATATAGTTTCCGGGAAGATTTTTGCCAATGTAGACTTTACATAAATCAATTGCCGGGGGAAATAGAGGAACAGGATTTCTATAAAGTTCTAAAAGGTAAGCAGGTTTACTTTTCTAGTAGGAAGCAAGCCAGACTATGGAAATAAATTCACCCGAAAACGAAAAATACTGTGCTATAATCCAGCAGGCAGGTCACATTTGTGCAAGAACCGCTTGCACAAACAATTACTCTACCTCACCAACTGTGGTGGTGACAGACACGGTACGGTAAATGTGTGTTCTAGCTAAATTTCTCGTATGCCAGACAAGACCAAAAAAGGGTAACAAGTGAAGTGAATAAAGAAACTAACACAACTCCATTTGAAGCTATCCGCCAGCAAGATGAGGCGGGCAACGAATACTGGAGCGCCCGTGACCTCTACCAGATTTTAGGCTATACCAACTGGCGCAACTTCAAGACCGCTATTGAAAAGGCCAGGGTAGCCTGCGTTAATAGTGGGCAGATACCCGAAGACCATTTTGATAGTACCATCAAAATGGTCTCCATCGGTAGTGGCTCGTTTCGTAAGGTGGAAGACTTCAATCTTTCCCAGTACGCCTGCTATTTAGTGATTCAAAACGCCGACCCTACTAAAGAAATAGTTGCGCAGGGCCAGACCTACTTCGCCGTCCAGACTCGCCGCCAGGAAGAAGCCGACGAGCTGGCCGGGCTGACCGAAGCACAGCGTCGGATATTCTTGCGCAGCCAGCTTACCGACCACAATAAGCAGTTAGCCGACACAGCCAAAGGAGCTGGTGTAGTATCCACCTTCGACTTTGCCATCTTTCAGGACCACGGCTACAGCGGCCTATACGCCGGTAAAAAAAGCCAAAGATATTGCCAGGCGCAAGGGGTTAAAGCCCAGCGAAAAAATACTTGATCATATGGGAGCCGAAGAACTGGCGGCCAATCTCTTCAGGGCCACCCAGACCGAAGCTAAAATCAGGCGAGAGAAAATCAAAGGTAAAGAGAACGCCAACCAGGCCCATCAGGATGTTGGGAAAAGGGTCCGTGGGTTTATTGAGGAATTAGGCGGAGCTATGCCGGAGGATTTACCAACGCCGGTCGAGAGCATCCAGCAGTTAGAACATAAGGAAAAGAAGCGAGTGAAGCGAGGCCCGCAAACTTCGATGTTCGAGGAAGAAGATTAGCTGTTGCCACCACGGCAATAAAAGAAAGGTTCTCAAAGCTATTTCGGTGGTTGTATCACCCAGGGTTTAAGGTTCTATTCTTTACACTCTCTAAATGTAATTTATAGTTTGGCGTGGCCGATACCAGTGCTTCCAGTTCCGTTGGAAACCGGCACCGGCCCTATTAACCAGCTACTTCTCCCTGGTTCCTACTTTGACGACCTTACCCTTCTCTTAACCGCTTCCCTGGCCCCTACCCTCTCTACAATACTATACTTCATTCTATGCTATCGCTGCAACTGGAAACTAGCCTCCTAAAAATCTTGATGTGTAGCAAGTGCTTTCAGTACTCGGCAATCCCTTTTGACTTGATGTGTTAGTCTCATAAAACCGAAGCGACTTTGTCCTTTTCTCTTGCTTCCGCCTTACCATCACTTCGTCCACTTGCCGGGTAACACTCCAGTCAAAAGCCGGGCCGCTTCAAGGGTTTTTTCTATTACCAACTTCACCAATGACTACTCTTAAAAGTACAAGTAACATCTTTGGATCAGGGGTTCCCTGACTCACCAAAGGCTACAAAAAAGCATACCGCAAGTCAGCTGTAATGCGTTAAGGCTATAACTGAATTTGGCAGTAAACATCAGGTGTAATTTAGCAGGCTGGTATAACTTAACCATTGGTCATCAGAGACCGGATCAGCTAGATGACGTTGGACCCAACGGATAA
>JAYSXP010000573.1:0-9068 GCA_043717125.1 Polyangiaceae bacterium | reverse complement strand
CGGCGCTTTGGTCGCTCTCCGCCGCACATGCGACCATCGAGAGCGGGAGGAAAGCACACGCGATCAGGGCGGAAATCCGGAGGCAGGTGGACACAGCTCGCACCCTAGCATTGATGTAGGTACATTTAAGACAAGGACGGCCGTTTTCTTGACAAGCCTCTCCTTCGCTGGTCGTTCGCGAAGATCTCGGCACCGCCGGCGCAGCCCGCGGACGCCGGGCACCGGTAGACAGTAGGTATCGCGACCCGTAGCGGAGCGTCAGCCCGCCGCGCGCGCCGCGTGGCCTTCTTCGTGGGCACGAACGAGCCGTGCCAGCTCGCGGACGCACGGATGGACGTTCCCGGCCGCGGTGATGCCGCGCAGCCGCGGCAGGCAAGTGACCGCGAGGAGCAGCGCCACGCGCGTCGGCGTGCACGGGTTTGCGAGGAGCGCCGCGCGCACGCCGGGCAGCTGCATCCACCGCGGACGCGAGGTGACCTGTCGGACGATGGCGGGCGCGGTCGGACGCCGCGCGGCGATCGCGATCACGTCGCGCTCGCGCGTCGACGGGTCGTCGAGCAGCCTTCCGATCGTGAAGGCGCTGGGGTGCTGGGCGAGACGCCCGGCCGCCCGCCTGACGGATGCGGCACTCAGCGGCCTCCAGGCGTAGGGCTCGGCCGCGCACTGCTCGGCGAGGGTCGCGCAGTAGGTCATCCAATCCTCGCTCCCGTCGAACGTCGAAGCCCACCCCGGCAGAGGAGGGAGCGACCATCGACAAGCGTAGTGGAGGCCATTGATCAAATACGGGTAGTCGCCGCACTGCGTGAAGACGTACCGCGTCACGCGCGCCGTCTCGCGGATGTCGAGCGGCGCGAGCCGTCCTCCGCGCGCGAGACCGCGATGGGGTGCAGCCTCCGCGAGCAACGCCGATACGAGCGCGTGCCCGTCGCGCACCGCAAGCTTACGCAGCTCGGAGACGCGCGCGTCATCCTGATCGAGGAGCCAGAGCGCACACGCGACCACGGCTTCGGCCGCAGCGTTGGAGCCAAGACCGGACTCGACGATCAAGCGTTCGAGCTGCGCGACGAACGCGTCAGGGCTCGTGCGCACGTGCCGGGCGACCGCACCGATGCGCACCGGGAGGTCGACAATCCCCGCGAGCCCACGGAGCGCAGACCTCTTCGGAGCGGACGTCATCCCGACAGCATGACATGCACCGGCGCTCGACGCTCGGCACCTTCAGAAGCGCAACCCCACGCTCGCGCCCGCGACCGGCCCTCGCGGCGACCATTGCGTGCTCGACCCTTCCTGCCTCGTTCCCGCGCTCGCCATCCCGACGAAGCCACCGAGGACCA
Source organism: Polyangiaceae bacterium (assembly GCA_043717125.1). Lineage (GTDB taxonomy): Bacteria > Myxococcota_A > Polyangia > Polyangiales > Polyangiaceae > Labilithrix. The sequence goes on along the minus strand of JAYSXP010000573.1, from coordinate 7,734 downwards.
TCATGCCGATGCCGGTCGCGGCGACCGTCGGCACCGTCGAGTCCTGGGTGGTGCGGCCTTGCTTGGTGTTCTCCTCGGCGATCCCGACCGCGACGGCGACGACCGCGAGGCCGGTCCCCGCGAGGACGTACGCGAGGGTCTGGCCCGCGGGCGTGTGCACGCGACCCAGCGTGTGGTTGAGAACGACGGTCTCGCGCCGAACGACGAGCGTAGCGGTGCTCACGCGCTCGCGGTCCCGCGTGCCGCGGAACACGAGCTCGTAGTCTCCGTACGGCAGCGTGATCGCGCAAGGCGTCTCGACGCACAAGAGGCCCTCGCCGGCGCTGAACGAAGCGGCTCCTTCCTGGTTGTGGCGGAGATGAACGCGATGGGTGATGTGCTCGAGGCGTGCGGGCACGTCCGTTCCGATGACGACGCGCGCGTAGCCGCCGCCGCCGGGCGGGAGCTCGCCGACATCCGGCATCGACGCGTCCGGTGCGCTCGGCGCGGAGACGCTCCTCATGCACGCCAGCTGCGTCGATGCGAGCGCGATCGAAAGAAGGAGAAGGGCAAATCGCTTCATGCGACCGGGCGCCAAAGCACGTCACGTGCCGCGCGCGCGACGCCGGCACATCGCGGAAACGGCACGATGCGTGAACGCGTCGTCACGCGTGGGGTCGCGCGCACATTCACAATTCAGTGGGTCACCTGATGAACCGAGCGAGCTCAGCTCGGCCACTCGATGGCGGTGACCGTCAGCTCCTCGGGGCCGCGCGGCAGCTCGACCTCCACGGTCTCGCCGACGCGCGCACCGAGCAGCGCTCGGGCGAGCGGCGAGGCGGCACTGACCGCCGACGGGACGAGGCCGACCTCGTCGGGAGTGACGATGACCACGGTGCGCATCGCGCCGGACGGCGAGCGCGTCGTGACGCGAGCACCAAGCGCGGCGTGATCGGCCCCGGCCGGGTCGACCACCTCGGCGCGATCGAGCAGGACGCGCATGCGCGCCGCGGCGTCGTTGAGGTCATCCGTGCGCTCGAGCTCGACCAGACGTTCGCGAAACAGCCGCGCTCCGTACGCCGTGAGGCGAGCTTCGGACAGACGCGGCGCCGGCGGAGGCGCCTCGAAGCTCGCGTCCGCATCCTCCCGCGTGAAAGCCTTGCTCACGACGACACAGTGAGCACGATCCGTGTTCGGCGGAAGGGCGAGCGCAGGGAAATGCGGGGTTGCTGGTAGAGTGCCGCGCATCGTGCCCGACGGCTTTGCGCATTCGAGCCGGGTCAAGCTCACGCCGAGGTCGGCCCAGCACTTCCCGAGCGACACGCTGTTCGACCGGATCGGCCGCACCGTCTGCGAGGCGGACTGCCTTCCGCGCAAGGAGCTCTACGAGTCCTGGGAGCTCGCGCGCCGGGCACGGCGGCGGTTCCGAGGGGGACGCATCGTCGACCTCGCCTGCGGGCACGGGCTTGTCGCGCATCTGATGCTGTTGCTCGACGACACCTCGCCGAGCGCGATCGCCGTCGACACCCGCCTTCCGCCGAGCGCGGCGAAGATCGCCGCGGCGCTCACCGCTGCGTGGCCGCGTCTCGCGGGGCGCATCACGCTCGAGGCGGGCGACATCGCGAATGTCGTCGTCGAGCCGGGCGACATCGTGGTCTCCGCCCATGCCTGCGGCGCCCTCACCGACGACGTGCTCACGAGCGCGATCGCCGCACGAGCGCGCGTCGTGGTCCTCCCCTGCTGCCACGAGAAGGCCACCTGCGATCCCGGCGGCGTGGGCGGCTGGGTCGACGCTCCCCTCGCCATCGACATGACGCGTGCGGCGCGCCTGCGGGCGAGCGGATATGCAATTTACACGCATCTCATCCCCGAGACGATCACCCCCAAGAATCGCCTCCTCATGGCCGAACCGGTGTCATGACGCGCCGCTTCGTGATCCTCGGACAGAAGGCGACGGCCTCGCCGGACTTCTCGCTCGTCGACATCGCCGGAACGAGCGGGCGGCTCGACATCCTCCTCCGCTGCCTGCGCTCCGCGCTGCTCGTCTCGCACGGCCTCCGGCGCGACACCGTCGTCTACCTCGTGCTCCTGGGCGGCCCGCTTGCGCCTCGCGTCCTGCGGGTCGACGGGCGAGACGTCCGCTTCATCCGGCCCGACGAGCGCATGCTCGCGATCCTCGTGCAGAAGGCGCTCGCAAGGACGCCGCCTGATGCCGAGCTCGGCGTCTGGAACGAGATCCGCCCCGGCCTCGCAGTCGCGCGCGGCGGGCTCGAGACCGTTCTCGCCGATCTCGGGAGCGCTGCCGCCCATGCCTACGTGCTCGAGGAGAACGCGCGCGATCTCCGCGACGGTTTGCTCGCGTCCGAGGACGTCGTCGTGTTCGTCGGCGACCACAAGGGGTTCGACGAGGCCACACGCGCTCGGCTCGACACGATCGGCGCCACCGCGATCGGCGTCGGCCCGATCAGCATCCACGCGGACGACGCGATCACGGTCGTCTGCAACGAGATGGATCGCCGTCAGGCCGCGGGAGGCGCCTCCTCGTGACGGGGCCCATCGAGCTGCTCTACGTCGACGAGCACGTCGTCGTCGCGAACAAGCCGTCGGGGTTGCTCGTCCATCGCGGCTGGGACAACGACGACGACGTCGCGCTCTTCCGTGTTCGCGATGCGCTCGGCGGCGCCCATGTCCACCCGCTCCACCGCCTCGACCGCGGCACCAGCGGAGCCTTGCTTTTTGCGCGGACGCGGGAGGCGGCGGCGATCCTCTCCAAGTCGTTCGAGGAGGGGCGCATGGACAAGGCGTACCTCGCCCTCGTCCGCGGCACGCCTCCCGCCGAGGGGCTCATCGACTACCCGATCCCCAAGAGTGAGGACGGCCCGCGCGTTCCGGCCCGCACGCGCTTTCGTCTCGTGCTGCGCTCGCCCGTCGACCGTTGCTCGCTCGTGCTCGCCCTCCCCGAGACGGGCCGCCTCCACCAGATACGCCGGCACCTCCGGCACCTGAACCACCCGCTCATCGGCGACGTCGCCTATGGTTCCGGCGCCATCAACCGTCATTATCGTGCACAATACAACTTTCACCGCCTCGGCCTGCATGCCTGCAGCCTCGGCTTCGAGCACCCCGTGACCGGCGCGCGCGTCGCGGTTCGTGCTCCCCTTCCCGAGGACTTCACGTCGGCGCTCGCCCAGCTCGAGCTCCCGACCGAGGTCGCCGCGTGAGCCGTCGCAACAATGCCGCGAGCCGTTGCATGCGCTGCCGGATGCACTCGAGCCTCTGCGTGTGCCCGCTCATCCCGAAGCTGGCGACGCGCACGCGCCTGGTCCTCGTGATCCATCGCGCCGAGGACCGGAAGCCGACTAACACGGGGCGGCTCGCCGTCGAGGCGATGGAAAACAGCCGCGTGATCGTGCGAGGCCGTGCCGAGGAGCCCGCCGACGAGATCGCCCTCGGGACGGAAACGCGCCCGGTCTTCCTCTTCCCTCACGAGGGTGCCGTGCCGCTCGAGTCGGTCGCGCACGTAGCCGGCGACGATCGCCCCGTGACGCTCATCGTTCCCGACGGCAACTGGCGCCAGGCCTCGAAGGTTCGCAACCGCGTGCCCGGGATGAAGGACGTACCGTGCGTCTCGCTGCCCGCCGGTGAACCGTCGACCTATCGCCTCCGCTCCGAGGCACATCCCTTCGGCCTCGCGACGGTAGAGGCGATCGGCCGCTGCCTCCGCGTCCTCGAGGGAGAACGCGGCCCGGAGGTCGAGCAAGCGCTGCTCCACGTCTTCCACGCGATGGTCGAGCGCACGCTCTGGTCGCGCGGCGCCTTCGAGACGGCGGACGTCACCGGCGGCATCCCCGAGGGCGCGCTCCGTCACGATCCGCGGAGCGGAACGTCGTGAAGCGCTCTCTACCGCTCGACTTCGAGCCGCGCGCGGTGTGTCCTCGCTGCGAGCGGCCCGTGCGGGTCTGCTACTGCGAGCACCTCACGTCGATCGACACGAAGACGCGCGTGGTGCTGCTCCAGCATCCCCGCGAGGAAGACATGGCCATCGGCACGGCGCGCATGGCGAGCCTTTGCCTGCCGAACTCCGAGCTCCACGTCGGCGTCGACTTCCAGACCTCACCCGCGCTCGCGGCCGCGCTCGAAGATCCCGAGCGACCCGCCGTCCTGCTCTACCCGAGCGACGACGCCGTCGACGTCCTCACCGATCCGCCGGCCTTTCCCGTCACGCTCGTCGTGGTCGACGGAACGTGGTGGCAGGCGCGGAAGCTCGTGCGCGTGAACCCCGCGATCGCGAAGCTGCCGCGCTACGCGTTCAAGGCGCCGACGCCGAGCGAATACAGGATCCGCCGCGAGCCCGACGAGGCGTACGTCTCCACCATCGAGGCCCTGGTCCACGTACTCGGCGTGCTCGAGCGCGATCCTTCGAGACTCCGAGCCCTGCTCGTCCCCTTCCGCGCGATGATCGACAAGCAGATCGCCTTCGCTACGGAGGTCCGCGGCGCGCGCGTCCGCCACAACAAGGGGCCCGCTATGCCCAAGCGTCCGCGCATTCCGGGGGCGCTCGCCGAGCGGCGCGCGAGCCTCGTGTGCATCACGGGCGAGGCCAACGCATGGCCCTACCGAAGCAAGGAGCTCCGCACGTCGCATCGCGAGGAGCTTGTGCATTTCGTCGCGCATCGGCCTGCGACCGGAGAGACGCTCGATCTGATCGTGCGGCCGCGTAACCCGCTCGCGCCGAGCACGCCGCCGCACGTCGGCCTCGACGCCGAGGCGCTCATGGGCGGCCTCTCGCTCGACGAACTCTTCGAGCGCTGGCGCGCGTTCGTGCACGACGACGACATCATCTGCTCCTGGGGGCACTACGCCGTGGGCATCTTCGGCTCCGCGGGCGGTGAGCTGCCGAAGACGCGCCTCGACCTGCGTCAGGTGTCACGCGTGCTCATGCGAGGCCGGGTCGGCACGATGGACGCGGTGCTGGACAAGCTCGCGATCGATCCCGCCTCGCTCGACGCACTCGGTCGCGGACGCGCGGGCGCCCGCGTCGCCCAGCTCGCGCGCATCGCGGCGCTCCTCGGCGACCGTCTCGACGAGGCCGCGCGCGCCAAACCCGTGGAGTGAACGTCAGCGGTCGAGAAGCACGTTGTCGACGTAGGCCATCGGTCGCGCCCTCGACGGTCGTCGAGCCGTCGACAGGCACTGCGGCCGCCTCCGGCATGCCGCTCTTGGCGAGCCCACCGGGTACACCCGCGGCGAGACGGTCGAGAGATGCCCTGTCTCCTGCTGAGCCTTCGCGATCTCTCCCCGGCGCACGATCGGTCGGGGTTCGAGGGCCTCGATCTGGTAAGGACAGTGGTTGATTTCGATGCAGTCCTTCCTCGACGCCGTCAAGAAGGCCGCGCTACCTGCGATTTGGGGCCAGGGCGTGAAGCTCGCCCGCGAAAAGGCGGTCACTCGGGACTCCCAGAAGCCGAGCGAGGTCACGCTGCGTGTCCGCGCCCCCGGTCACCTCGTCGCGCCGACCGTCACCCTCTATCTCGAGGACGAGGAGTGGTCGTGCGATTGCGGCGGCAAGACCGACCCCTGCCCCCACGTCGTGGCCGCCTCGATCGCGCTGAACGCGGGTGACGTCGCCGAGGGGACCGGCGCGACGGCCGACGACAATGCACGCCTCAGGCTCGTCTATCGCTTCGCGAAGAAGGAGCGGCGTCTCGCCCTCGAGCGCTTCGTCATCTTCCCGGGGGGCCGCGAGGAAAAGCTCGGCGCAACGCTCACATCGGGCCTCGCGAAGGGTCGAGCCCCCGCGGGTCTCGAGCCCACCCACGAAGATCTCACCGTCGATCGGATCGTCGGGGCGCCGGCACGCGAGATCATTCCTGCCGGTTACGTCGCGCAGATCTTCCGCGCGCTCTCCAGCGGCGCCGAGGTGTTCTTCGAGGGCGCACCGGCGCAGGTTTCGGGCGAGCCCCTCTTGCCGCGCGCGGTCGTCGAGGATGCACCGGGCGGGGGCTTCGTGCTCCGCATCGAGAAGGATCCGGCCATCGAGGAGATCGTCTCGATGGGCGTCGTGCGCTGCGCCGGCGTGCTTCGCCCGCTCGCCGAGGTGGAGACGACCGGCGAGTTCCTCGAGAAGCTCCCGCTCTCGCGCACCTTCCCGAAGGCCCAGGAGACCGAGCTCGTCACGAAGGTTCTCCCCGAGCTCGAGAAGAAGCTCACCATCATCATCACGACGAAGAAGCTCCCGAAGCGCGCGGTCGACGTGAAGCCGCGCATCGTGATGGATCTGTCGCACCACGGGCACACGCTCTCGGTGCTGCCGCTGCTCGTCTACGGCGACCCGCCGATCGCGCGCATCGACGGCGACGACGTCATCGCGATCGGCAAGGCCAAGCAGGTCCCCCTCCGCCGTAAGGACGAGGAGCGCCAGCTCGTTCAGCGCCTGCGCGCCGAGCTCGACATGGTCCCCGGTCGCCGCGTCGACTTCGACGGCAACGACGCGACGAAGTTCGCGGGCAAGCTTCGCGGATGGCAGAAGCGCGCCGGCGACGACGAGGACGGCGCGGTCTTCGAGGGCAAGCCCCTCCTCCCGCGCCTCGTGATGAGCGAGGAGGGCACCTTCGACGTCGTGTTCGAGCACGCCGACGAGGCGGACGCGCCCGCCAATTCACGCAAGCGCGCCGACGCCGCGACGGTCATCCGCGCGTGGCGCGACGGTCTCGATCTCGTCCCGCTCGAGGGCGGAGGCTGGGCACCGCTGCCCGCCGGCTGGCTCGAGCAGCACGGTCATCGCGTCGCCGATCTCCTCGCCGCCCGGGACGCGACGACGAAGAAGCTCGCCACCGCCGCGCTCCCCGATCTCGGCGCGCTCTGCGAGGCGCTGGACGTGCCGAAGCCGCTCAGCGTCGAGAAGCTCGCGCCGCTCGTGAAGGACTTTTCCGGCATCCCGCGCGTGAAGCTCCCGGCCGACCTCGACGCGAGCCTTCGCCACTACCAGGAGATCGGCGTCGACTGGCTCTCGTTCCTGCGCGATGCCGAGCTGGGCGCGATCCTCGCCGACGACATGGGCCTCGGCAAGACGCTTCAGACCATCTGCGCGATGCGCGGGCGCACGCTCGTCGTGTCGCCGAAGAGCGTCGTCTACAACTGGGCGGAGGAGATCGCGCGCTTCCGCCCGGGCCTGAAGACGGCGATCTATCACGGCACCGAGCGCGAGATCGACCGCACCGCCGACGTCACGCTCACGACCTACGCCGTGCTCCGCCTCGACGTCGACCACCTCGCCGACGAGGAGTGGGACGTCGTCGTCCTCGACGAGGCGCAAGCGATCAAGAACGAGACGAGCCAGACCGCACGCGCCGCGTTCCAGCTACGGGGTAAGTTCCGCGTGGCGCTCAGCGGTACGCCCGTCGAGAACCGCCTCGAGGAGCTCTGGAGCATCATGCACTTCGCCAATCCGGGGCTCCTCGGCGGGCGAAGCGACTTCCAGGAGCGCTACAACGGACCGATCGCCTCGGGCGAGCCGCAGGCGGCGAAGCGCCTCCGCTCGAAGATCCGGCCGTTCGTCCTCCGCCGCATGAAGCGCGAGGTGCTCCCAGAATTGCCGCCGCGCAGCGAGGCCGTCCTTCACGTCGAGCTCGACGAGACGGAGCGCAGCATCTACGACGCCGTGCGCGTCGCCACGAAGAAGGACGTCGCCGCGAAGCTCGCCCAGGGCGGAGGCGGCAGTGTGCTCGTCGCGCTCGAGGCGCTGCTCCGCTTGCG
>JAYSXP010000572.1:0-9073 GCA_043717125.1 Polyangiaceae bacterium | reverse complement strand
CGTTCGGATCGAGCGCGGCAACGAGCCGGCTGCCCGTGTCGCGGATCGCTCGCAGGTGCCGGGGGGCGACGAACCCGGCGGCACCGGTGAGGGCGAAGGTCTTCATCGGGGCGCAGCTCGTAGGTATACGCGTCGCGCGCGGAGGTCGAGGCTGCCGTCGTCCGAGCCACACCGTATCGCCGTGGGCAGGCTATCATCCTGCGCGATGCCGCCCGCACGAGCTGAATCCCGGGCGACGACGGCTGGAAAGTGGCTGCTTGCGCTCGTGATTCTCGCATCGGCGCTCGCTCTCGGGTCTGTCATGACCGAGGTGCTCGTCGTGATGAGTGCGCTCGCGGCCCTCGCCTGCGCGCTGCTGTGGATCGAACCGGACGGTGGCACCTCGCGAGCGAGCCGATGGGTGCTGATTGCAATGGCGCTGTTGCTCGGAATGACGGTTCTGCAGGCGCTGCCGTTGCCTCCTGGGGTGAGCCACTGGCTGACGCCAGCGAACGCCGACAGCTGGGACCGCGCGCTTTCCCCGCTGCGCGAGCCGACTCTGGCGTGGCACTCGCTGAGCCTCGCGCCGGCGGCGACGCGCGTGGAGGTGCTCCGCGGGTTCTTCTACGGGTGCGTGTTCCTGGGGGCGCTTCGCGTTGCGGCGCTCGAAGCGGGAGAGGTCTTCCTCATCCGTCTCGTCGTCTTCTCGACCTGCGTGATGGCGTTCAGCGCGCTCGCGCACCAGGCGGTCGGCGCAGAGAAGGTCTTCGGTGTGTATCGACCGCGCGAGCTCTACGCCTATCGCACCGGGCACTTCGCGCCGCTGCTCAATCTGAATCATCTCGCGGCCTACCTGAACGTCGGCGCGTGCGTCGCCCTCGGCGCGCTCGTCGATCGACGGGCGATGCCTCGCGCCCTCGCAGCGAGCGCGGCGCTCGTTCTCACTGGGACGAGCGTGTGGCAAGGCTCGCGCGGCGCCATCGGCGCGCTGGTGGTCGGTGTCGTCCTGACGATCGGGCTGAGCCTCTACACGAAGCGTCGCTTCGAGCGCGCGCGTACCAATGCTGTCGTTCTTGCCGGGGGCGCCGCCGCAGCGGCGTTCATGGTGAGCATCGCGCTCTCCGATGTGGCCCGCGAGCGTCTTCTCAGTCGCGATCTGGTCAAGGTGGAAATCGCGAAGATGTCGGTGCCGCTCGTCACGGCCTCGCCGTGGTTCGGCGCGGGGCGCGGCGCCTTCGAGTCGGTGTTCTCCTCGGTCCGCGTGGGAGCGGTCTACGACACCTTCACGCATCCCGAGGACGTCATCGTCCAGTGGTTCGTCGAGTGGGGCGTCCCGGCGTCGCTGGCCGCCGCGGCTCTTCTGATCTGGGCGCTTCGTCCCAAGATCGTTCTGCGCGCGGTGCATCCCGCCATTGGCGTGTGGGTCGCCATCGTGGTGGTGGCGCTCCACGATCTCGTCGATTTCCACCTTGAGGTTCCTGGCGTGGTGGCGCTGGTCGCGGTGTGCGTCGCGATCGTCGTGAGCGGGCGCGCGACGTCGCGAAGGTCGAGCTCCGCTTCTACCGAGCGCAAGGCGCCTTCTCCCGTGCGCTTCGCTGCGCTGGCGGTGGTCGTCGGCACGGGGCTCTCGATCGTCTGGGCGTGGCAAGACATCGGCCACTCGCTCGCCGAGGATCGCCGCGCGCTCAGCGCGATGGCCGTCGACAAGTCGGTCTCGCCCGAGGACTTCCGCGCCTCCGTCCGCGACGCCATGCTCCGCTATCCCCACGAGCCTTTCTTCCCGCTCATGGGCGCGGTCCGCGCGCAGGCCGCGGACGAGCCGGCGGTGATCGCGTGGGTCGCGCGCGCTCTCGAGCTGAGCCCTCGCTTCGGACGCGCGCACTTCGTGCTCGCTCGCAATCTCGCCGCCACGGGCCACGCGGCCCAGGCACGCCTCGAATACCGGCTCGCCTTCGAGAACGACCAGAGCCTTCGCGATCAGATCGCGAAGGAGGGAGCTCGTCTGGTCGTCGACACGGACAGCGCCCTCGAGATGGTTCCGGAGGGAACCACCGGCATCGAGATGCTGGAAGCGCTGGTGGTGGCGGTCGCGCCCCGCCTTCCGTCGACGGCGACCATCCTGGATCGCGTGATCGAGCGACGCTCTCCGACCGCGACCGGGCCGCTTCGTCGGCGCATCACGACGGCCGCGGCCGATGCCGCGAGCGAAGCCCCCTGGTGCATCGAGAAGAGCTGCATCGCTGACGGGCTGACGGACGCCGAGCTGCTCGCGAAGCGCGAGCCGGAGAAGTGCGCGTCCCACATCCTCGTCGCAAACCTGCTCGTGGCGAACGGCGAAGCGGAGCGCGCGGCCGACGGCCTGGAACGCGCGGTCGACATCGTCACCGATCGTGCGGCGTGCCAGAAAGAGCTCATCGCGCTCTCGTTCCGCACCGGCCAGAATGCTCGCGGCGAGCTCGCGCTCGATCAGGTCGTTCGTGGCGGCTGCGGAACGACTGCCGAGTGCGTCGAGCTCTACAGCTGGTCCGCCGGAGTGGAAGAGGGCCGTGGCCACTACGTGCGTGCCGTCCGCATGTACAAGCGAGTCCTCGACGTCGCGCCCGATCGCGACGACCTTCTCGAGCACATCGGCGCTCTGGGAAGCCGCCAGGGGGTGCTTCCCGATGCAGTCGCGGCGTACGGCATCCTCGCGACGCGACACCCCGCGGACCCGCGCTGGCCCGCGCGGCTCGCGGAGCTGCGAGCAGGGGCGGGTCGACCGCCAGGGGCTCTCGCGCCTTGAGCGCGTCCTGATGCGACGCGTGAGCTGATCGAGCATTTCACGCGGAAGCCATCAGCTGATGGCGTGACGATGCCTCTCCAAGTACTTCGCGAATGAGGTGACGTCGAAGTCCTCCAGGATGCGAGCCATCTTGGGGCGGGTCGTCTCGAGGTTCACGTAACACGTGAACCGACGCCTGCGACTCAGCGGCATCCGCGGCTGTTCGGGATCGATCTCCCGCGGATGAACGTAGAAGATGACCGGGCGCTCCTCGGCGAGCGCACGCTTACCCATGGCGCGGATCACCGGATACGGAAAGAGCCGGAGATAGCCGCCACCGAAGAAGCACATCGGACGATTGAGCACCTTGACGGCCGTGATCGGGAACTCCACGAGCGAGCCGTTCGCGCAGGCAATCACGTGCGGGCCGAAGGAGGTCGTGGCGAGGCCGCCGGTCTGATGGGGTGCGGGGAAGACCGAGGAGTCGTAGGTGTACCCGGCCTCGACGAGCTTCTCGAAGAACCACGGAGTCGCGCTCGTCACGGAGAACGCGGGCGCACGGAACCCGCGAACCGCAGTGCCGCTGATGTCCTCGAGCAACGCGCGTGCATCGCGAGCGTCTTCCAAGAATGCGTCCGGCGAGAGCTCGTAGGCGAGACGGTGAAGGAGACCGTGCGACGCGACCTCGTGGCCGCGCGCGACCGCCTCGCGGACGAGGCTCGGAAACCGTTTCGCGAAGTAGCCGACGAAGAAGCACGTCGAGACGCGCTGCTGCGCGGAGAGGATGTCGAGCATCCCGAGGAAGTTTCGCTCGATGCGACTCTCGAGCTGGTCCCACTGCGACGGCGGGGGCTCGTGGTTGGTCCCGGAGAGGTTGAACCAATCCTCGACGTCGATCGAAAAGATGCTCTCCCTCATCGCGGCGCGGGACTATACACGACCCCATGCTCGCTGCCTCCTCCCCCGAAGCCGCGCCGCCGACTCAGCAGAGCGTGACGTTCCGGCCCTTCGCGCTGGCGGATGAGCCGAAGATTCTGGAGCTCTTCGAGATCGTGTTCCACAGCACGATGTCCGCCGAGCACTGGCGCTGGCAGTTCCCCGAGAACCCGTTCTCGCGAGCGATCGTCTACGTCGCCGAGACGTCCGATGGTCGGCTCATCGGCCACTACTCGCTCATTCCGCTGCCGTTCGTGAAGAACAAGAAGCCCGGGCTCGCTGCGCTCTCGATCCAGAGCATGATTCATCCGGACTTCCAGAAGCGCGGCATCCTGAAGTCACTCGCGGCGGCCGCCGAGCGTCAGCTCGACGAGGACAAGATCCTCACCGGCGTGACGTTCCTCAACGACAACTCGCTGCACGCGTACCGGACGCACTTCGGGTGGACGAAGCTCGAGGGGCCGAATCCCATCTTCTTCACCGTGCTGGATCCGAAGGCGGCGATCAAGAAGGTTCTGAAATCGGAGCTCGTGGCCGCGCCGCTCGCTTGGGCGGCTCGTCCGCTCTTCGATACGGTGTTCCGGCGGAAGGCGCGCGCGGCTGGGCCGCGCATCCACGAGGTGAAGCGCTTCGACGAGCGCGTCGATCAGCTCTGGAATCGTTTCAGCGCGGAAGCTCGTTACGCCGTCCCGCGGAGCGCTCGATACCTGAACTGGCGCTTGGCCGACAAGCCCGCGGACTATTCGCTCTTCGTCAGCGAGGACGAAAAGGGCGAGATCGAGGGTGTCGTCGTCACGAAGGCCGAGACCAAGTTCGGGCTGTACTTCGGTTACATCGTCGAGCTGTTCTTCGACCCCGCGCGTCCCGAGATCGGCCGCGCGCTGGTCGGCCACGCGCTCTCCTCGCTAGAGGCGCAGGGCTGCACGATGGCGACGGCGCTCACGCACGGCTCCGACGCCGTGCGACGCGCTCTCCGGTCATCGGGGTTCTGGCGCTTGCCGAAGAAGGCGATGCCGCACGGTATCCACTTCTGCTTCAAGGACCGCGAGCGGGGCGGCCCGGGTCTGTCGCAGGATGGCTGGCTCCTCAGCTACTGCGACCACGACGTGGTCTGACATGCCAAGCGGTCGCCGAGTCCTCTTCGTCGTCGCGAGCGACTGGTACTTCACTTGCCACCGGCTGCCGCTCGCGACGCGCATCGCGGCGGCCGGTTACGATGTGCACGTGGCGACGCCCCCCGGTCGCTTTCGCGAGACGATCGAGCGCGCGGGGCTCCATTACACGCCCATTCGGATCGATCGGCAGGGTCGCAACCCTTTCGCCGACGTCCAGACGGTGAAAGCTCTCGTTCGCCTCTACCGGGAGCTGCGACCCGACGTCGTGCACCACGTCGCCATCAAGCCGATCGTCTACGGATCTCTCGCCGCGCGGCTCACGCGCGTACCGGCCGTCGTGAATGCGATGCCGGGCATGGGGTACGTCTTCCTTTCGAAGCAGCTCCTCTCTCGCGCGATTCGCCCAGGCGTGATGGCGGCCTTCAAGCTTCTCCTCAACGCGGCGAACAGCCGGGTGATCCTGCAGAACCCCGACGACCTCGAGCGATGGGTGTCGTGGGGCGTGATGAGGCGGGATCGGATCGCGCTCATTCGCGGCGCTGGCGTCGACACGTCCTATTTCACTCCGACCGAAGCGCCGAGTGGAACGCCGCTCGTGATCCTGCCGGCCCGCCTGCTCTACGACAAGGGGGTCGGCGAGTTCGTGGAGGCCGCGAGGCAGCTTCGTGGGCGCGGCGTCGCGGTTCGCATGGCGCTCGTCGGAGAGGGGGATGAGGGAAATCCGGCGTCGGTCCCGCCCGAACAGCTTCGCGCTTGGGCCGACGAGGGGATCATCGAGCTCTTCGGGTGGCGTGACGACATGCGCGACGTTATCGCGAGCGCTCATGTCGTCTGCTTGCCGTCGTACGGCGAGGGGCTTCCGAAAGCGCTCCTCGAGGCGGTCGCGTGCGGACGCGCCGTCGTCGCCACTGACGTGCCGGGTTGTCGAGAGGTCGTCCGCCACGAGGACAACGGGCTCCTCGTCCCGCCGCGAGATGCCACGAGCCTCGCGAACGCCCTCGAGCGCGTCGTTTCGGACGCGGACTTGCGGCACCGGATGGGGGTGCGTGGCCGCGCGCGAGCGGTCGCCGAGTTCTCCGCGGACATCGTCGCGAAGGAGACGCTGAGCCTGTACGCCGATCTCCTTGCAAAGGCGTGATAAGGAGCGCACGCATGTGGGCGATCACGGGCGCGACGGGCTTCATCGGGAGCCACCTGATGCAGGAACTCGGGGTGCCGACGCGAGCCATCGATCGCCGCACGCTCGGTTCGTGGACGCGCGAGAACCTGCGTCGGGCGCTCGAGGGGTGCACCGGGGTGGTGCATTGCGCGGCGATCATCCATCGTCCCGACACGCCCGCCGAGGCGTACGAGCGGTTCAATGTCGGAGGCACGCAGGCGCTGCTCGATGCGGCCCGCGACGCGTCCCTCCAGCGTGTCATCATGATGGGCTCGATCAAGGTCTACGGCGAAGCGCCGCGCGGGACCATCAACGAAGAAACGCTGATCCTCGCCGATGCGCCTTACGCGGTGACGAAAGCGCGCGGTGAAGAGCTCGTGCTCCGCTCCGGCGACCTCCGGCCGCTCGTGCTCCGGCTGTGCCCCGTGTACGGCCGTGGCGACAAGGGCAACGTCCGCACGATGATCCGCGCCATCCGTCGGCGCCGGTTCTTCCTTCCGGGCGACGGCAGTACTCGCAAGAGCCTGGTGCACGTGTCGACCGTCACAGGCGCGGTCCGCGCGGGGATCGAGCGTCGTGACGTGACGGGGGTGTTCGTCGTCGCGGACGATCCCGCGCCTTCGCTGCGCGAGATCGCCGAGATCATCGCGAGGCATCTGGGACGCCCTCGTCCACGAGGGATCCCAACGTACGTTCTGAAGAGCGTGGCCGGTGTCGTCGGAGGCGCGGCCCGCCGGGTCGGGGTGAAGACCGTCATTTCGGCCGACCTCATCGAAAAAGCGCTGACGCCGACGATCTGCGATCCGTCGAAGGCGCGCCGCGAGCTCGGCATCGCCTGCTCGTCGGACCTCGACCGCACGATCCGGGACGAGATCGAGTGGCTGCGCGAGGCAGGCGCGCTTTAGCGGTCAGCGTGGCTCGAGCAGATCACGTTCAGCGACAGCACACCGTACTGGTGCGCCCTGGGCGACAAGTCGTAGGCCTCGTACGTTACGAGCACGTCGCGCCATCAGCGCGAGCTACTCAACTGGTTCGCCGCTCGCGGACTTGTCACCGCCGGGCTCCTCGGGTCCCATTTCTAGCGGAATCGCCGGAGCCCGGGTCCGCGGCTGATCAGCATCGCGTTCCCGCCCCAGAGCGAGGACGCCATTTCAGGGCGGGGCTTCGAGCTCCTCGAGCCGCTCGCGCATCAAGAGTCGAGTCTCGTCGTCGTACTCTGGGTTCGCATCGGCGATGCCAAGCGCCTTTCGGAGTAGCTCGAGTGCCCGTTCGCGCTGCCCTCGCTCCTCGAAGACCATCGAGAGGAGATCGAAGCCTTCGGCATCATCGGGGAAGTCTTGGATGAAGTCGTGGCAGAGGGCCTCTGCGTCGTCGACACGGCCGTCGAGGATCTCGTCGAGGATGTGGTCCGCTCGCTCGTTGATCTCATCGATCTCGTCGTCGTCGCCGCGGCCGCAAACGTCGCAGGCGTGGTGATGCGGCGCGCTCGATGCGGGGACGATCTCCACGCTCGCCACGGGTGAGGCCCCCGACGCCGAGCAGCACTTCTTGTGCTTCTTCCCGCTGCCGCAGGGACAGGGATCATTGCGCCCGATCTTGGCCATAGCTCTGCATACCAAGATCCTTCACCGCCATGAGCGGGACAAGTTCTCCGTTGCCTGAGACTTCCAAGGGTGCGGATCGCAGACTCCGCGTTTTCCAGTGCGCGCGCTGCGGGGTCGAGGTCGGTGTTTGCGGAGCATGTGATCGCGGCCAGGTCTACTGCGCCGGGGAATGCCGCGTCGTCAGACGGCGTGAGTCGAGACGGCGTTCTGGGGCGAAGTACCAGCGCTCACGGCGAGGAGCACGCAAGCATGCTGCGCGGCAGCACGCTCTGCGATCAGGAAAGTTATCGGCGCAGAAAGTGACGCACCACGGATTCCCCACGATGCCGGAAAGCGTCATCGTGACGACGTCGGTGGCCGCCAAGGATGCGCGCGTCGACATGGAGGATCGCGATGTCGCTCTGGTCGACCACGCTGCGGATCGGCGCGGACATGAAGCTGCTGGTGACGAGCCCGGAGGGCGACGACCTGATCAAGGCGCGCCTTCCTATCCGGCCTCCGCATCCACGCGCCCTCTTGACGATGCTCGAGGGGATTGCGCTCTTCAGCGGCGAGCCGCTCTGCGCTGTTGTTTCTGCGGGCACCCACCACGACGACTGGCTCGACTCCGAGCAATGGTGCAACGATCTCTGGCCGGCGGAGAGCCCGCTCGTCCACTTCGACTTCGCTCTTCCCCCGCCTCGCGCGCGCCGTCGTCTCCGCGGCGTCGGTGACTTCCGCGAGGTGCGACAGCAGCTGCGGCTCGTAAAGCCGCGCGTGTGGCCGCGATGAAGGACATCGATCACTCCAGTCGTGTCGCCGAGGTCCTTCGCCTGGGTCTAGTCGAGGGAGTCGCGGTGCGCGCGATCGCTAGGCGCCTGCACATGGCGCGAAAGACCGTCCGTAAGATCCTCGGCCGGCACCGCGCGCCGCCGAAGCCGGCGCTTGAGCCACGAGGCTCGGTCCTCGATCCCTACGAGGCGGCCATTCGCGTCGTGCTCGACGACACGCCCGAGATGCTCGCGCCCGCCGTGCTCGAGCGGCTGCGACCTCTCGGCTACACCGGCGGCGTCACGATCCTGCGCGATCGTCTTCGTCGCATTCGCCAGCGCGGCCAGCGCCCGGCATTCCTCACGCTCGACTTCCCTCCGGGCGAGGCGATGCAGGTGGACTGGGCCGACTTCGGCTTCGCGGTGCCCGGCGTTCCGCGTCGCGTGAGCGCGTTCGTGGCCGTGCTCTGTTATTCGCGCCGGCTCTACATCGAATTCACGTTCAGTCAGACGATGGGCACCTTCCTCCGCTGCATGGAGCGATGCCTCCGGTTCAACACCGGAACAACCCTGGTCGACATCTTCGACAACATGAAGACCGTCGTGCTCTCGCACACCGCGACGGCCACCGTCTTCAATCCGAAGTTCCTCGAGTACGCAGGTGCTCGCGGCTTCGCGGTGCGCGCGTGCAACGTCCGGAAGGCCAACGAGAAGGGCCGCGTCGAGCGGCCCATTGGTTTCGTGCGCCGCCGCTTCTGGCCAGGTCGGCG
>JAYSXP010000571.1:0-9109 GCA_043717125.1 Polyangiaceae bacterium | reverse complement strand
AGGAGCAGCTCCATGATGAGGAACGGCTCGCCCTGCTCGGTCATGTCGTCGTCGAGGACCTGGACGGTCGCCGAGTGATTGACCTTGTTCGAGACGTAGGCCTCACGAAGGAAGCGTTCGCAGATCGTCTTTTCGCGCGCGAAGTCGGCGTGAAGGATTTTCAGGGCGGCCTTCTGCCCGTTGCGGTGAGACGCCGCGTACACCGCGGCCATACCGCCGACGCCCAGAAGGCCTTCGACCGTCCACTTGCCCTTGATGACGGACCCCACCCTGGCGGTAGGTCCTTGCTCATCACCGGCTTTGGAGGACTTCAGCAGGTCGGCCACAGCGCACTCACGTCCGTCCCCACGGACGACTCCTGACTCCGGAGGCGATCGAGAGTCCTCGGGTGCCGCGGCTACCGAAAACCGGAAGCCGAGGGGAAACCCGAACACTCAAGCGAGCCTGGGGAGCTCACCTCCGAGGATATCGGCCCGCGCGCGAGGAGGACATAGTAATTGGGCACGAGATGGTGCCGAGAGGCCGGACCAGGCTGGCGCCGGACCGCTCGGCCTGGTTTCCTGAAGGGCGAGTTCAGGCCCTCAGACGTCGGTGCACCGCCTCGGGTGTGGTCCAGCGCGGACGGGTCGCATGCCAATAAGTGCGGACGATCCGAGGGGGCCCTTGCGCCAACCGTGGGCGAGACGTCAGCGCATAGGGGTGAGAGTGGTCGGTTCGCGTACCAGGGCGAGCACGATGGCGGCCGCAAGCACAGCCGCAATTGGAGAAATCGCCGGCGGCGCGACTCCGAACGCGATTCCCAACAGAGACACTCCCTGGGCGGCCGCTCCGACCAGAACGGCGACCTTCGCGCGCTCGCGGCAGGCGCGTGGGACGGTGAGAGCGAGCGCGGCATCACGCACGTCGTCGGAAGCTAGCGCGATGCCCCACTCGCTCGGTGCAGCGCCGGCCGCGGTCATCGCAACAGCGACATCCGCGGCTCCGAGCGCGCCGTCGTCGGACGAAGGATGACCGATGGCCGCGACGACGCGACCACCGTCGGCGAGCGCGCGGACCTCGGCGCCTCGGTCGACGGGAAGGATCTCGGGGCGAACGTGCTCGATGTCGAGCGAGCGCGCGATGGTCTCGCACGTATCGCGCGCCTCGCCGCTCAGCAGCACGGGTTCGATGCGTGCATCATGCAGCCTTTGCACGGCGGCGCGGGCTCCAGGACGAAGCCCGTCCTGGAGGGCGAGCAGTCCGATCAAACGATCGCCGAGCGCGACGAGCAGAACGCTTCGTCCCTGGGCCTCTAGCGCGGTGGCGCGAGCATCGGCGATCGCGACGCTCACCTTCTCCTTGAGGAGGAACGCCCGACTGCCCACGATGACCTTGTCGCCGTTGGGAGCTAGCGCGGTCACGCCGAGGCCCGAGTGCGCGAGTGCAGAGCGCACGCTCTCGGGCCGCACGCCGCGCGCACGCGCCGCGCGGAGGATCGCGGCCGCAAATGCGTCGGTCGAGGCCATTTCCGCGCCGGCCGCGAGCGCGAGCACGCGTGCTGTCTCCTCGGGGGGCGTCGTGTCGCCGCTCTCGCCGTTCCTTCCGGTAACCGCCTCGACCGCGACAATCTCGGGCTCACCGAGGAGAATGGTTCCGCGTGAACAGACAACCGCGACGTCGGCACGCGCGGCCGTGTCGAACGCGTCGGCGTCCTTGTAAACGATCCCTCGACGCTGCGCGGCGAGGTGCCCGCGGGCATGGGCGATCGCCGCCGCGGCGACGGCCGCGAACCCGGCTGCGGCGTAGGCACCGGCGCTCGCCGCGATCACCACCTCCGGCCAGCCACCGTTCATGGCGTACGTCGCGCCGCCGTCCAGCAGCGCTGCGATCGGCGCGCCGCGCTCGACCGTGCGACGCGCCACCACGAGGAGCGGAGCCGCCACGTCGATGCGCGCCGAGGGCGATTGGCCGAGCTTGAGCCACGCGCGGTCGGCCCCGGCAAACGTCGCCGTCACACGCAGGCGACCGGAGATCACCGTCCCGCCGGCGACGAGCGCGTCGCCTTCGCGCTTCGTGAGGACGACCGGTGAGTCCATCCAGGGCGCGACCTCCGCGTCGCCGGCCGCGATGATGCCGTCGACGCCAACGACCTCGCCCGCCTCGACGACGACCTGCTCGCCCGGCTTGACCTGCGCCGCCGGGAGCTCGGTCGTGCTGTCGCCACTCACCACGCGCACCCGGACGGCGAGCGTCGAGGCGATTCGCGCTCGCGCTTCGCCGATGTCGCGCCGCGAACGAGTCACGATCAGGTTGACGACAAGCGCGCACGCGGCCGCGAGACCTACATACGCAGCGTGCGATTCGGCGCGCACGTCGTGTTGCGAGACCGAGAGGACGGCACCGCACGCCGCGAGGACGACCGGGCCGGAGACGAACCAGGGTGCGAGATCGCTCGGCTCGCGGTGACCGAGACCGGAGTGGGCGACGAGGATAGCCGCGGCGGCGAGCGCGCACGGGAGCCTGAGCGACGAGCCCCCCTCACCGGCAAGCGAGACGACGACAGAGAGGAGCCCGAGCACGATTCCGACGTAGGGCGCAGCGTTGACGACATGGGCGACGAGCCGCGAGGTCGTGAACGCAGGCACCGCCTCGCGACGCGACGACGCGGGGATCTCCTCCGGCTCGCTCTCGTCGCTCGTTGTCGCATGCTCGGGCGGCACGTCCGCGACGACCTTGGCGTCGGCCTCGGCCTCGGCCCGAAGCGCCTTGGAGCGCAAGGTCGAGGGCACCTCGTCGGGTTCGCCGTGGCCCTCCTGCTCCTCCTCGTCCTCGTCCTCGAGCCGCGCGGGCTCGGGGAAGTGCGGCGAGCCGACCACGTCGGCGTCGACATCATGCGCTCGCACGCCCGACGTCACGGATCGCGTCTCTTCCTCGCGGTCGATCGGGCGCGCCGCGCTCGTCGCGCCGACCGGCCCCGGATCCGCGGTGAGCGCCTCGAGGCTCGGCCGCTTCGAAGCCACGTCGACGAAGGCCATTTTGCATTCCGGCCCGCAGAAGTAGCGGAAGCTCCCCTCGAGGATCGCCACCTGCCCCGCGCGCAGCGGATCGATCGCCTTGCCACACCCAGGGCACTCGACCTTCCCCGAGGCAGACGAAGGCGGTGGCCGGCGAGAAGCGTCCATCGAGCGGAGCTTCCGTGGCCTTCATGCCCCGCCGAGTCAAGCCCGGTGCCAGAAATGACGGTGTTTTGGCTACTTCAGGAGCCCCGAGAGCACCTTTTGCACTGCAGAGACGCCCTCGGCGAGCTCGCCCTCCGTGACGACGAGGGGCGGCGAGAACCGAAGCACGCGCTCGCCGGCCGCCGTGAGGAGCACGCCGGCGTCGGCGAGCTTGGGGAGGATGTCGCGGACGACGAAGCCTTCTTTCAGCACGAGGCCGCGCAGAAGCCCTTCGCCACGCTCCCCTTCGCAGACCGAGGGAAGCTCCTTGGTGAGCGCCGTGAGCATCGCGGAGAGCCGCTCGCCCTTCTCCTTCGCCGCACGAACGAGCCCCTCCTCCTCGAGGATGGACAGGACGCTACGCGCCGCAGCGCTCGCGAGCGGGTTGCCGCCGAAGGTGGATCCGTGGGTCCCGGGCGGGAGCGCGCCGGCAAGGGCCTCCGTCGTGAGCATCGCACCGACGGGGAAGCCGCCGCCGAGGCCCTTCGCCAGCGAGATGGCATCCGGCATAGCTCCCGTGTCCTGGAAGCCGAACCAGCGTCCGAGACGACCGATGCCGGTCTGCACCTCGTCCATGAGGAGGAGCGCTCCGTGCTCGTCGCAGAGCGCACGCAGACCTTCGAGGAATCCGGCAGGCGCCGGGATCACGCCGCCCTCACCCTGGACCGGCTCGACGATCACGGCCGCCACGTCCTTGCCCATCTGCGCCTTCACGGCGTCGAGATCGCCGTAGGCCACGTGGACGACACCGGCGACCTCACCGAAGCCCTCGCGGTACTTCGGCGAGCCCGTCATCGAGAGCGCACCCATCGTGCGACCGTGGAACGCATTGTGGAAGGCGACGATCTTCGTTCGTTGCTCGCCCTTGGCGAAGGCGTGCCGGCGCGCGAGCTTGAAGAGCGCCTCGTTGGCCTCCGCGCCCGAGTTGCAGAACATCGCGCGGGCCATGCCGCTCTTCTCGCAGAGTTCGTCGGCGAGGCGGATGTTCTCCTCGTTGAAGAAGTAGTTCGACACGTGCATCAGGCGCGCAGCCTGCTCGGAGATCGCCTTCACGTGTTTTGGGTGCGCATGGCCGACCGAGCAAACGGCAACGCCGGCGCAGAGATCGAGCCAGCGGCGACCGTCGACGTCGAAGAGCTCGCAGCCGCGGCCGCGGGCGAGGACCATCGCCGCGGGCTTGTAGTTCGGATAGAGGCGTTTGGCGGCGATCGCGAGGAGCTCTGCGCTCGTGGACATGGTGGGCGAGGAGGTTACTCGACGAGCGGCGCTGGTGAAACCTGGCACGTGCATGAGGTCATCGTGCCAGGGAGCTGGTCTGTACCAAAGATCCAGATCCGACAATCTGGAGGTACCAGTCGAGGAAAGCTGCAGATGCGAACGACGGAGGATGGGGAGTCGATCCAGCCGCGCGACCTGCTGCCCTGCACTCCGTAACTCACCAGCGCGACGAGACGATCGCCTTCGCGATCTCCGCGAAGCCGGCGCCGCGCTTCGAGGGCGCGATCCATCGCGGAGGCACGCTGATCGTGCGCGCGTAGGCGCGAACGTTCTCGACGCCGAACGTGGTCTTGAACGCGGCGAAGCACGCAGCGTCGTTGCCGCTGTCGCCGACGAACGCCCAGCGATGGAGCGCGGCGCCCGCGTCATCGCCGAAGCGGTTCCTCACGAAGCGGATCGCGCCGCTCGCCTTGTCGTCTCGTTCGAAGCTCGCGTGCAGGTGCACGGACGAGCGCGTCGTGCGTGCGCCGCCAACGACCACGAGCGCGGCGAGCTCCTCGACCGCGCTCGGCTCGAGGCGCTCGCGCTCTCCGATGTCCCAGGCGACGTCGGAGCGACGCGCATGCACGTCGTCTGCGAGCTTCACCTGGGGCATCGCCTTCGCCACCGTCTCGACGAGCCGTTCGAGGCGCGCGCGGCGGTCGGCGACCTCGCTCGCTTCGCCGTCGAACTGGAGTGCGACGCCCTTGCCTTCGCGCACTACGTGCACGGCGCCGTTCTCGGTGACGGCGCCGTCGATCGGCCACTGACGCGCGATGACCTCGCCCCATCCGCTGGGCCGCCCCGTGACCGCGACGAGACGCAGCCCTGCGTCGTGCAGCGACCAGATCGCCTCGTAGGCCTCGCGCGTGAGGACACCGTGGGACAGCACGGTGTCGTCGAGGTCGAAGAGCAGCCCGACGAGGCCGCGCGCGTCGCCGGGCGGCAGCATCGAGAGCGCTCTCATCGCTTGTCTACGCGCGCGACGATGGCCTTCAAGTAGAGGCCTTCGCTGAATGCGGCGGGCACCGGGTGGTCGACGCCTTGGAACGCACGCTCGACGATCGTAGCGTGAACGTTCGCGCGGATGGCGCCGGTCGCCAGCGCGCGCGTCAACGCGAAGAGATCGACCGCGGCCGAGCACGAGCAGACGACGACCAGGCCGCCCGGCTTCGTCGCGCGGCAGCCGAGCTCGGCGAGCTTCGCGTACATGACGAGCGCCTGCTCGCGTGCGCCGCGCGTCGGCGCGAGGCGCGGCGGGTCGACGATGGTGACGTCGAAGCTCCCGTGGGCCTCTTGCATCGTCCGCCGCGCATCGCCGCGCTGGAAGCTCACGATCTTCTCGAAGCCGTTGGCGCGTGCCTGCTCGGCGCCGACCTCGACGGCGACGGCGCTCTCGTCGACGCACACGACCTCGCTAGCGCCGCCGCGCGCCGCCGCGAGGCCGAACGCGCCGATGTACGAGTAGGCATCGAGCACGCGCTTGCCGGCGGAGAGCGACTCGACGCGGCCGCGGAGATCGCGCTGATCGAAGTAGAAGCCCGTCTTCTGGCCGACGTCGCTCGGAAGCGACCACGAGATACCGCGCTCCTTGAAGGTGATCGCCGGAGGAGCGGTGCCGCGCACGACGCCCTTGCCCTCGGTGAAGCCCTCGGTCTTTGCGGCGCCGGGAGGCGTGCGGTCGATGATCGCCTTCGGCGCGAACACCTCGCCGAGCGCCTCGAGGATCATCGCCTCGCGATCCTTCATGCCGAGCGTGAGGATCTGGACGACGAGCACGTCGCCGAAGCGGTCGACGATCAAGCCGGGGACACCGTCGCCCTCGGCATGCACGACGCGATAGCCGGTCGTCTCGGGTGAGCTGCCGAGCCCCATCTGCTTCCTGAGCGCGAGGGCGCGCTCGAACTTGGTCCGGAAGAGCGCGGTGTCGATGGGCGTCGCCTCGTCGCGAACGAGGATGCGCACGGGGATCGCCGAGCCCGGCGAGTAGAAGCCGCGACCGAGGAAATTCCCGCGCGGATCGACCACGGTGACCTCGTCACCACGCGTGGCTCCGCCCTCTACGCGCTCGATGGCCTGTGCGTAGACCCACGGATGCCCGGCCCAGACGGGCTGGACGTGACCAGGCTTGAGACGGACCGTTGCCACGTGCGCTCTTTACACGAGCCGGAGCGCGGGGACGAGCCTTCAGCTCGTGCTTCGACGCCTCGCGCGTGACCGGCCGACCGCGACGCATGCGAGCGTGAGGAGCAGAGCCGCCACGGACGACGAGCCGCGCTTGGGAAGGCCTCCCGAGGTCGAGCAGCCGGAGTTGTCGACGGACGAGGGGCCGGTCGGGATCGAGTAGGCCTTCGCGTAGTTTTGGAGGAACGGCAGGTAGCGGCCGATCCGCATGTGGCGGCCATACGTCATGCAGTTCGAGTCCCCGGACGACGTGAGCCCGATGACGGCCTCGTGGTCACCGACCTTCGCGAGCGCCGGACCGCCGGAGTCACCGAGGCACGTCTGCGAAGGCGCAGGACGGAAGCGAAAGTCGTCGTCGGTGTAAGAGGTGATCGAGGTCGTTCCGCTGCGCTTCCGCAGGTCGGTCGTGGCGTCCGGCCCGGTGGCGCCGAAGCCGATGAGGCGAATCTCGCGACCGACGAAGGATGGGTCGAACTCCGTGGTGACGATGTGGAGCGGAGCGACCGGAGCCGTGGCGGCGAGGCCCACCACGGCAACGTCGTTCTCGAGCGAGTCCTCGTCGAACTGGGGGTGGATGCGCGTGGTCGTCACCGCGATGAAGGTGCCCTTCTTCGTCCGCGGGTCGGAGCCAAAGTAGATCTGCTCGGGCGGGCTCGGGGTGACGCAGTGAGCCGCGGTCGCGACCACGTTGTCCGTGATGAGGACGCCCGTGCAGTAGACCTTTCCGTTCTGGAGGAGCGCGACCACGGCCCTGTCGCCGTCGTCGTCGTCCCCGTCGACGATCGCCTGGCGCGTCGTCCCGGTCGTCTCATTCAGGGAGATCGACGCGGGCTCGACCGGTGCCGCGCAGGCCGAGCACGCCGCCACGATGGCGAGGACGAGCATCAGGACGGGGCGAGGCCACGGATCGATCATCGAAGGGGCTCGGGTCTCAGTAGTGCGTGCAGGCACGAACCTTCGTGGTCTTGCTGGTCGCCGCCTTGCGGCACGTGCCGACCGCGAACTCACCGCCGCCGGTATCGCCGCCAGCACCGCTGACGTCACCGCCGCCGCCCGTGCTGCCCGTTTCGGTGCTGCCCGTGTCGCTGCCCGTGCTGCCCGTGGGCGGTGCAGTATCGAGGCCGCCGCCCTTGTCGAGGTCGCCGCCGGTATCGCTCGACGGCAGGCTGGTGGCCTGTGCCGGATCGGAGGACGACGACGCGGGGTCCGACGGATCCTTCGCCGGATCGGCCGACGGAACCTTCGCCGGATCGGCCGACGGATCCTTCGCGGGATCCGTCTTCGGCGCCTGCGCGTCCTTGATGTCCTTGATGTCCTGCTGGAGCTGCTTCACATCGGACTGCAGCGCCGCTGTGTCCTTGTCGTTGTTGTACGTCTCGGCGATGGCCGTGGCGGCTGCGCCGACGCCGGCGACGACGCCTACCACGATCGCGCCGGTAATCACCGCGGGGGCGGCAGCGACCGCGGCGACGACGCCTGCCGCGACACCGACGACGGAGAGGCCCGCCGAGACGTAACCCCACACGCCATACTGCGTCTGCGCGAGGTGCTGCTCCCAGTCCGCGTTCATCAACGTGGCGAAGCTCTTCAGCTGGTCCTGGGAGATGCTGTTCGAGATGACCTTGCCGGTCTCGAGATCGACGGCGAGCGAGCCCTTCGACGGCGCGTGCATGTCGAGGTGGAAGACATTCGTCGTCTTGTCGACGCGGATCGCCGTGACGAAGCGAACCTTGCCCTTGGCGTCCGAGCCATCCATGACGATTGCGCCGGTCTTCTGCTCGACGATGCCGTGCCAGCGCGTGATGCCGAGCTTCTTCTGCGTCGCGGAGGAGGCCTTCGCGTGCATGACCACGCCTGTCACGACCTTCGCAGTGGTCGGGCTCGCCGGCGGCGCAGGGGCCGCGCAGCCGATGCCCGAACCCGCGGTGACGGCGAGGCACGTCACGAGCACCATGCAACGGTTACGGAACGACATTGAAATCCTCCAGAATGAAATTGTGTCGGGCGTTGGCCGGCGCGCGGGAGGCAGAGCTCTCCGGCGACAACGCGACCAACCGCGAGTCTGAGGCGTGAAGGCGTCACGCCACGCGGCGCTCCCGCGGGCCCCTCATCAACCTCCAGCAGGCACTGACCACGAAAGCACCCCCCGTGCCGCCCGCGACGGGGTTCGCAATCCGCGCGAATCACCGAAAAACGCCGAGCGCCAGGGGGTGATCTTGGATCGACCGGAGGCCATAGTTGCCGGGGCCAGGCCTTCTCGGGGCGCGCCTACGACCGTGGCGTACATCGTTCCCCACACGGACGCCGGTTGTCGGGCCGTCGTGAACGCGAGGACACAGCCTCGAGCTCGGCCGTGAGGATTACCCATTAAATCCCCGTCAACATGCCGCGCGGCGGCCCGTTTCCCCATGGCACTTGGGTTGCTTTGAAGGCATCCTGACGGAGTCGACCGAGTGACCTCCCCTCAAAGT